>CAZVFR010000043.1:0-16415 GCA_964626505.1 uncultured Methylococcaceae bacterium
TAAATTAACCAAAGACTTTTCCGCTAAGGCGGGAAAGGTCGAGAGCGATAACCCTTAAATAAGAGATAAACAATGACAGCAGAATTTAGTACAAAGCAATTTGAAAAAGATGGCTTTTCCATTTTAAAAGATGTATTTCCCGTAGAGCGAATTCAGGCAATTAGAAAAGACTGGGAGAGCCTACCTAATGATGCTGAATCAATCATTCCAAAAGACCAAGCCGGCAGTGGTATTTTGGCATCATGTGCTGGGTTCGCAGAAACGTATACGTGGCATTAGTGAATTTCCTGAAATAAAAGCATTTGCTAATGATTCAGTATTTGTTGATGCAATTAACAAAATATATGGCAGCAAAGGTCAACCAGGATTAGACATCCGTTTACTGGAGACTATCTTTTTTTATAAACCCCCTAAGCACGGTAATATATTACAGTGGCATCAAGATGTTGCCTACTTTCCGTTTGAACCCAATAACCAGGTCGCATTTTGGATACCGTTAGATCCAACAGATGTTCATAATGGAACCTTGCAATATGTGGTGGGATCGCATAAAGAAGGGCTCATGGGTTCAGTGAATTTGCATACGGCAGAACCTTTCGAGGGAGAAGATCGGCCATTAATTCCAAGTGATCCAACGGCGGCAGGTTACGAGGTAGTTCTGTCAAATATTGGACCGGGTGATATGACGATTCATGATGGTCTAACCTGGCATTGTTCCTCACCCAATTCAAGAGAAGGTCGTCCAAGGCTGGCGATGTCATTGAGATATTTAGTCGGCGAAACACGCTATAAACCGAGAAACGGAAGTGCAGCAACCTTTATCGAGCAAATGGATGTGAAACCAGGAGAAGTGATAAAGGGTGATCCATTTCCACTGGTCGTCTAAGGGCTCCTTTCTTACCCGGAATTAATAAGCGAGAATTATTGGCTAAATAAAATTAACATGTTGTGGTTTTGATTTTAATGTTGATAGGTGCTCATTGATCTCATTTTGTCGACAGCCTATGCCACAATCCGTATGTACGTTAACCTGCTGTTCAACTCGTTTTAATACCTGCCGGTATTGATCACTATAAACAATATCTTTAAATGATTTCTTAGTAATGTCTCCCATTAGGAAGTCTTTATTATTAAAGAAATTTCCACATGAATACATTTCTCCAGCACCGGTAATTTGGGGCAGAAACGAACATCCATAGCAAGTATTGTATGAACGATGCTGGTTAGCCATTTTTATGCGTTTAACAATCACCGAGTAGTCATTAGTACTATAGGCTTCAGCTTCTTGAAATAGGGATTCATATTCTGAATATTTAGGCGTATCTAATCCGTGTGGAGTACCTTCCCTTTCTGATGTTCGTTTGATCACGAAATAATCAACATCCAGTTCTTTGCCCAATTTAGCCAGAGGAACAATCTGGCTTGAGCAATCATTGGTTAATACCATTTGGATACCAATGGTGACATTTAACTTATTGGCTTTTTTTACTTCAATCGCCGCGCGGATATTCTCAATTACTCGATCAAATATTTTTTCTTTACGATCCATCATGATTCGGTAATTTTCGCCAGTGGCTGAACTGAGCGTAAAGCGTATCCATTTTAATGCGGATAAAAGTTCGGGCAGTTTTTCTTGTTTTAATAATACACCGTTAGTTGCAACGGCCATGTCGAGACCGGCCGCATGACCGGCTGGTATGATTTCGTGAAAGTCAGGATGCATTGTGGGTTCACCATCGCCTAAAATGCCAATGGCTTTAACTCCGACAGATACAGCATCCTTAAAGAATGGAATCAGCGATGCTGTTGGGATAATGCTTTTGGTGCGGTTTTCAGGCACTGCGTAATAACAAAATTGGCAGGCGACATTGCATGTCTGCGTAATACCCATGTCAATATACAAGGGTGCGATAGGTTTATCTTGATTCCATTCCGCGACTCTCTCTGGATGCCATAACAATTTGTGTCCATCCATTTTGTAGGGATCGGTGATCTATATGGTTTCCAGTCGACGAGGTTGTTACAGAAGACAACGTCCAGCGCGATTCTCGAGTTATAGAGAGGTAATTGTTATAGCATTTTGCAGTATTCATCTACCGCGTCCTGCCATGCTCTTAAAGCATCAATCCTTTCTGAAATAATGGCTGTGTGGGTGTTTTTAATTCCAACTGCCGGAAACTCCTCATGTGATCCAGCTTGGATACACTGTTCTAGGTTCAGTATAGTCAATATCCTAAGCATTAGGTCATAGAGTGAAGCAACACCATGATTTGCTACATGGTACAAACCCGAATGGGTTTCACAGCTAACCATACGAGCGACTTTTTCAGCAATATCCCAACTAAAACACGGAGTGGATAAAACATCATTGGATACGCGAATGGTTTTTCCTGCATTCACCAGAGCCAACATCTTTTCGACAAATTGTGGTTTGTCGGGTGCACAGGGACCAAATAAAACACCAATTCTTAATATGAGGTAATTGGATGCATGGGCCATTATTTGGCAGTCACCCGCGTATTTGGTCGCACCGTATACGTTTAGTGGGCGTGCTGGGTCCGACTCAACATAGGCACCTTCTTTTCGATTATCAAATACCGAATCGGTACTAAAGTGGATTAAACGATAGTTGTATTCATTAGATAACCGAGCGAGTTCTTTAGGTAATAGCGTATTGAGCCTAAAGGCATCTTGAGGATCGAGTTCGCAGGGATCAATGCCTACTTTCGCGACGCTGTTGATGACGATATCCGGAGCATGGGACGCAATCGTTTGCTTGAGCAAATCAAGTTGGCGGGCATCAAAATTCGTAGAGTTTAATCCGGTGACTCTATGATTCTTGCTCAAAACCTTAATTAACGCATGGCCAAGCTTTCCAGTATGGCCAAGAATAAGGATGCGTTGAGTAGACATGGAATCAATTACGGCCGTTGTTTTCAACTACTCAGCGAATTTAAAAACCCCTGTAATTACTCAGATTGCTCTCAAATTTAGTCGAGTACAAGGAGAAAACGCGCAGTGTACCGGGGTACATGAGCATTTTCGACGCCGTAATCGGGTAAATTTGAGGGTAAGCTGAGGTGTTACACATACGTTTGGACAAATTGATGTAGGGAGGCTTGTTCCACCATTTTTGTCCAGTCTCCAAAATTCCTTAAAATTTATCAACCAATTTTTCATGGCATCAAATATGCTTGTAACCCACGGAAATACTATTTTTTCGATGATTGCGACAAAAAAATGACGGACGCTTACCAAATCGATGGCCATAAGCTGATGTTTCATCCTCAGCGGGTGAGTGCGTGGTTGGATACAAATGACGACTGGGAACGTTCGAAATCTATTTACCCGATTTATGTGGAAGTATCGCCAGTGGGCGCATGCAACCATCGTTGTACGTTTTGCGCGGTAGATTATATTGGCTATCAAGCGCGTCGTTTGGATGTCGCTATGCTTGAGCAACGTTTGCCGGAAATGGGCCGCTTGGGTATCAAAAGCATTATGTATGCGGGCGAAGGTGAGCCACTGCTGCATAAAGACATCAATCGCATAGTCGAGGTTACTAACAATTGCGGCATTGATGTCGCATTTACCACCAACGGTACGCTGATGAATCGGGAATTTATAGAGCAATCATTGCCGCGGATTTCTTGGATTAAAATTTCTATTAATGCGGGTCGAGCAAAAACTTATGCCAATATTCATCAAACCAAAATCAAAGACTTTGACCGGGTTGTTGAAAACTTAAGTAAAGCAGTGGAATACAAGCGTCAAAACCATCTCGATTGTGTGATCGGTGCACAATGTTTGTTGCTGCAAGAAAATCAGGACGAACTCTACGAGCTTGCTCTATTGTGTAAAAACATTGGCTTAGACTATTTGGTTGTCAAACCCTATTCGCAACATTTATCCAGTAATACACAGCGCTATGAGAGTCTTCAATACGATTCTTTATTGGAGATTGGAAATTCACTGGAAACATTAAACGATGATGATTTCAACGTAGTGTTTCGTGCTCATGCCATGCGTAAATCTTCACAAAGTTCAGCGCAACGTTACCAAAGCTGTCATGCCACCCCGTATTTTTGGGCCTATATCATGGCTGACGGTTCGATTTACGGTTGTAGTGCTTATTTATTGGATAAGCGTTTTGAATACGGCAATATGAATGACGCTTCGTTTCAGACTATATGGGAGGGCGAAAAGCGTCAACAAAACGTCGAATTTATCCGTAATTCCCTGGACATACGCGATTGCCGAAAGAACTGCCGCATGGATGAAGTCAATCGCTATTTGGATCATTTAAAACAACAAACCATTGCTCACGTAAATTTCGTCTAGTCACAAAGATTACACATGAAAACATTAGTTACTGGGGGTGCGGGTTTTATCGGTAGCCACTTGGCGGAACATCTGCTTGCGGAGGGGCATTCCGTGGTGGTGCTGGATAATTTTTCCACCGGGCAAAAAAATAATATTAAAGGATTCGCTCAACATCCTGATTTTACTTTGTTGGAAAGAAATATAGCTGATCCCCGCAGCCTACAAGAATGTTTTGAGGGTATTGATTGGGTGTTTCATTTAGCCGGATTGGCCGATATTGTGCCGTCAATTGAACATCCTGATCAATACTATGACAGTAATGTCACCGGTACTTTTCAGGTACTGCAAGCGGCAAAAAATGCAGGTGTTAAACGCTTTGTATATGCCGCATCATCTTCTTGCTATGGCATACCGAAGATTTATCCAACACCGGAAACATCACCCATGCAGCCACAATATCCTTATGCTTTAACTAAGCATCTGGGAGAGCAATTGGTATTTCATTGGCAACAGGTTTATGGCTTACCTTGCGTATCGTTGCGATTATTCAATGTGTATGGCCCAAGGTCACGTACCACAGGAGCATATGGAGCGGTGTTTGGCGTATTTCTATCGCAAAAAATTCATGCTCAACCGTATACCGTGGTGGGGGACGGTAATCAAACCCGGGATTTTGTATTTGTCAGCGATGTTGTAGAAGCGTTCGTACGCGCCGCCGATTCGAATGTGTCTGGCGAAGTCTTTAATGTGGGTAGCGGCGGTCATTATTGTATTAATGATTTGGTAGCATTGTTGGGCGGCGACACGGTTCATTTACCCAAGCGCCCGGGAGAGCCCGACTGCACCTTTGCCGATATCGGCAATATTCAACAGTATTTGGATTGGCAACCGCGCATCGGTTTTGAACAAGGTGTCGAAACCATGCTTACGCATTTGAAAGACTGGTGCGACGCACCTGTATGGACTCCCGAAACCATCGCCACCGCAACCACCCCGTGGTTCAAACATTTGGATACAGAGACTCATGTTTCACCGTCATTTGACCACGCATGTCACTGAACTAAGTAGCACATTAACTCAGGCTCAATTTAGTCGTCTTGGCGGCACGTTAGTCGATGCCGATACCGGTATACAGGGTATACAGACACTATTTGAAGATACCCGCCAACACGATGGCGTGGTGTATTTGATCGGTAATGGCGGTAGTGCGGCGGTTGCCAGTCATATCATGACTGATTTGAGAAACGTTGCTTGGATGCGCGCGCTCACTTTGCACGAATCGTCGGCCTTAACCTGTTATAGCAATGATTACAGTTATGAGCAGGGGTTTTCCCAACAACTACAATCGATGGCTAGAGCCGGTGATTTATTAGTTGCTATAAGCAGTTCCGGTCAATCGCCCAATATTATCAACGCAGTAACCAGCGCAAAAAACATCGGCTGCCGCATACTCACATTGAGTGGCTTCTCGTCCCGGAATAATCTGCGTTTTAAAGGCGATTTGAATGTTTGGTTGAATTCCAGTGATTACGGAATTGTGGAGACCGGACATTTATTTTTTTTACACCATCTAATGGAAGCACTCACTCACGAAAAAACCGACGATGTCACACGCAACCGTATTGCAGGATAGTCATTGCCCGCCAGTGGGTATGGCACCGCTGGATAAGATTGTATCGCTGGATAAATTGGCGGAATTAGCGCGCCATTATCGTCAGCATCAACAGCGCATTGTGCTGTGTCACGGCACTTTTGATTTAATGCATATTGGCCATATTCGCTATCTGCAACGCGCACGTCAACAAGGTGATGTTTTACTGGTTACCATCACAGCGGATGGTTTTGTGAATAAGGGTCCCGACCGTCCTATATTCAATCAACAATTGCGCGCTGAAAATCTAGCTGCATTGGAATGCGTGGATGGCGTGGCGATTAATGAAGCGATAACCGCGGTGAATGTGATTCATCAATTACAGCCCGATGTCTATGCAAAAGGTTCGGAATATCAGAACGCAGATGATGATTTAACCGGCAATATCACTTTAGAACAACAGGCCGTAGAAAGCCACCAGGGCAGGGTATTTTTTGTCGATGATATTCGTTTCAGTTCCAGTCATTTACTGAACCAACATTTTGAGGTATTTCCGCCTCCAACGGCGGCCTTTTTGGATGGGTTTCGAAGGCGTTATAGCACGGATAGCATAATTGAGCACATGGGTCGTTTGAAAACCATGAATGTGTTGGTTGCTGGCGAAGCCATCATTGACGAATACCATTATTGCACACCAATGGGTCAAACCGGCAAAGGTAATACTTTAGCCGTGAAATATGCATCCCAAGAACGTTTTGCGGGCGGTTCGATAGCCGTAGCGAATCATATCGCGGGTTTCGTCGATTCAGTGACATTATTGTGTGCCCTGGGACGAGATGACTCTAACGAAGAGTTTATTCGTTCTAAGTTGGCCGCCAATATCACGCCGAAATTTTTCTATACGGATGATGCACCCACCCTAGTAAAACGACGCTATACAACCCATGATTTAGCCAAGCTATTTGAAGTGTATTATTGCAACGATGCGCCGTTAGCGGATCCGCTGAATCGCGTTATCGTCAAGTGGTTGCAACAACATTTGCCGGACTTTGATTGTGTCACGGTGCCCGATTTCGGCAATGGCTTTATTTCTCCGGAGATGGCTACCGTATTCGCGGAGCAAGCCCGATTTTTAGCGGTCAATACACAAATTAACAGTGGTAATAGAGGATATCATGTTATCCAACGGTACCCAAAAGCCGATTTTATCTCGCTCAATGAACCGGAATTGCGTTTGGCGGCGCACGACCGTCATGGCCCAATAAAGGATCTAGCCCTGTCCCTAGGTAATCAATTACACGCCAAACAAATAGCTATCACACAAGGAACTGAAGGTTTACAAGTCATCGATGTGAACCAGCGGCACGTTACCCATGTTCCCGCTCTTTCCACCAAAGTCGTCGATCGCATTGGTGCTGGCGACGCTTTCTTATCTTTAGCGGGGATTGCACTAGCCGGTCATTTACCGACCGATATGGCCGCGTTTATCGGCAGTGCGGCGGCTGCTCTGGACGTTCAGATTGTTTGCAATCGTGAACCCGTCAATCCGACCTCCTTATTCAAAACTATTACCACATTAATGAAATAGCATCATGGCATCTATTCAAGGCTATGATTTATTGTTCGCCATGTTGCGCATTCGTCGCACCGAAGAGGCATTGGCTGAGCGTTATCATCAACAAACCATGCGCTGTCCCATGCACTTATGTATTGGGCAGGAAGCCATTGCTGTGGGTATCTGCTCTGCCTTAGCAAATATCGACATGGTCTATAGCAATCATCGCGCCCACGGCCATTATTTAGCTAAGGGTGGGAATCTTAAAGCGATGATTGATGAATTGCACGGCTATACCACAGGGTGCTCGGGTGGTCATGGCGGTTCCATGCATCTGATTGACAAACGTGCCGGCTTTATGGGTTCCACTCCGATTGTCGGTGGCACTGTACCCATCGCGGTGGGTGCCGCATGGGCTGCTCGCTATCGTGATACCGGGCAGGTCGTTGTGGTATTTTTCGGAGATGGCTGTTTTGAAGAAGGTGTACTCCATGAATCCATGAACTACGCGGCATTAAAAAAATTACCGGTGATATTCGTATGTGAAAATAACGCCTATTCCGTTATGACGCCGATGAATGAACGTCAACCTGAACGTCCCATTCATGGCATTGCCGCCGCTCACGGACTCACGACGTGGGTAGCGGATGGTAATGACGTTCTCTGCATAGCAAGGCACGCAAACCGTGCGGTGGATCATGCCCGGAAAGGACAAGGCCCGCAATTTTTCGAATTGCGTACGCATCGTTGGAGCGAGCATTGTGGCCCGGATTGCGACGATCATTTAGGTTACCGCCAAGCTGGAGAATTGGAATTGTGGAAAGAGCAATGTCCGATACAGCATTTGCAGAGGCATTTACTTGGTACGGGTGATATCGATGACAACGATATCCAGACTATGGAAATGCAGATTGGCGATGAAATTAACGCCGCATTTACGCATAACGAACACCGACCGCTAGTGACTTCACTAGAACATAATATCTATGCCTGAATCCAGAACGCTAAGTTATTCCGCGGCGATTCACGAGGCGTTGACATATTCTCTGGAATCGTATCCCGAAGTGGTTCTTATCGGTGAAGGGGTACCCGATCCAAAAGGTATATTTGCTACCACAACAGGTTTGCGCGAACGTTTCGGCGCTGAACGAATACTAGATATGCCGTTGGCTGAAAATGGCATGACCGGCATTTGTATCGGTGCTGCTTTGCACGGAATGAGGCCGGTACTGGTCCATCAACGCATTGATTTTGCCTTGCTAGCAATGGATCAAATGGTCAATAACGCCGCCAAATGGCATTTCATGTTCAACGGTCAAGCCCATGTGCCCCTAGTGATTCGCATGATTATTGGCCGTGGATGGGGGCAAGGTCCACAACATTCACAACATTTGCAGGGTTTGTTTGCTCAAATCCCCGGTTTAAAAGTGGTGATGCCGGCTACCGCCCATGATGCCAAAGGCATGATGATCGCCGCCATAGAAGACAATAACCCGGTTCTTTTTATTGAACACCGTTGGTTGCACCCGATGATTGATTTCGTACCTGAAAGGGCTTATCGCTGTGCTTTGCACGGTGCGGTCATTCGTCGTTGTGGTGATGTATTAACCATTGCTGCCTTATCGCATATGGTTATCGAAGCCATGCGCGTGGCGGAAGTTTTCGCTGATCATGGGTTTGAGATCGAAATCATCGATGTTCGCTCGGTCAATCCACTAGATACTGATAATATTTTAGATTCTATTACCCGCACCGGAAAATTGCTGGTTGCCGACACCGCCTGCGGTATTTCCAGTCCAGGCAATCGCATTATTAGTCAAGTCATTCAATCTGGATTTGATCACTTAACAGCGGCACCAAGATTGTTGGCGACACCCGATCACCCGGTACCGACCAGTCATTTTTTAGCCGAAAAATATTATCCGGGAGCAATAGATATTGCTCAACAAGCAATTGAGTTCATCGACGGATTATCAGCGTCCGTCAGCGACGTAATTTTGCAGTCACTATCAAAACAGGTCCCTTCCGATGTGCCTGATAAACAAACCATTGGCCCCTTTTAGCTACGAGCTAGGATGCTACCATGGACAAACCTAAGCAATCTACCAATCGATTCGGCAACAAAGTTATAACCAAAATACCGGATGAAGCACCCAAAGCCCATCGGCCCGGACACAAGCTGCGCACGTCGAATACTATTGTTGATCGCAGCGAATTACCAATTGCACCAGACCAGGAATTAAAATCTAAAGATCTTCAGTCGCTTGCCGGTCAAAAAATCCATTTTCATCGTTATGATGATCAGGAAGGTATGGTTCGCATGTCCGGTGAAGCTGAAGATGAGGATGCGATTCCGAATCGATTTACGGGTCCGAGCTTTCGCAACAAGCCGGAACGGTTCCGCTTCGATGGTCATAAAATGATGCATCATTTGGATCGCCTGCAGGCTTGGCAAGACGGTGAACGCATTGCACCTATACATATCGATATGGGCCTAACCAAATTTTGTAATACAGCCTGCTTGTATTGCTATGCGGTAGTGCAGAATATGACCAAAGGAGTCATGATTAAACGTGACGCCTTGTTAAGCTTTATTGGTGATTGCGGTCGCCTCGGTGTGCGTTCTCTCGGCTTTATCGGAGATGGTGAGCCGACCTTGAATCCAGCCTTATACGATGCCACGGTATTAGCTGCCGAAAACGGTATTGATACATCCATGGCAACCAATGGCCTATTGCTAAACATGGATCGAGCCGAAGATCTGTTGCGTAATATGAGTTATATCCGTTTCAATCTTTCCGCGGGTACCGCTCAAGGGTTTCGTCGCGTACATCAATCCAAAGAAAAGAATTTCCACGAACTGGTAGAAAAAATTCGCGAGTTGGTACGTATCAAAAAAGCCAATAACTATCCTTGCACCATCGGTTTGCAAATGGTGTTGATTCCGGAATGTTTTGATGAGGTATTGGCCGAAGCGCGACTCGGTGCCGAATTGGGGGTTGATTACTTTGTCGTCAAACACTGCTCTGATTCCGAATACAAAGAAATCGGTATTGATTACGAAGCGTATCAAAATATGGGGACTGTACTCAAACAAGCTGAAGCTTGTAGCACCGATGACTATGTGGTGCAGGTGAAGTGGAATAAAATCAACGCCGCCGCGGAAACACCTTTATATAAAAACGGATTTCGAAAATACGATGTGTGCATGGGAACTCCGTTTCTATTGCAAATATCGGGTAATGGGAAAATTTATCCCTGCGGCCCATTCTTCAATAAAGAACGCTTTTATATCGGCGACCTGCATCAAGACTCATTTTACGATTTGGTGCTTGGCGATCATTATTGGTCGGTTCATAACGACATCGCCAAGTCGGTGGATGTGCATAAAGATTGCGCCATTGGTTGCCGCCAAGATTACATCAACAAATTCTTGTGGGACATTAAAAATCCACCGGAACATGTCAATTTTATTTGACCATAAACGCCACTATCCTGGATTTCTCACCAATCGCAAAACGAGCACGCAACTATTCGTTTTTATGGGGAGATTTCTGGACGAATACTGTCGGTGTTACTGGCATACAACGGTGCCGCTCTGTACCGCGTGCCCCATCACGGTGCCGGTTGCCTAAGATAATTTTGAAGAGATAGAAAGTATGAAACCACCAACGATTTCAGTCGTAATCCCTGCCTACAACTATGGCCGTTTCTTGGCTAAAGCGATTGATAGCACCCTGACACAAGATTTTACCGATATAGAACTCGTGATCGTCAATGATGCGTCCACGGATAATACCGATGAAGTGGTTGAACAATATATACGCGATAAGCGCATTCGATACGTGGTTAACGAAAACAATCTTGGCGCGGTCGAGAACATTAATAAATGTTTTTCGTTGGCTAAGGGAGACACTGTGCTATTGCTGGGCGCTGACGATTTTTTACTCCCAGGCGCACTAACGATTCTCCACCAACAGTTAACACAACACCCGGAATCGGGTTATGCATTTGGTTATTATATAACTGCCGATGCGAACGATCAAATCACGTCAATTGTTCGTCATCCCGGTCATTATTCCTTGGATTATTCTTGCGGTCGCAACGACCTTGCTGATTTGCTGTATCACGATTGCTATATTTACATGGGTGCCACGTTATTTCGCAAATCGATATTGGATAAACTGGGACATTTTGATACCACACTTCAGATTAATGACAAAAATCAATTCTTCCGCGCCACGGATTATGACCTGGTACTGAGATTTGCCGCTCATGGCATCCAATCATGCTTCGTTCGAATGCCGATTTCCGCCTTCCGCGTTCATGGTGATCAAGCTTCCGTAGGTGACAATTACACTAAAGACGGGACCCAATTCATGGAGCATTTGGTGCTATTGGAACGTTATATTACGGAAACCCACTACGATCGTTTAATCGGTTATGAAAAACGTATCATTCAATGTTTCATTGCAAAACTAAATAATTTTAAACAACATCAGCAAGAATATCTGGCGCTGTGGCCCAAAATTGAAGCGCGGGTAAAAAATATTGTTCAGCGCCTTGAGGCCATTCCTCAGTATTACAAAATACCGACATTGGCCAACAAACCTTTGGTTACTATCATCGTACCAACCAGAGATCGTCCAATATTCTTATTAAACGCACTGCAATCGTTGCTACAACAAACCTATGTCCATTGGGAAGCCATAGTCATCAATGACGGCGGAACGCCCATCGGATCTTTGGTAGAATCCGTCGATACGCAAGGGCGTATTCGCTATCATCAATTGCAACTGTCCCAAGGCACACCAGCGGCCCGGAATATTGCATTATCTTTAGCTCAAGGTGATGTCGTATGCTACTTGAATGAAGGTGATTGCTTTCTGCCACATCATTTACAAACCGTGGTCGATGCATTGTTGGAACATGGATGCGATTTTATTTACACTGACAGTGAGTACGTACTCGAAGAAATCCAGGGGGATGAGCGTAGAGAAGTAAAACGATTAAGTCCGGTTAATTACGGTCAGTTTTCACTGGAAAAATTGCAGGTGGAAAACTACATCCCCATCAATACCTGGGCGCATCGTCGGCATTGTCTGACCAAAATCGGCCGTTTTGATGAAACCCTATCATCATCAGACGATTGGAATTTTTTATTACAGATTACTACGCAATTTGGTGCTACCCATATCCCCATTGTCACAACAGAGGTACACGAACCGATCGAACAGGCTGATCGCCTCTCAGGTTTGAAGCAACTAAGCGAAAATATGAATGTGCCTATTCAACAACGGCACATTGATAGCGGCAATTTTCCAACACCTTTATTAGATTCAGCCAAATCGGAAAGGGGCAATAAAACGCCTAGCGCTATTGAATCTGATCGGTTCAATCCCGAGCCATTAGTGTCGGTTATTTTGACTACGTATAACCGCCCGCGAATGCTGGCCGATGCATTAGAAAGTGTACTACGTCAAACCTATCAAAATTTCGAGATAATCGTCGTTAATGACGGTGGTGATGATATTGAATCGGTGATCAAACGATTTAACACCGGAAATAATATTACTTATTTACGATTGGGGAAAAACAGCGGTCCGGCCGTAGCCAGAAACAAAGCACTGGCCATCGCGCGGGGCGACATAATTACGTATCTTGATGATGATGATCTTTATCTTCCTAATCACCTGAGCGTTATTACGGCCAAATTGACTGATTGTTCATCGGACTTTGTTTTTACCAGTAGCGAAGAAGTCACCGAAAAAATAGATGCAAACGAAGGCCGAATCGAGCTGCAACGGTCACGCCCGTATCAGGGGATAAAGTACTCAAAAGAACGATTGCACATTAGTAACTTTATTCCAACCAACAGTTGGGGTCATCGTCGGTCATTGATCGACAAAATCGGTCTATTTGATGAATCATTAACCTCGCTGGAAGATTGGGATTTATTACTCAGAATCTCACGCCACATGGATATGGTTCAAATTGATTCGATTACGTCCGAAGTCCATGTCCGGCAAAACAGCCGCGATAGTTTGACGGCAAGGGAAACCCCCAAAGATTCTCAGCTGTATAGGCTCATTTATGACCGTTACGATGACCTGGGGAATGCTGAAATAAGAACTGCGCGTGCGGGGGTTTTGCAATATTTCGACGCAGAAAATGAGTCTGGAGATTTAGCGGTTTTATCGCGGAGGCAGCCAACTAAAGCATACGAATCAGTGTTGCGTTGTAACAGCAAGTTGCGCATGGCTGTGTTATCGCTTGACGATATTAATTACGCTTGCATTAACCTCAGGATTTTGTCTCCAGCACTGACACTTGCCGATAAAATGGAAATCCGTCTGGCGTTGATTCAAGGCGGCCCGGATCAAGGTAAAATCGATCATGAGGCGTTGGAATGGGCTGATATTATAGTTGTCCAACGTGGCTTTCCAACACAGGAAACCATGTCGCTATTGGACGCCCTGTTTCGTGGACCTAAACCGGTCATATACGAATTAGACGATCTTCTCGGGTCGGCGATACCTGAAAGTAATCCTCATAGGAACGAATTTATACAAAAGCAAACGTTCATTGAAACAACAATCCGCAAAGCGGATCTGGTAACTGTTTCGACTGGCGAGCTTAAGAACGAAATTCGAGCGTTGCGTGCTGATTGCAGGGTGTTACCCAACTTAATTGATGACAACGAGTGGCCCCTGTGCTCACCCAAGCAAGATTCGGCACCGGTTGTAATCGGTTTTGCGGGCACTTCGACACATCAAGACGACTTGTCGATGATCGAAGAAGCGCTTGTTCGTATATCGGAAAAATACCAGGATCAGGTTCGCTTCGTGTTTATGGGGATCGCGCCGGCTAAAATCGCTTCTTTACCTGGATTCGAGCTAAGATCATTTTTGAGCTACCAGGATTTCCCAAGGGCTTTTCAAGGGCTGCAACTGGATATCGCTATAGCGCCTTTAATAGACAATCGCTTTAATCGATGTAAAAGCCATTTGAAATGGCTTGAATATTCGATCAGCGGAATCGCTGGCGTATACAGTGATTTGCCGACATACAATCAATCAGTAGATCACCGCGTTACCGGGCTGTTAGTTAAAAACGATGTGGATGCGTGGTTTTCGGCATTGGACGAATTGGTGGCCAATCCCAAATTCAGATCCGACATTGCGTTAAAAGCTCAACGACAGGTAAGTCAGGATTTCTGCATGCGCTCAGGAGCAATCGAATATTTGAATGTATGGCGGAGTACTTTGGCTAAGGACAGCGTCTCATTCAGAGAACTCAGTTCAAGTCTACCAGTCCCTTTATCCAAAACGAACTTGAACTATCAAAAATGGAGGGACAAAACTGAACTATCTGAAGGGCAAGCGCAATTGATGGCGGAACGAATGCTGCATCATTGGGTAGAAAAACCCTCGTTTCATTTGCTGATGCTCGCCAATCCGGGTGAAGAAGTTTTAATTGCGGATACGCTTGAATCTTTATCTATTCAGTTATATTCCGGGTGGGGTTTGTCAATCATTAGTGCCGCGCCTATGCCCAAAGCGTTATCTGAGGCAGCTGACAATATTGAATGGATCCAAGATGACCGGGATCCGTGGGCTGCATTACACCAAACCATCAAGGAGACCGGCGCAGATTGGATCATGTTTTTGACCCCTGGGGATAGTTTTTCTGCGAATACACTTTTTTCCTTTGCGGACTATGCGAATATTCATCCCGAATGGGTTATGGCGTATTGTGACGAAGACGTGCGAAATTCCGATGGAACTTTTGTCGATGCGAAATTCAAACCGGATACCAATATCGAGTTTTTGCGGTCAACTAACTATATTGGCGCCGCCTGTGCGATCAAACAAACCACGCTGTTGGATTTGGGGGGGGTTAGCAATCTAGCTTACGTTTATTGGCAGGACATGGCCTTTAAAGTAGTCGAAACCAAGGGCGAAAAAGCATTGGGACATATCCCCTTGCTTCTATTCCATACGGCTGAGTGTACGCGCAAGCAAAGGAATGTAGCTCTGTGTAATGAAAACGAGCGGGTGGTTCGTTATGAACATTTCTTACGTTCAGGAATTGCGGCCGATCTAACCGCCGGTCTTAAGCCCGATTGTCACCACACGATCTATAAACACTCGAATCAACCGTTGGTTTCGATCATTATTCCTACAAAAGACCGCGCTGACTTGATAATACCTTGCATTGAAACCTTGCTGGATAAAACAGCCTACCAAAATTATGAGGTACTAATCGTCGACAATGGCAGCATCGTGGATGACGTGCATGATTACTACGACAAACTTCAGCACAACCATCCCGATAAATTTCGCGTCATTTCGTACGATCTCAGCTTCAACTTTTCAGCCATGAATAATATTGCCGCACAACAGGCCAAAGGAGATTATTTGTTGTTGCTCAACAATGATACGGAAGTGGTACATGAGAATTGGTTGGATGCGATGATGAATCATGCGCAACGCTCGGAAGTGGGCGTCGTCGGCGCAAGATTAATATACCCGGACCGTAGATTGCAGCATGCTGGAGTAATTTTGGGGCTGGGTAACGTAGCTAGTCATGCCCACTTTCAACAGCCTATGGATGATGAAACTTCGCTTTCGGAATCTTTTGTGGATCGGTATGTTTCGGCCGTGACGGGCGCATGCTTATTAATTCGTCGCCAAATCTTTGATGAAGTGGGTGGTTTGAATGATGAACTATTCAAGGTCGCGTTTAACGATGTTGATCTGTGTCTAAAAGTAACGGAACGCGGTTACAAAATTGTATGGACGCCTTTTGCTACGCTAATACACCACGATTCCAGCAGTCGCAGCAGTAATGTTAAACGCGATGAAACGAGTGAACGATTTCAAAACGAAGCGATTAGTTTAGTGCAACGCTGGTTACCGCGGCTGGGTTCCGATCCTGCATATA
>CAZVFR010000044.1:0-16412 GCA_964626505.1 uncultured Methylococcaceae bacterium
ACCTTCCTTTCTTACCAGGCGACTTTGGTGAAACTCACCAATGGGACCTTGGGTGACTTCTGCGAGCGATGCCACACTCAGGTGGGTATGTTTACCGGTGAACCTATTCTCACAGGTAATGAAAACCGCGCTAAGGTGCCTATGGAGGGGATAACCTGTGTCGTTTGCCACCGAGTGCCCGAGGCCTATGGCAAAATCACCGGCCGTTTTCCGCTTGAACCCGGTGATATCAAGAGTCCAATTTACGGCCCTCGCAAGGATGATGAACTTAAACGCGTGCTTGCCTCCCATGCTGACAACCCGCTTAAAACTCACCAGGAGGCACGCCTACTCGAGCAGGTCTCGCAACCCGGGTTTTGCGGTCGTTGCCACGATGTACGGCTAGTTAACGGCATTCGGTTCGAGGATCTGTTTAGTGAATACAAGCAAACACCCGCAGCCAAACGGGGCGTAACCTGTCAAGGTTGTCATATGGGGCCAATTTCCGGTATCCCATCCGAGTACCCGCCCGCTTCAGCCGCGGTTGTGCGTGGTAAGCCTACCCGGCCTAATCGGCGCACCAATCATATGTTCCCTGGACCCGATAGTTCCGTGGTGCATCCCGGTATTTTCCCCATCAACGCAGAAGCGCAAGAGTTTGCCACACCAACTGAGTGGCTCAGTTTTGACCACGAAGCCGGCTGGGGCACCGAGGCATTCGAAAAAAACGTGCCTGACGGAACAGAATTTCCCGGCATTTGGGGAGATCCAGAAGAACGTTATGCGGCCCGCGATATTATCAGTCAGCAACTGGCATTGCTTGCCGAGTATCGCGAACGCGCCACGACCTTATTACGTAATGGCTATGGTCTGGGCGACGTTAAAATTCTCGAGTCAGAGGATGGTCTCAAGTTTGATGTTCAGGTTAAAAACCTGACTGATGGCCACAGTGCACCCACGGGCCTGATTGCCGAACGCAATGTATTCCTGCAGATCACGGTGACCGATGCTGATGACACGGTAATTTTTCGTTCCGGTGATCTAGACCCTAATGGTGATGTCAGAGACACCCACTCCTTGTATGTTCATGATGGCGTCATGCCACTAGACGAGCAACTCTTTAACCTACGCTCTCCAATCTTGGTGCGTACCCCTCATGGCGGGGAGCGCGAGCAAGTAATACCGGCCAACTATGCCTTTGATCCGTTGGTCTACATGCGGCCTTCACCCACGCCTTCCCAACTGTATGGCGGCATTCGTGATCTTCGCCTGCAAAAGAAAGGCATCGAGGCGCTGGGACATCGCTGGGCTAGTTATAAGGTCGATCCCAAACTGCTTACCGGTCGAGCGCCTTACTCGGTGAACATCAAGTTGGTAGCGGGCCAACTGCCGCCTCATTTGATCCATGCAATTTCCGGAGTGGGTTTTGAGTACGGACTCAGCGCACGCGATATCGGAGATAAATTAGTTGATCTTTACCGCGTACTTTGGGAGCGAAACGTTGTCATTGAATAGAAAGGATTTCACGGCTGGCAAAGGACTGCTGCTGTTATTGGCATGGTTCGCGACTATTGTGAGTGGCTGTACTGCAACACAACCGCCTTACCTGCAAAACAATCAGGCAAATGCACCCGAAACCCAGGACCAATCTACACAAACCACCATTACCGAAGGTCGTAGTGCCGTAGAATTTTATCGTGACGAAGCGTTGGCGGATGACGAAGCCTTACGTCTTTCCGACGAGTTCGTGCAGTATCCAGTTGATCCGGTAGAACGTTTGCTACCTGTCTTTGAATTGGGTGATCCTTTTCTCGGCAACGGGCCCATCCGGCCCGGTATAAAAACACCCTTCGGTCAAATGTTGCAGCCTTCGCTGTTAGTCTACGGGGCGTTTCGTAGTGCGTTCCAAAGTTTTGAGAGTGACGGCAATAATGCCATTGAATGGGCCAACCGGCTCGATTTGAATGTTAACTTGAACCTTTCAGGAACTGAGCGACTGGTCGTATCCATGCGACCACTCGACAGCGAAACGGGTCGTTATACGGGTTACAACTTCCACCCCAAGAAAGATGACGGAGGGGAGGAGGGATTCAACGCCAGGCTAACCCGGCTCTATTTTGAAGGAGAGATCGGTGAAATCTTTCCTGGCTTGGATCCGACAGACTCCGGAACTTATGACGTGAGCTTCTCCGTGGGTCGCCAGGATCTTATAGCCCAGGACGGAATACTCGTGAACGACATTATTGATATGGTCGGAATCACCCGCAACTCGCTTATTTTCGATGGTGTATCGAACCTGCGTGCCACGGGTGTCTATGGCTGGAACCATATTAGCCGGGGCAACAACAGTGTTGGCAGAAACACCGTTGGCTATTCCGCGCAGTTGTTTGGTTTGCTCTTGGAAGCAGATACCGCCTTAGACAATACCCTTGCGCTGGATGTATTTTATGTTGACGACAATTTGGCTTCAAACGCTTGGTATATCGGTGCCGCGGCGACCCAGCGCTTGGGTAAACTAAACACAACATTCAGAGTTAATGCGTCTATTCCGGATCATGACGATTTACCCGCGGTGGGGGGCGGAGTTCTTTTGCTTTCACAATTGTCCAGCACACTGCCGAGCTCCGATAATGTTGTTTATCTGAATACTTTCTGGAATATTGACCAGTTCACATCGGCCGCGCGTAGGCCGGATCAGGGTAATCCATTGGCTAATCTTGGCATCTTGTATGGACCCGTCGGCATGGGTCGTTACGGCGAGCCTCTGGGGCAGCCGATTCAAGACACGGTGGGTACAGCACTTGGTTACCAAATGTTTTTCGACGGCATCGATAGTCAGCTTATATTGGAACTCGGCGCCCGTACAAGTACCAAAAGTGGCAGAAACGAGGGTGTTCTAGGTTTTGGTGCGCGTTATCAGAAAGCTATTGGTAAACACCATATTCTGCGTTTGGATTCATTTGTGGCCGGTGAAGAAGGCGTTGGGGTTTCGTATGGACTGCGTACCGAGTGGGTGATTAAATTCTGAAGCATCACCGCTGGCGATAAGATCTGCTACGGTTTCCCTATATGTCAGGCTAGTGTCAGCGCTTGACAGTTTGCCAGAAATAGATAGGATAGAGGTATAATAAGTTGGAAATTCCAACTTTTTAAGGAATATGAAACACAGAGGAAATACCACCGTGCCATACGTGAAGATCAAATCAAAAGGTCAAGTCACTATCCCTATGAAAGTTCGTAAGCAACTCAATCTTCAAGAAGGCGATACGCTTGAGATCACGGTCAAAGATAACCATATCTCTCTCGAACCCCAAGAGGTTATTTCTCGTCGACTCATTGACGAATCGATTGCAGAAGGGTTGAAGGATTACAAAGCCGGGCGTGTTTATGGGCCTTATGACTCCATGGATGATTTTAAGAAAACGCTTGCTTCCGATGTATGAGACTACTTTGGACGAAAAGAGCACGACGTGATTATCAAGCCCTGCCTTAGAAAACCCAGAACTTTGCCGACAAGCAACTTGATTTTCTCATAGCGGATATTCGCTACCCTTCCCTTCACGCGAAAAAGTATGATGAGAAAAATGACGTGTGGCAGGGACGTATCAGCCGGGACTACCGCTTTTACTTTCTCATAGAAGCGGATAATTACGTAATACTTTCTCTCGTGAAGCATCCCAAGTAATCCCTCTATTGCAATTTGACTCGCTCCTATGGATCAAGAAATACAAGAAGAAATAACACGGCTCGAAGAGGCAGTAGATGACTTCGCCACTGAGATGAAAGCGCGACTGCGCGAGCAGGCGATTAAGGGGTATCGGGGTTGGGATGATCCGGCTCATTATCAGCAGATTTGCGAGATGATGATGGAGCATTCTTCGGTATCGTCCGGACAGGAAGTGGATGCGGGGAACCTCGCAATGATTTTGTGGTACTTGCGGAAACGGGGTTAAATTGGCCGATTACACCGAAGCGATTAGTGTTCAACCCACTGAGGCCCTTTTAACACCAAACCTTTATCGATGTAGGATTTAATATCGATACCGTGGGCCCTCTGTTTAAGGACTTCTTTGATTTTATAGTTCGAATTGGCCGATTTTGACAGTTCCAAAACGGTCTCTTTACGCGGAGATTTATTTGCGTCTAATACCAATAGGACCTTGGGTTTGGTTTTGGTCGTCGGTGTGACTTCGAACACGATTCCAACTTCGCCGTTGCTGAATTCAACAATACTGCCCGGCGGATAAACGCCAATACAGGCGATAAAACTGATAACCAAGTGTGTATCGAATTGCGAACCGCGCGCTTTGGTCAATATATTCAGTGCTTGTAGATGGGATCGAGCGGTCTGGTAAACTCTTTCACTTGTGATTGCATCGTAGGTATCGACGATCGCAACAATTCTTGTATTTTGTGTAATCCCTTCTGATTTGATACCCCGAGGATAACCTGTACCATCAAGTTTTTCGTGGTGACTATAGGCAACGTCAACGGTGCTGAGTGGTACGTTTCGAGCGGACATCAATATATCTCTGCCCAAAATAGAGTGTTGTTTCATCACCTCAAATTCGTCCGCTGATAAATTACCCTCTTTATTGAGAATTTCCAGCGGTATTTTGATTTTACCCATATCGTGGAGTAGGCCGCATAATCCCAGATCTTCAAGTTCTTTGATGGGCATACCCAAATGACGTCCAATGAGTATTGAAAGGATACAAACATTAAGACTGTGCTGTGACGTGTATTCGTCTTTGTTTTTTATTTGCGTTAGCAAAATCATGGTATTGGGGTTGTCGAGTACCGCGTCCACGCAATCTTTTACCGCACCTTTGGCTTTGTCGGTGTCTATGGCGTTGCCGAACCGAATGTCGTCCATGGTAGATTTAACCAAGGCATGTGTGCCTTGGTAGGTTTTGTTCGCACTAGCGAATGAGTCCTCAAACGCGGATTTAAAAACATAGTCTTGGCGTTTGGGTTTTGTCGCGACTGGTTGGCTTATGCTTTTGCGAGTGCCTTTTTCAGGATCGACATAGACGTAGTCGCAGACATTCTGAACACTTTGTACATCATCGGGTGTTTGCAGTAAAAATCCTTGCAGCAAGAACGGTGATTCAATCCAGGGGCGGTCCAGATCGCAAACAAACATACCTATTTCAAGCGCATGTACATCTATTTTTATTTTGCGTGTTGACGACTGGTATTGGCTGTCCATGGACGGTTTGTGGCCGGTGGGTTGTTACGTTAAAGAGGCATATGCCTTCGTAGCTAAATTATAGTCGCTAAAAATAAGCGTAAAATAGCTTTTTTCCACTATAAACCGGATTTCCAGCTTAACAAAAATTGCCGGATTATTTTTTATATATGAGTGTGTTTCATGAAAATTATCAGTTATTTGGGTTTAATATTTGCAGGAGGCAGTTTGATTATCGTATTTGATAAGGATCCTACCAGTGTACAGCCCTACGAATGGGTGTGTATGGCCGTAATGATTTTCGCGACTATAGCGCTCGTCAAAATCTTATACAAAGCCCATATGGATCAGCATTGGTGAATGTTCTTCCACTCTGATGAGCGAACCGGGTTAGAAGCACGCATATAAATATCTATCTAACTCTTCTGCCGTGTATCAATGGTTTAAACAGTTCTGGATAAGATTTTCTTATTCTGACGAGTATCATCTTATTTCCTGGCTGTTTCTGCGTGGCTTGGCGCTAGTCTATATCGCTGCTTTCGCGTCTATGTACGTGCAGATAAGGGGTTTGGTTGGAGCTGAAGGCATATTACCCCTGGTCGAAAAACTTGCTTATATTCGTGAGGCTGTCGGGTCGGCGGGCATCTGGAAGTTTCCATCTCTGTTCTGGATGAACGCGTCGGATACCCTATTGACGGGTTCGTGTTTGCTCGGAGTGTTCGCTGCAACATTGATTCTGTTCGACCGGTTTACCCGGACGAATCTTGTGATTTGCTTCGTGTCGTATCTGTCGATTGTGAATGCCGGGCAGGATTTCATGACTTTCCAATGGGATATGTTGTTGTTGGAAGTCGGCTTTTTGGCAATCTTTCTAACCGGTGGGTCATTTATAGTAGTTTTCCTGTATCGCTGGCTGCTGTTCAGGTTCATGCTGTTAAGTGGCGTGGTAAAGTTGGCCAGCGGCGACGAAAATTGGTGGAATTTGACTGCACTACGCTATCACTACGAAACTCAACCTTTGCCAACGCCACTGGCCTGGTATGCGCACCAATTCCCACTTTGGGTACAGCAGCTTTCGGCCGCGGGCGTTTTTTTTATCGAACTCATTGTTCCATTTTTGGTTTTCTTACCGAGGCGCTCGCGCGTATTCGCAGCCTGCTGTTTTATCGTTTTGCAAAGCGGCATCATGCTGACCGGAAATTACAATTTTTTTAATCTGTTGGTGCTTAGTTTGTGCTTGTTCCTATTAGATGATAAAGATGTGATCCGCATAATAAATCCGCGTCTGTCAGAGTACATTCTGCGGCGTAGTCCTTCAGCGGGGCGAATCGCGACCGCGGTTTCGGGTGGTTTAGCTACGGTAATTTTTATCAGTTGTGCAGCGATATTTTGGTCCATGGAAGTTGGCAAACCGCTAGCCCAGCCATTTTCATCATTGCGTCGAGTCTCATCCGCATTGGGGATAGTGAATGCCTATGGCCCATTCCCCATCATGACGACACAAAGGGATGAAATCGTTATTGAGGGTTCCCATGGCGGCGACGTTTGGTTAGCCTATGAATTTAAATACAAGCCGGGCGATCTTGATAAGCCCTTAAGTTGGAATATGCCACATCAGCCGCGTTTGGATTGGCAAATGTGGTTTGCCGCGCTGAGAATTCCCTCGATGCCGTTCTGGTTAGATCGGCTATTGTATAAACTTCAACAAGGCGTTCCTGATGTGACAGAGTTGTTCGAAAACAACCCATTTTCGGATCAGCCTCCAAGATACATTCGGATGAGTTTCTATCGTTACCGTTACACCGCGCCCTCGGTTAGGGCCTCGACAGGCCAGGTTTGGACGCGGGAATACCTGGGCAGCCAGTCCCATTAGTCCAGACTTTGGGTTTAGATATAAAGATAAAATCGATGCCAAGCGTATACAATACTAAATATGTGGCGTATGATCATAGGTATAAACTACTAATCTATTTTAATTCCTCGTCTAAATCCTCGTAACATTTTCGTATTTTTATAATAAATAAAGTCTTCAATTAGCTTTCAGGAATGCATGCGGTCGTTCTGTGTAGAACGCAGTGCTATTGATTTCGCTAATCACCATGTAAGCATTGCCTATTATGGTGAGGTAGGACCTAAATCCACCCGGTAAATTTAAACTGTTCAGCCCGACTCACTTTCTATTCAAATATCTCTGTATAGGTTCAATTTTGCTAGCGCTATAGCGGCATGAAGAATCGATACTTAATTGATTGGTATCAGTGAAAAAACATACAACAATGGTCAGGATGTTCGAATCGCTTATGCATTTGAAATATAAGCGCAATAAATAATGCTAACTTAGACTGGATACAAGATGTACAGAGTTTAAAAACCATACAAGACTAAAGATTTCATGCCGATTAGTTTAGGTCGGTTAATTCAAACGCCGGGAAGTCCGGTAATTTAATATAAGAGAGTGATATGTCAGACCAAGTAGAAGGTACGGTTAAGTGGTTCAACGATGAGAAAGGATTCGGCTTCATCGCGCAGGAAGGCGGTAACGATGTATTTGTCCATTACACCTCTATCCAGGGTACCGGACGCAAGTCTTTGTATGAAGGCCAAAGAGTAACCATGGAAATTACCCAAGGACAGAAAGGCCTGCAGGCCGAGAACGTGTTGCCAGCCTGATTATTCTGCTTCGCTAGCCTGAGTTTCTCACTAGAGGGCAAATTGATCGCGCGGAGATTTGTTTTCACAAGGGGTTTTCTGACTGAGCGGAATACGGACTGTATTTCCGCAGGAAGAAAACCCCTTGTGGGAACAAAGATCAAGCGAGGACTCGTCATTCTAGTGAGAAATTCAGGCTAGTTATTAGGCAAGGGATTGCCGGAACAGAGTCCAATGGGTAATTATCTCTTCGGCTCTAGGGCGAAGTACTAAATAGAACAGCATGAAACCGTAGTCAGTTGCTCAGTAGTTCGACTTGATTGATGGGTAAGTTTGTCGGTAACAATCCGACAGAACGCTGTTTAGCTGATCCTCACAAAATTAATCGCTAGGTCGATTGATTTTGACAGTTTTTGCGTGCCTTAGGTTGACGCCTAAAATCAAAGCCAGTGCGCTAAGCGCGAATACCCATCGGATGTCTTTTTCGACGATGCGTTTGTCAGCCAAATCCGGGGTTTGCAAGATGTCGGCGAATTGAGCGGGTGTCTCTAGCCTTTTGTAAGTCAAGCCCGTAGTACGCGCCAGCAGCATTAACCCTTGCTCGCGTAGCATAGACAAATAATTGTCTTCGGGTTGTGTTGCGGTGGATTCATTTACATCCGCGGGCATTGGGATGCCTGTCAATGGAAATCGTTCCACTTCGCTATTTTTCCAATACCCCACCGGTCTGTTTTCGGCGTCGAGCTTGGGTATCGGTGTCGGTATAGAACCACCGACTCCGATAATATATCCGTTGACAGTGCCAAAGTAGTTGGCCAGCGGGGGACGATGGAGTTCGGTAACATTTTGTTCTCCATCCGTCAGAAATACCAAGTGAGTGGGTTTTTCCTGGTTTTTCAGTTCGCGAATCGCGGTATAAAGACCTCTTTCGATGTAACTATCCGCTGCCCAACTCATGCGCCAGTCTATGTGTGCAATGACATCGTCAATGACAGAGAAATGCGCGCAAACTTCCAGGGGCTCAAATAGAAACATTATGTTTTTTGTCGTGAACAAGCCTATTCCGGTCTTCGATCCGCAGGGTAATTGACGAATCGCTGTACGCATGGCTTTTTTGCTGAGCGATAACCGATCGGCTGGCATCCCGGGCAAGTGGTAGTCTCGGGTATTCATGCTCTGCGTGATATCCACTACGAAAACATAGCGGTAAAGGTCTTGCTGCAGCGGTGCTGTAGACTTGAAGAGGCAGATGCCTAGGGCCAGGAGCGCGATTAGTAACATCCAGAAGTCCAGGCCGGTATTCGGTGATGCGATCATGGGCCACCCCCCGGGATTCCTGGATAAATCGCATGCACGCTGCTACGTCGGCCGGTCCAATCGGCTTTTTCCACCTTCTTGAGTGGCGGTTTAATCCGCAAAGCGTATTCGAGATTAAAGCGTGCGTCCCAGTTCGCGTTATTTAGTCTCACAACTTCGGTCAACGATTGTTCCGCGAAATTGCGCAATGCACTGACTTCCGCATAAGCCCAAACGCCTTTGGCGTTCCAGTGTTTGGCGGCTTGTTTGAGGTATAGGGTGCCCATATTGTATTTCACTTTTTCTGCGAACGCCGTGTCGCTGTTGTTTTCTATAGTGTTGTATAGCTGCAATGCCGTCTGGTAATCGCCTTGTTGATCCACATACCAGGCTTTGGCGAAGATTTCGTGGGTGGACGAATCGTCTGTAACTTGTATCTCTGCCGGGTTCAGTATCGCCTGATTGATAGAATGAACCTTGTAAATGTAAATCGCCTCGCCGATAAAACCCAATACTAGAGAGGCGAGCAGGATGCCCGGAATCCGGCTGTTAAGCCGGCGGCAACCGTTTTTGTCTTTTATTGCCGCCATTTGTCTATTTCCAAGGCTTTACATAGAAGTAGCACGAATACCAACAGCGCGGCGCTCGCGTAACAGTAAACCGACAAATCGGACCTGGGTATACTTTCAAAGTATCGAATAGGTTTGCTTTCGAGTTGCCCTATATCGGTGATCGCCTGGGCCAGCGCTTGTGGATTTTCAGCTTCATAAGCGTAATATGGGATGTCCATGCCTTTAAAATACTCGTGCAGAAAATACTCTGGGCTGGTATTTTCGTTTGGGTTTTTAGGCGGAACCGAAAGGCTGGCACTGTATTGGTTGCGCAGGTAAATCCAATACAGTGTTACCTGATTTTGATAAAACCATTGACGCAGCTGGGTTTGAGTACCGGGGTCAATTTTGGCCGCGCCGTCCGATACCAGCAAGACTATTCTCGATCCGGTCATGGGCTGGTCGTTAAAGAAAGTCAGCGCCATGGATAATCCGGAAGCAATATTGGTAATACCCCGTCCACGAGTGTTAGCGGCCTGGATCGCTGCTTTAATTGCTTCGCGATCCTGGGTTAACGGCAGGGTGTATATGGGTGATGTGCTGAACGATACCATCGAAAACAGGTCGGACTGGCGGGCGTCGACAAACTCCATCAAAAGGTTCCGCGCGATCTGGCCTTTTGTTTCGCTCGACCGACCGCCCAAATAACGCCCGGCGAAGTTCTCGTTCATGCTCGCGCTACGGTCCAATAATAAAACGATATGCGCGCCTGTGCCGATTTTTTCGATTTGTCGTTCGCGACTGTGCGGCCCCGCTACACCTAAGGCGATACACAGTAAAGCGGCGGCGGTCATACCTCGGATCGCCCAATCCAGCATGTGTGACGGTTTGTCATCCGGAAGCAGCGCAACCCAGGAATAGCCCATGGGTTGTTGATGCCGGACTATCAAAGGCAGCACTGCGGACAGTCCCAAAGCCAACCACCAAGGCTGAGTAAATGCAAGGTTCATGAGCTGCGTTCGATCTTTCTAAACCGGCGGCAAAGGTTTTCCAGCCAGCTTACCGGGTAGTTCCGTGGATCTAACTGCTCCGGCTGTTCGAAAAACGTTTGGCGAGAGAGCTTGAAAAAAATTTCCGTAGGTTCCCGCAACGGGTTGAAGTGTGGGTTGTAGCCAAAGAATTCGCTCAAATAATCCGCAAATACGGTTTGTCCTGCGGTTTCGTTGAGTGCCTTGTGCACATCTTGCAGGGCGTGGCGATACGCGGAGGACGTGGGGTCAGCTCCACGCCATCGCTTTAGATTCCGACACGCCTGTTTGAACGGACTACTGCCAAAATCTAAAAACGGCAGCAGGTTTCGTTGCCAGGCCATGACACTCGTCAGCAGCGTAATTGCGCCGGCCATGATTGACAATATCCAATGATGGGTTGCAGTGGAGAGCACGGGTGGTTCTACTGCGGGCCGGATGAGTACGTTTTCGTCCTTGGTCTGCGGGGGTATTAGTGGAGCGGTGCTAAAGCCCCATTTGGGGACGGTTGCCAGCACACTACGTTGGCCGTCGTAGAGTCGCATTCGAACCTCTGGGATAAAAACCCGTTCCGGCTCTTTGCTGCCTTTAAGTATCAGGTAGTCGAGATCTATGCGGTACTCGTTTGATTGTTCGGATTCTTGTTTATGGACTTTAATTTGGTGGATTTCCAACCCGCCATTGAGAGCGCCCGGTCGCGGTAAATAATCGGTCTCCAAAGTATAAGGTTTGATGATATTCAAAGATATACTGTGATGAATGATATCCCCAATAACATAACCAAAGTCGCGTGGCGCATCCAAATCCAGGTTCAGGATTGGATTGCGATCCGACGCATGCATGCAGGGAGAGATAAACGTCAGCGTAGCCAGCAGGAAAAATACTAATTTGCGCCGCTGATTAGCGCTGGTCGCCCAGTTTCTGTGTGTTGGTGCTGGACGTGTTTGTTGTTGCCGCGGCATACGATACTAAAAAAAATATTGGCTCATGGCCTCGGGTACAAACCGGTCAATCACGAAAAATGGTTTGCGTCCATAGCTAAGACATAACCGGGAAAGAGAGTGCTGTCGCTGCAGGAAAAAATCATGCATCTTTTCGCGTAATCGCGGCCGCATAAAAATGCAGCGTTCCTCACCGGTCTCAGGATCGCAAAGACGATAGATGCCCCAGTTTGGAATATCGATTTCCAAGCTACTCCACAGCACAACCGGCACTACGTCATGCCGGGTTAAACACTCCATGATGGCTTTTAGTTGCTTAAGCGGGAAATGAAAATCCGAAATCAGAAAAATCAATGAGCGCCGTTTACCGATAAGATCCGCTGCCTCAAACAGACCTTCCACGGATTTCCCTTGTGGTTGAAAATCAGCCAAGCGGTCAAAAATCCCCCCCATAATGCCTTTCTGCCAACGCAGGGGTAAAAACAGATCCCAGTTTATCTCATCAGCACAGCCTATAAAGCCAAACGGATCGCCTGTGCGGTACGTGGAGTAGGCCGTGGTCGCGGCAAAATGAGCAAGAATTTTGGTTTTGTGACAGTTGCCGCGAAACCCCATAGACCCGGATAGATCTGCCAAAACATAAACTGGGATTGAACTGCGCTGCCTGAATGTTTTCACCACAAACTGGCCAAAGGGGTCATGTAAACTGGCGTGGACATCCAAGTGTCTGGCGTCGGGGTTGGATATTAGCGGCGTGTGCCCGTGAAATTTGTAACCGCCGCCCGATTGGGTGCTGAAGTGGTGGCCGGGTACGGAGCTGTGGGATCGCCACGCGACTTGGTAGTGAAAATCCTCCAATTCATACGATTCCGCGTACGAATAAGCTTTCGGTGCGATAGATATAGCCGACTCAGACGGTGTCATGACGGAGTAATTTTGGATTAGGGGGCTGCAATCGACTGCAAAATGCTGGTTACGAAGGGTCTGATCAACAAGCTGCGGCGCATTTCGTAGGTCGGATTAAAAAATACTCGATGCGCTATAGTTTCATAAAATATTTCCTGAATATCTTCGGGGATCATTGCGCCGCGGCCGTTTAGCCAGGCGTTGACGCGGCCGGCGCGAATTAACATGCTCATACCGCGCGCGCTGGCACCCGCCAGAACCAGCTTTTGCATATCAACGTGATCGATTTGAATGCCAAAACTTTGGGGTTTTCGCGTTGCTTCCCAAAGAGCCAGTGCGTACTTTTTTAAAGTGTCGCTGGTTTGGATTTCACATTGGATGGTATGCCCGATGTGGTTGAGTTCCTCAAAGGGCAATACGCCGGTTTGAACGGTTTTCATCAGGGCATCGACATTATGATATCTCGGATCGAATACCAGCGCGCTCCTAACCTCGACGTGGTTCGGAGTTTCAATATTCAGTTCCATCAGAAAACGGTCGCGTGCAGCCGAAGGCATTTCAAAGGTTTCCTCTTTTTCGACGCGGTTGCGATCCGCGAAAACCTGTAGATGCGGAAAACAGTACTCGCGGTTAAATGCGGTTAAGCTACGTTCGGCCATGACCCTGAGCAGCAATGCATGTACCTGGGGACGTGCCCGATTCACTTCGTTAAAGAAGAAGGTTGAGAGCCGTTCATCGTGTTTCAGGATCGGGCCGGGGTCAACTTGAGGTTTGCCGTCGCGATTAATATAAGTACGGTATACCAAATCGTTGGGCATTAAATCGATGGTGCCTTCTATACGTTCGTATGCGCCACCAATAGCACGCGCTACGGCACGTAAGAGCGTGGTTTTACCCACGCCAACGTCGCCTTCCAGCATCACGTGGCCACGCGCGAAAATAGCGGTCGTAATTAGCCGTATCGGACGGTCCAATCCAATGACGACTTTTTTAATTTCCTCCTCAAATTGATTGGCCCGACCTTTCCAGTCGGAAAGAACAGAATCATTGTTTGTATGGTTCATTTATTTGGCTACAGAACAAAATCCAGAAATTAGACACTAAACACGATAGAATTAACGCTAGTCGGCCGTCTTGTCAAACGTATCGAGACCGAAGATGGTTAGGTTGGGTATTGAGGGGTAATTTGTTAGAAGCTTCGTGTTTAACGGTATACGCGTGCGGATATAACGTTTGAATGTTCGCACAGTCTCCTAGGCAACTTGTATCCTTTCCACATGAAAATTTATCTGGTCGCAATTGGCGACAGAATGCCGGCGTGGGTGCAGCAGGGCTTTGATGAATACGCGAAGCGAATATCGGGTGATTGCCGGATCGTGTTAAAAGAAATCTCGCTTGGAAAAAGAAAAAAAAATATTGATTTAGCACGTTTGATCAGGATTGAAGGCGAAAAAATGTTGGACGTCATGCCGAGTGGAACCCACGCGGTCGCATTGGATGTGACGGGCAAGCAATGGAATACGCACGAATTATCGGTTGTTTTGTCAAGATGGATGTCTGGCGGTAAAGACATCGCGTTAATGATAGGCGGCCCGGAGGGTTTGTCAGAGGGTTGTAACACGCGGGCGCAGGAATCTTGGAGTTTATCCAGGCTAACCTTGCCCCACCCGCTGGTTCGTGTTGTGGTGGCTGAACAGTTGTACCGGGCTTGGAGTATTCTGCGTAATCACCCCTACCATCGATAATGGCGATACCTGATGCGCAAGTTATGCTCGCGTCTTCGTCGCCCCGGCGCCGTGAGCTCTTAACACAGATAGGCGTGCGATTTGTGGTCGTTGCTGTTGATGTCGATGAGAGTCCGGTGATGGGTGAATTACCCGAAAAATACGTTCACCGAATTGCTGCGTTAAAGTCACAGCGGGGTCGGGAAATGGCTGGCAGCGATCTGCCTGTATTGGGTGCTGATACGGTTGTTGTAGTTGACGGGGCGCTCTTGGGGAAACCCCGGGGGCGGGATCAGGCGATTGAAATATTGAAGCGGCTGTCTGGACGCGAGCATCAGGTATTCAGCGCTGTGTCGATACGTAGCGCACAACATTTGCAGGCATTGAGCAAAACGACGGTTTGTTTTCGACCGCTTAGCGATCAGGAAATCATAGCCTATTGGAATACGGGCGAGCCAGCCGACAAAGCTGGAGCCTACGGAATCCAAGGACTTGGCGGGATGTTTGTAAAACGCATCGAAGGTAGTTTTTCTGGGGTTGTTGGCTTACCGTTGTACGAAACATCGGAATTATTAAAGGAAGCAGGCGTGGATTTATCGCCGACATAAAAAAAATACTATGAGCGACGAAATTTTGATCAATATCACTCCACCGGAGACCCGCGTCGCGGTTGTCGAAAATGGGGTGGTACAAGAATTGATTATAGAGCGGTCTCGAAAGCGGGGATTGGTCGGTAATATTTATAAAGGTCGAGTATGCAGGGTGCTGCCGGGGATGCAGGCTGCGTTTGTTGATATCGGTTTGGAGCGGGCCGCGTTCTTGCACGTCTCGGATTTGAGTTATCGGGATGCCGAGCAATTGGGTGCTGAGAATATAGACCGATTTTTGCACGAAAACCAGGATCTTGTGGTCCAGGTGACTAAAGATCCTTTGGGTTCCAAAGGAGCGCGGTTGACCACCGAATTGTCGATCCCGTCGCGTTACATGGTGTACATGCCGTATTCAAATTCGTCGGGGATTTCGCAGCGTATCGAGTGCGAGACCGAACGCGGGCGCTTGAAAACCTGTTTGGATACATTCCAGGAAGAATTCGAAACCGGAGGCTTTATCGCCAGAACCGCGGCAGAATGTATCGAAGAAGCCATCATTCGTACGGACATGATGTTTCTGGTCAAGCTTTGGCGTTCGGTATACGAGCGCATACACAATGCCGAGGTTAAATCACTGATACATACTGATCTACCCTTAAGTATTCGGACACTAAGGGATTTGTACCGCGAGCAAATCGAACGAATACGCGTCGATTCACGCGAAACTTACGAGCAATTGGTCAAGTTTGCCGAAGAGTTTGTGCCGGAGGTCACTGGGATCATCGAACATTACAGCGGTGGCCGGCCGATTTTTGATATCTTTGGAATCGAGGACGATATCCAGAAAGCCTTGGCGCGCAAGGTGTTGTTGAAATCCGGCGGTCATCTAGTGTTTGACCAAACCGAAGCGATGACTACGGTTGATGTGAATACGGGTGGCTATGTCGGCAAGCGCAGTTTGGAGGAAACCATCTTCAAAACCAATCTGGAGGCGGCTCAAACCATTGCGCGGCAGTTACGCTTGCGCAACCTAGGCGGCATAATCATTGTCGACTTTATCGATATGCTGGATGAGGAACATAAAGAACAAGTGTTGCGAGCGTTTGAAAAGCATCTTGAAAAAGACCATGCGAAAACCGGGATTAGCGAGGTATCGTGTTTGGGTTTGGTCGAGATGACTCGAAAAAGGACGCGAGAAAGCCTCGAGCACATATTGTGCGAGCCGTGTAAGACCTGCGGTGGAAGAGGGGTACTCAGAACGCCCGAAACAACTTGCTTGGAAATATTTCGAGAAATTATCCGCGAAGTCAAACAACACAATATGCAGTCGTTATTGGTGTTGGCATCGAACGAAGTTGTCGAAATGCTGTTGGATGAAGAAGCCGGCTCACTTTCGGAGCTTGAAGGGTTTCTTGGAATTAAGATTCGCTTTCGGGCTGAAATCCAGTACACGCAGGAGCAATATGACGTCGTATTGTTGTAGACTAATCTGAGCAGTTACGGGCAATTTGAGGATTTGCTGCGTAGCTACGATCAGTTCAATTTAGATACAACTAT
>CAZVFR010000045.1:0-16391 GCA_964626505.1 uncultured Methylococcaceae bacterium
AGTTGGACGAACTGACGCTGATACCGGAAGACTCAGAATTGTGGGCGCAGTTGGATCGGATGAAAGATGAGATGAGTCTGGACTTGGAAGACGATCAAGCCGCGATGACGGTGGTTGCGGGCACAACGGTGACATTTACGGCGGGCTTTGTGAGTTGGATCTTGCGCAGTGGCTCGTTAATGGCCAGCTTTTTATCCTCGGTGCCGCTGTTCAAACAGTTTGATCCGTTGCCGATCCTAAATACAACAAAACAGAAAGCATTTTTATCCTCGAAACGCGATGATGATGAGGGTACTGATGATAATCCTGAAAGTAGGCTGGTCGAGGAGCTATTCGGTGATTAGGCTGAAGAAACCGAACAGACCGATTAATAGGGTTAAGTATCCGTTCAAAAAGTGGATGTTCGAACATCGCATTCAATCGAATGGTTTCAACGTTCTTGCTTTTTTTACGTGGTGTTGTTCAATCGCGGTATCGTTGAATGAGTTCGCCCAATGTTGTGCGTTTGGATTCGCCATGCGAAACAAAGCAACCGTATACTATTTTGGATTCGATTTTTCTCGCCCGGGTTTCGGCAAGGATTTTGGTTTCGCAGGCTCGAGTTGGTCTGGAATACTCGCGGTACGGATTTTTGCCCGTCATTGGTAGGGGCACGTTTATCGATGGTAGCCATTGGAATTTGATGCTGTGGGACATCAATGAAACTAAATGTCCCAAAATACCCTAAATAGTCAAACCCAATTATTTCTAACTTATTGGTCGGGGTGAGAGGATTTGAACCTCCGGCCCCTGCCTCCCGAAGGCAGTGCTCTACCAAGCTGAGCTACACCCCGAATCAGTAATTACGCCGCACGGAAAATTCCGCCAATGCGATCATCGCGTCTTTATATTTTGACGGCGGGATCAGGTTCAAAGATTCTATGGCGGTACGAGCTTCCTCTCGTGCACGGGATTCAGTGTACGCTATGGCATCGCTTGATTCAACGATTTGGTAAACCTCCGCGAATGCGTTGCGATTGCCATCTTCGATAGCTTTGCGAATCACGTTAGCTTGTTCTTCTGAGCTTTGCTGTATTGCGTAGATTAAGGGTAGAGTTGGTTTTCCTTCGGCAAGGTCATCGCCTAAGTTCTTACCAGTCTGTTCAGGGTCGGCGCGGTAATCCAAGACGTCGTCTATTAGCTGGAAAGCAATGCCCAGGTGCAACCCGTAATTGATTAAACTTTCTTCGACTGCGGGTGGTGCTTCCGCCAAGATAGCGCTTAGTTGTGCGGCGGAGCGAAACAAAATAGCGGTTTTTCTAGAGATAACCTCAAGATAAATTTCTTCGGTGGTCGCTGAGTTGTGTATGTTAAGCAGCTGCAATACTTCGCCTTCGGAAAGTGCCGTGGTCGTTTCCGCGATTTGCTGCATGACCCGCAAATTGTTCGCGCTGACCATGATTTCGAAAGCTCTGGAATACAAAAAATCGCCAACCAATACACTGGCTGAATTTCCCCACGCGGAATTGACAGTTTCCTGGCCTCTGCGTAGGTTGGATTCGTCGACAACGTCGTCGTGTAGTAATGAAGCTGTGTGGACGAACTCAATAGCGGTTGCCAATTTTAAGTGTTGTTTGCCGGTATAGTTTAACGCTTTTGCGGCAAGTATGAGCAGTAAAGGGCGTAGCCGTTTGCCGCCGCTGTTTACGATATAGGTTCCGATTTGGTTAACCAGAACAACGTCCGAATGGAGCTCTTGTTTGATTAATTCGTTGACCGCAATAATTTCTTCCTTGATGGGTTCGCGTATAATGTCAAAATTGATGCTACTATCGGAATCTAGCATCTCATGATCGGGGCAAGAGATAGAGGAAGTCATTTATGCAGTCAGAAGGATCAAGTTACCTTATCTAGTTTAAGGCCGGTGGCATCCTAGGGGGCCATCTAGCCATTGTCAAGGGATAGTATAACGTTTACAAGAGACCGAGTGTAGTTTCGGCGTTTAAATTTGACCCAGACTATTCAAGCATTTACAATAAACGGTTCACTAATATAATTTTCAAATAGTTCGATGGAGATAGCGCAGATGTATGCGGTAATTCAGACAGGCGGTAAACAGTACCGGGTTGAGGAAGGTCAAACCTTGAAATTGGAAAAGCTGGAAGCTGAAAACGGCGCTGACATCGAATTTGATAAGGTTTTGATGGTTAAGTCCGACGACGGATTAACAGTCGGCTCGCCTTTCATCGAAAGTGGAAAGGTCACTGCTAAGGTTCAATCACAAGGGCGGCACAAAAAGATTAAAGTTCTAAAGTTTAAACGCCGCAAGCAGCATATGAAGCAAATGGGGCACCGTCAGTATTATACAGAAGTACAGATTACGGGTATTTCCGCAGGATAAATAAGGTTAGGTTATGGCACATAAGAAAGCAGGTGGGAGTTCTCGGAATGGGCGCGATTCAGAATCCAAGCGCTTAGGTGTTAAACGCTTTGGTGGCCAGCATGTGAGTGCGGGTAATATCATTGTACGGCAGCGGGGTACTCGTTTTCATCCCGGTGACAATGTTGGTTGTGGTAAAGATCATACCTTGTTTGCAACGGCTGACGGCCAAGTGGTTTTTCAGGTTAAAGGTCCCAAGAAACGTAAGTACGTAAGCATTGTGGCGGGGTGATGGCCGCGTACAGTGGTTCTTGAATCGGTTTCGATTCTTTAAGATTCTAAAAAGGCCCCGTCTCATGGCGGGGTTTTTTTGTGGGAAATTATGAGGTTTGTAGACGAAGTAGAGATATCGGTCGAAGCGGGTGACGGCGGCAATGGCTGTATTGGCTTTCGACGCGAAAAATATATTCCGCTGGGCGGTCCGGACGGAGGCGACGGTGGGGATGGCGGCAGTGTATATTTGGTCGCTACTGACAATATCAATACGCTAGTTGATTTTCGTTATCATGTGGTTCACCGTGCCGAAAGAGGTCAGAAGGGTATGGGCAGCAATTGCACTGGACGCAGTGGCCAGGACTGTTATGTAAAAGTGCCCAGTGGAACTCAGATATTCGATGCAAATACCGGGGAGAATATCGTCGATCTGGTAAAGCGTGGTGATTCCATTCTGGTTGCGCAAGGCGGCTTTCATGGGTTGGGGAACGCGCGTTTCAAAAGCAGCACCAACAGGGCGCCACGTAAGGCAACCAAAGGTACACTTGGTGAGCGCAGATCGTTGCGTCTGGAGCTTAAGTTAATCGCGGATATTGGCTTGTTGGGCATGCCAAATGCCGGTAAATCCAGTTTGATACGCAGCGTTTCTTCCGCGCGCCCCAAGGTAGCGGATTACCCTTTTACTACGTTACAACCCAACTTAGGTGTCGTGCGGGTTGACGAGTTGCGCAGCTTTGTGGTCGCGGATATTCCGGGTGTGATTGAGGGCGCCGCGGATGGTATGGGGTTGGGCCTCCAATTTCTAAAGCATCTTTCCCGTACGCGCTTGTTATTGCATGTTCTGGATATACAGCCGTACGCGCCTGAACAGGCTCCAGCCGATTGTGCGCGAGCCTTGATTGCGGAACTGAAGGCATGGAGCAGTGATTTGGCCTCCAAGCCAAGGTGGCTGGTTTTGAACAAAATTGATCTTCTGGCTAATGGCGAACTTGAGCAGGTTCGTGCAGAGTTGATACAGGAATTGAATTGGGATGGGCCTGTATTTGCAATCTCCGCGTTACAAGGTCGAGGCGTAAAGGAACTTAGCTTCGCGGTCATGGATTACCTGGAAACTTTGTCCTTAACTGATGAAAAATAGATCCGATTTTGCTGGTGCGCGTCGAATTGTTGTAAAGATCGGCAGTTCGCTACTTACGGATGGTAGACGAGGATTGAATCGTGCCGGTATGGCGGGATGGGTCGAGCAAATGGTCGGGTTTCGTGAGCGTGGGGTCGATGTACTGCTAGTATCTTCCGGTTCCGTCGCTGAGGGTATGTTCCGGCTGGGTTGGCATAAGCGCCCCAAGGCTTTGCACTGTCTCCAGGCTGCGGCGTCGGTTGGTCAAATGGGTTTGGTTCAGGCTTACGAATCGAATTTTCAGGCGCATGGCTTGCAGACAGCCCAAGTGTTGTTAACGCATGAGGATTTATCCGATCGGACGCGTTATCTGAATGCCAGAAGCGCTTTGCTTGCGTTGCTCAGCTTCGGGGTCGTGCCGGTTATTAACGAGAACGATGTGGTTGCGACGGAAGAGATCCGGTTCGGCGACAACGATACCTTGGCGGCGCTGGTTGCGAACCTTGTCGAGGCCGATTTGATGATTATATTAACCGATCAAATCGGTTTATTTGATCGTGATCCAACGCTTGATTCCGGTGCCAAGTTATTAGATCAAATAGATATTACGGATCCGTCTCTGACGGGAATGGCGGGCGAAAGTCATAGTGGTTTAGGGCGAGGTGGTATGGTGACTAAAATTCGGGCGGCGGCATTGTCTGCGCGGTCAGGTGCCGCAACCGTAATAGCATCCGGCGCTGATTCCCGTGTGCTTTCGCGTATTTTGGCGGGTGAAACGGTCGGGACTTTCTTGGTTCCTGATGCGGAACCCCTTGTCGCTCGGAAGCGTTGGTTGGCAGGGCAATTGCAAGTGAAAGGCCGTTTAATTTTAGATCAAGGCGCCATAGACGTGCTAAGAGGCTCTGGTAAAAGCTTGTTGCCGGTGGGCGTTGTCGCAGTTGAAGGCGGGTTTTTGCGCGGCGATCTGGTGGCTTGTGTTGGCGCGAACGGCCGAGAAATCGCGCGTGGGTTAGTGAATTATAATGCGCAAGATGTGGACAAAATCAAACGCCAGCCCAGTGCGAAAATTGAGGCCGTGTTGGGTTATGTCGATGAACCCGAGATAATTCACCGTGATAATTTGATTTTGGTTTAGCCCAGGTTTTTTACTCTTGTGTTCAGACGGCTTTTGTTTCGCGCAGCTTTGTTTTTATGAACTATCCCTTTAGATACCGCAGCGTCAATTACAGGAACGGCTTGTTTGTATGCGGCCTGGGCTTTGGCGGCATCACCGCTTTCTGCTGATGCAATGACTTTTTTGATGTAGGTCCGAAAGTTGCTACGCTGGCTGGCGTTGTGGATGCGTCGTTTTTCGGCTTGTCGGGCCCGTTTGGCCGCTGAAAGTGTATTCGCCATAGGATCTTAAAAAATATTCTAATTGTATGAAAGAATTAACCATTATGTATTGCCAAACTATTTGTGTCAATATTTTGCGTGCTTACAAGGTACAATACCGTCGCTAAGTTTAACCAGGACTGGACCATGCTGTATTTCAGCTTTGTGCATCCCGAAAAATACGGATTTGGTGCCTTAAATTTTGGAGAAAAAACTGAGCAGGCAATTATTTAAATCGACCGCTGTTGTTAGCGGAATGACGTTGATATCACGCGTATTGGGCTTTGTGCGGGATATGATTTTTGCGCGTTATTTTGGGGCGGGTGCAGGGATGGATACGTTTTTTGTCGCGTTCAAAATCCCTAATTTTTTGCGCAGACTTTTCGCCGAAGGGGCGTTCTCGCAAGCGTTTGTACCGGTTCTATCGGATTACAAACAAAAAGGCTCCAAGCAAGCATTAAAAGCGTTCATAGACAGAACCGCGGGAAGTTTAGCCATTGTGCTGATGCTGGTAACAATAATCGGTGTTTTTGCGGCCCCTTTGTTGATTATGGTATTTGCCCCCGGTTTTTACTTGGAGGGCGAACGCTATGACCAAACTGTCGAGATACTGCGTATTACCTTCCCTTATTTATTTTTCATTTCATCGACCGCGTTTGCGGGTGCAATCCTTAACACCTATGGACGGTTTGCGATTCCAGCTTTTACGCCGGTGTTTCTAAACGTTTGTTTGATTGTCGCGGCGGTTTGGTTGGCCCCCTTAATGGAGCGACCGATCTTCGCATTGGCGTGGGGAGTGTTCTTAGCGGGTATGGTGCAATTTGCATTTCAGTTTCCGGCGTTGATTAAGCTTGGATTGCTACCCCGCTTGCGTTTCGGCTTTGGCGACCCGGGCGTGCGCCGTATCCTAAGACTTATGTTGCCGGCGATTTTGGGTGTGTCTGTTACCCAAGTCAATTTATTGTTGGATACCGTGCTGGCTTCATTTCTGGTCACCGGTAGCGTTTCCTGGTTGTATTATTCGGATCGTCTTGTGGAATTTCCACTCGGCGTTTTCGGAATCGCGCTGGCGACCGTGATTTTGCCGAACTTGTCTAAAAATCATGTGGCCAATGATACAGTGGCGTTTTCCAGGTCACTGGATTGGGGTTTGCGCTGGGTTTTGTTGATAGGTTTACCGGCAACATTGGGGTTATTCTTTTTGTCGGAACCTATGCTGTCAACACTTTTTCAGTACGATAAATTTTCGGTTAACGATGTAACGATGGCTGGGAAAAGTTTGATGGCTTATTCGATCGGATTAGTTGGCTTTATTATGGTTAAGGTGCTGGTTCCGGGATTTACCTCAAGAGAGGATATGAAAACTCCGGTGCGGATTGGCATAATCGCGATGGTTAGTAATATGGCGTTAAACATAATTCTGGTGTTTCAATTGGCGCATGCGGGTTTGGCTTTGGCTACTTCATTGTCGGCCTTCCTGAACGCATTTTTGTTATTGCGCGGTCTCTTGAAAGATGGGGTTTATAAGCCCAGAGCCGGCTGGAAAGTTTTCTTTTTCAGAATATTGATTGCAAATTCCGTGATGGCGCTGGTATTGTATTTTGGAGTGAACGGTTCTGCTTGGTATACGTGGGATGTGTTTGATAGAGTTCTGAATCTCTTTTTGTGGATTGGTGTAGGTGTGGTCGTTTACGGGTTTTGTCTTGTTGCTACGGGACTGCGGTTGTCGCACTTGTCGGTTCGGTCGGCATAATTAATTCCGTGTGAGCGCGTTCTTATATCACTACGTACCTTAAGGTGTGATGCGAAGTTTTTGAGGGAACAAAGGTCAAGCGAGGGATTGTCATTCTGGTGAGAAATCTGTGCTAGGACCAACGAATCTCTAATTTAACTCATTGTGTTGATAACGAGTAAGCGAAGACAGTTGAGCGTATGTTTGTAATTCGCGGCCTGGTTAATTTGGTGCCTTTTATCGATGGTTGTGTCGTGACTATTGGCAATTTTGACGGCGTTCACTTGGGCCATCGAGCGGTTATTCAGAAACTCGCGGAAAAGGGTAAACAGCTGGGTCTTCCCGTTGTAGTCGTCTTGTTCGAACCCCAACCTTTAGAATATTTTTTACAAGAAAAAGCGCCATCGCGGCTGACCCGACTGAGGGAAAAATTAGTTAAGCTGCGCGAATTACCGGTCGACTATGTGTTGGTTTTAAAATTTGATAAGGCATTTTCTATTCTAGAGCCAGAGGATTTTCTCCAATATGTGCTTGTCGATAAACTCCGAACCAAGCATCTTGTTGTCGGGGATGATTTCCGATTCGGAACCAAACGCCGCGGAGATTTTCAACTGCTTTGCGAGTTAGCGCCTAAATACGGTTTTGACGTTGTCGATACAAAGCCCATCTTTGTAAACCAAAATCGTGTGAGTAGTACCTTGATACGGCAGGCCTTGGATGCTGGCGATTTGGCTGTTGCCCAGAAATTGCTAGGCCGCCCCTATTCGGTATGTGGGCGTATTGTACATGGCGCAAAGCGCGGGCAGTCGATCGGATTTCCGACCGCAAACATTCGAATGTTGCGCAAAAATACTGCTATCAAAGGTGTTTTTGCCGTTACAATGACAGGGTTTAATGCGCGGGAAATTCACGGTGTTGCAAACGTGGGCAAGCGGCCTACGGTAGATGCCGAAAATGCCGTGCTGCTAGAAACACATTTGTTCGAATTTGATGGGGATTTGTACGGTCATGCGGTCGAGGTGCACTTCCACAAAAAAATTAGAAACGAAGTTAAATTCGCAACGTTGGATGAACTTAAGAAGCAGATACGCAACGATGTTCGTGTCGCACAAGAATTTTTTGCTCAACCGGGTCATATTGGTTGAGAAGCATTACTTTAAGATGTAAAAATGGATTATAAGAAAACATTGAATTTGCCAAAAACGTCATTCCCGATGAAGGCCAATTTGGCCCACCGAGAACCCGAGCGCTTAAAGCATTGGGAACAGATTAGCTTGTATTCGCAAATTCGCGAGAAATTTGCCGACAAACCGAAGTTTATTCTCCACGATGGACCGCCCTATGCGAACGGGGCGATTCATATCGGTCACGCTGTAAACAAGGTGCTTAAGGACATTATTGTAAAAAGCAAAACCCTGGGCGGATTTAATTCACCGTTCATTCCAGGGTGGGACTGTCATGGTCTGCCAATCGAATTAATGGTCGAGAAGAAGATTGGTAAAGCCGGTGTAAAAGTTGATACAGATGTGTTTAGGAAAGCTTGCCGTGAATACGCTACTAAACAGGTTGACCTGCAGCGCGAGGAATTTAAGCGAATTGGGATTTTCGGTGATTGGGACAATCCTTATCTAAGCATGGATTTTGAGTTTGAGGCGGACATTATCCGAGCACTGGGTAAAATCTACCGTAAGGGCTACCTGGAAAAAGGTGCCAAGCCTGTGCATTGGTGTACTGACTGTGGGTCAGCATTAGCAGAGGCTGAAGTCGAATACGAAAACAAACACTCGCCCGCGATCGATGTCGGATTCCCAGTGATAGACGAGAAAGATTTATTCAGTCGTTGTCACCATATACCGGATCATGAAGGCTCCGGGCCTATTTCGGTTGTAATTTGGACAACCACGCCCTGGACTTTGCCTGCGAACCAGGCTGTTGCGGTGCATCCCGATCTAGAGTACGCCATTGTGCAATGTACCCGCAATGGGAGTCCTAAGCGCCTTGTGATCGCCGAATCCTTGATCAAGGATGTTTTGCTTCGCTATGGATCGGAGCAATATAAGGTCGTCGCGTATTGTAAGGGTTCGTCGCTGGAGAACGTGTTATTACAACATCCATTTTATTCCAGAGAAGTGCCGGTTATTCTGGGTGAACATGTTACCTTGGAAGCCGGAACCGGTGCGGTTCATACGGCACCTGGCCATGGTCAGGATGACTACATAGTCGGGCAGAAGTACGGATTGCCGGTCGACAATCCTGTTGCCGACAATGGGACATTTAAGTCGGACACGGAAATTTTTGCTGGCGAACACGTATTTAACGCGAATGATCATGTGTTGGAGGTGTTACGTGAGCACAATACCCTGATCCACGAAGAGGCAATCGAACATAGTTATCCGCATTGTTGGCGGCATAAAACACCCATTATTTTCCGTGCGACTCCGCAGTGGTTTATTTCTTTGGAAAAAACCGGTTTGAGAGAGAAAGCGCTGAGTGAGATCAAGCGGGTTAATTGGATACCGGATTGGGGCAAGGCGCGTATCGAAGGCATGGTCGCAGGTCGACCGGATTGGTGTGTTTCGAGGCAGCGAAACTGGGGCGTTCCAATAGCGTTATTCATCCATAAGGAAACTGAGGAAATACATCCTCGAACGGCGAATCTGATAGAAGAAATCGCGCAGTTGGTTGAACAAAATGGAGTCGAAGCATGGTTTAAGCTTGATCCTGAAGATTTGCTAGGTAGCGAGGGAGCCGATTATCGAAAGGTTGATGACATTTTAGATGTCTGGTTTGATTCTGGTGTTTCCCATTCATGTGTGCTTGATCGGCGGTTGGAATTAGGATTTCCGGCCGACTTGTACTTGGAAGGCTCGGATCAGCACAGGGGGTGGTTTCAGTCGTCATTGTTGGCATCCGTTGGTATGAATGACGTTGCGCCTTACCGGGCTGTTTTAACGCATGGTTTTGCCGTGGATGCGAGTGGGCGAAAAATGTCCAAATCACGTGGCAATGTTGTTGCGCCGCAAAAAGTCATGAATAATCTTGGGGCGGATGTATTGCGACTCTGGGTCGCCGCGACCGACTACAGTGGTGAGATGTCGGTGTCGGATGAAATATTGAAGCGAACTTCGGATGTCTATCGGCGGTTGAGGAATACGGCAAGATATCTACTTTCCAATTTGGACGGATTTGATCTGGAATCGCACCTAGTTCCCTGGGAAGATATGTTGGTTTTAGATCGATGGGCCGTAGACTGTGCGTTGCGTTTGCAACAAGACGTTATCGATGCGTACGACAATTACTGTTTCCTGCATGTTTATCAGAAAGTACACCATTTTTGTGCTGTCGATATGGGTGGATTTTATTTGGATATCACAAAAGATCGACAATACACGACTCAGGCTAATAGTCTGGCGCGCCGGTCTGCTCAAACCGCCATGTACCATATTTCAGAAGCTTTGGTGCGTTGGCTGGCTCCCATACTAAGTTTTACGGCAGACGAGATATGGCAACATTTGCCTGGAAAGCATAGCGAATCAGTATTTTTAGAGACTTGGTACACCGGATTGGCTCCACTTGATAACAACTGCGTTACAAACCGAGAGTTTTGGGAAACGGTTATCAAGGTTAGGGAAGTTATCAGCAAAGAATTGGAAAAATTGCGGGAGCAGGGGGATATTGGATCCGCGTTGGATGCGGAAGTAGAAATATATTGCAACCCAGCGCATTTCCAATTGCTAAATCTTTTAGAAGACGAACTGCGATTTATACTCATAACATCGTATGCCGCTGTGGTATCCGATGAATTTTGTCCCGAGGACGCCGTTGATACCGAATTAACCGGAATTCAACTCAGAGTTTTTCCGTCCCAGCATCAAAAGTGCGTTAGATGTTGGCACCGTCGCCTCGATGTTGGTGATAATCACGAACATCCAGAATTGTGTGGGCGCTGTGTTAAGAATGTGTCGGGGTCGGGGGAATCGCGGCGTTTTGCTTAGAGACTGAAATGATTAAGTGGTTTTTGTTGGCGGCGGTCGTGCTTATCTTGGATCAAGTATCCAAATTTTGCATAACGACCTCTATGTTTTTGTATGAATCAATTGGCATTATTCCTTATTTTCAGCTCACTTATGTTCAAAATCAAGGTGCGGCATTTAGCTTTTTAGATGATGCTGGCGGTTGGCAGCGGTGGTTTTTTATCAGCCTGTCACTCGTAGCGAGCATATTCATTACGCTCTGGTTGTCACGGTTACCCAAGACCGAGAAATTGCAAAGCGTGGGTTTGGCAATGGTGTTGGGTGGTGCAATCGGAAATTTGATAGACCGCATTATCTATGGTTATGTAATAGACTTTCTGGATGTTTACTACCAACATTGGCATTGGCCGGTATTCAATCTCGCGGATTCGGCGATTACGGTCGGCGTGTTTGTGCTGTTGTTGGACTCATTCAGAAATAGAGAGAGCAGCCAATGATTTGGCTTTCTACTTTGTCGGGCTACGCCAAGTGCATAAAGAATCAAACCTAAGGATATGCGCTGCCATCTTGTGCCAATAAGCGCCTAAGTTTAATCCAATCGAACGAATTTCCGGGGTCGGTTTTTCGGTCGGGTGCAATCGCGCTGTGCCCCACGATGCGATTTTTCGAAAGTGTTGGGTAATGTTTGATCAATACTTGAATCAAGTGCGCGAGATGAGTGTATTGTTCATCTGAATACGCTATGTCCTCGGTGCCTTCGAGTTCAATCCCTATCGAGAAATCATTGCAAGCCTCGCGGCCCTCGAAACTCGATTGGCCAGCATGCCAGGCGCGTAAGTGAAAGGGTACGTATTGAGTGATTTGTCCCTTTCTATCAATGAGTACGTGTGATGACACCTTGAGATTACATATCGACTCGAAACACGGGTGATCGTTTGGGTTTAGCTGGTTAAGGAATAGCTTGTCTATATTGTCGCCGCCAAAAATTCCGGGAGGCAGGCTTATGCAATGAATCACAATCAAGTCGATAGTGGTGTGATCGGGTCTCGCATCGAAATTGCTCGATTGAATCTGCCGTGCTTGCGTTAGACAGTTCTGTAATATTCTCATAAGTTCCAATTTTAATAACTACATAGCGAACTAACAAATATCCGTAAATGCCGAGATTGCACTCAAATAATCGAACACGAGGAGAACACACGCAGTGTATATGAGCATTTTTACTTCACGCGTCCATGCGATCACCCTTCGGGCCAGCCGTTGGCTGTTCAAAAACGCTCCGGGCGTTTTTGTGACGCTGTAATCGGGTAAATTTGAGTAAGCTGGTGTTGCTAATTTTATTTTGAATTGAGCTATGCTGTAGTAAAAATTCGAGACGCTCAGCACTCACAGAGTTACCTAATTCTCTGTTGAGCCCGCCTCATTCCTACCCCAAGAGCTTTATTATCGGGCACAAACGCTAGTAAAGTAGCGTCATTTTTCATGTTTTGCGATTTTGTTCACGGTTTTTTTCGCCAAGAAAAGTTAGTCTAGATTATAACGAAATCTCAATCGAGTCCTTGATGACTCTATTTGAGTGTTAGAGATAATAATTCAACGTTGTAACCGTTGGCGATTGCACACGAAAAAACTAGCGCTGTAACAGTTACTCCTATATTTTAAGGAGATCGAACCATGGCCCAAACAAATCCGAAAGTTGTTCCCTTTAGCCCCGCTCGTAAACCAAAGTTTGCTAGACAAATAAGCGAGCCGCATGGGCGGGTGATCTCTGAATGTCGAAGTGTGTACTCAACGCACATTATGGCTATTCACCGTGATTTTTTCGATAAGGTCGACGATGAGCTTTTTACTCTGTCCGACAAGGCCGAAAGTAGTACGTTACAGTCACTTTATTTCGATTCCATGCGCTTTGTTCGCAAGGAGCGGGACAAAATTCAGGTCAGTTATATCGATTCGGCATTACAGCAATACGATGATTTTTGGGTAAAAGGCAAGGGGTTCGAAGCGCCAGTACCGGTTCAAGAATCGGATGAGGATAGCTTTTCTCTTATAGAAAATGAGGCTTTAGAGGAAGATTTGGCTATTTCAACCATGGTTGACAAGGGTCAAAAACTATTTTATACGGAATTGTTTGCGCTAGATCGCCGATTTGCTGCGTTGTTGGGTTTGGAATATCTAGATCGAGATGAAAATCCGATTAGCCCAAACCAGATTTGCCACAGGCTAGAACATGTAATTAAGCCTCTGGATCTTGAACTTGAAATCAAGCTGGTTATTTACAAGCTTTACGATCGTGTTGTGCTTTGCAAAATGGGCGACATGTACAAAGCGCTTAACGCTACTTTAGTTACGCATGGGGTGTTGGCGAAGTTACCCAAGCATACAAAGCGCAACTCTGTTCCGGCCGGTGGATTGTCGAGTAACGTCGGTATTGCACCGGGTGATCTTGGTAATTTATCCGAATTTCAAGGTTCGGAAGGGTTTGGGAATCAACAACACGTAGCGGAAACAGCGGCTGATCTACAAATTTTTCAGTCGTTGCAATCACTATTAGGTGGATGGAGAAACCAGTCGCAGATAACATCACCATTTGAGCAGAGTGCGTGTACGGGGCCAACATTTGAAACCAACGAAGTTCTGAATCTATTATCATTGATGCAGCGGGGAGGACCGGATCAAAACCGAACTCAAGTCCAAACCGGACAGCAGCTCAAACTGTATGTATCCAACGAACTCAATCGTATGCAAGCCGGCAATGAAGCCCGGCCGATTGGGGCATTGGAAGAAGATGTTATAGATATGGTTGCGATGATCTTTGACTTTATTCTGGATGATAAGCATCTACCTGATCCGGTAAAAGCTTTGATAAGTCGACTGCAGATTCCGATTGTGAAAGCCGCGGTTCTGGAAAAGTCATTTTTTGCCAAAAAATCTCATCCAGCTCGGGAATTACTGAATAGTTTGGCGCGCGCAGGTGCCGGTTTGGATAATCAAAGTTGCGAGAGCAATCCAGTTTTTGATGAAATCGAATCAGTTGTAGGTCGAATATTGAAAGAATTCGAAAAAGATATGCGTTTGTTTTCCGAATTGCTCGCAGAATTCTCCGCTTTTATGGAAAAGGATGATCAGCGGAGTCGAATTATCGAAGAGCGGACCCGCCAGGTCACGGAAAGCAAAGAACAGTTACAAATCGCGAAAAGCAAGGTTGCTTACGAAATTGCAAGTTGTATGCAGGGTAAAGAGTTACCCGCTGTTGTTCGGTTATTTCTGGATGACACTTGGAAAGATGTCATGCTGCTGGCTTGCCTCCGCAAGGACAAGGAGCCCAAAGGATGGGAGAACTCGTTGGATATTGCTAGCCGCTTGGTGCGTAGCGTTTTGCCGATAGCCGATGGAGATGCTCGAAAGCAGGTGTTGCGGGAAATACCACGATTGATCAAAGATATTCGCGTAGGGTTGGAAAATATTTCATTTGATCCGCATAGAATGTCACTGCTATTTAAGGATTTTGAGGCTTGTCACGTTGCGGCATTAAGTGCATCGGCTAAAGAACAGTCCAGTCAGAACCGTTCGGTTTCAGAACAGTATGTCGGTACCGGTGAATCGGCTAGCGAAAAAACCGTGATATCGACTGTCAGAGATCCTGAATTGGCAGCAGAGATCGAATCCTTGGCGAGCAGTTTGCCGAATCTCGACGAGTCGCTTTTTAGTACCGTCGGTAAAAGCAAAGACGAATTGATTGAGAATTATCAAATTGAAGAAATAGTCATGAAATCTGTACCTGTACAGGAACCGGTCAAAGAGGTTCGCGATGAATTTGTCGAACAGGCCGAAGCATTGGAAGTAGGGCAGTGGTTGTCGTTCAAAAATGATATCGACGAACCTGTGAAAGCAAAATTGTCATGGAAGAGTCCAATGACCTCCTTATGTGTTTTTGTGAATCGTAAAGGAGTGAAAACAGCGGAGAAAACTATTGCGGAATTGGCGTCAGATTTGCGAAAAGAGAAGGTGGTCACGCTTGAAAATCCAACTGTGCCAGTTATGGACAGAGCGCTTGCGGCATTGATGACAACGTTGCAAGTTTCAAAGGTTAAAGAAGGATTGCCCGCATAAAGTATTAGTGCGCCAAAGCTTGAGCGAACTTACAAGGGTAATTCATCCTTGATATTGCATTTCTTCTAACGTCTCTGGCGTTTCGGCTTGCTTGGTTGGCGGTCGATGTAGCTCTTCAATTCGTAACTGCTCAGACTGCCTTCAAATATATCCGAGTGCAAGGGAAAACTCGCGGTATTCGCGGGGGAATGAGCATTTTCAATACCATAATCGGATAAATTTTAGGGTAAGCGGAGTGAGGAACTGGGGATAAGTGATCGTATATTCCTATTCACCAAATTAAAGGCAATTCTTGCCGATTAATCCCCTTACTCACGAATACACCACCAATAGAGATGAACTGGCGGCTTTAGTTTAACGCTCCTCTATCAGAGAATAACTCGTGGTTGTTCTTTGATTTAGAGTGATGCTAGGGCTAAGGTTTTTGAAACGTCTGCCATGGTTTATTACTTGGTAAAAGGTTCATGGCGGATACTTGCCAAGTCACCAGTAACGCTCTAAACCAAAGGCTTCAGCAATTTCTTTACCTCGATGCGTTAGCCAATCCCATTGGATAAGCATTAAAGTATAATATTTCACCCCATAAGTCGAAGATAGTAATTCTAGAAAACTCGGATTGGTTCATAGATAATCCGAATATGGATTTAAGTATTCAGTAGACTAGGGTCTCCCTTGAGTAAGGGATTAGTGTGATCGGGCTGCCGTATGGTTCAATGGCTTGAGTACAACAAAGTAGGATTTGGCAAGAGGCCTTGATGGCAATGGAAAACAAAAGAATAATATCTTTGTTCACTGGCGCAGGGGGGCTTGATCTTGGCCTCGAAACCGCTGGTTTTGAGGTAGCAATCACGGTAGAGAAGGACTCTAACTGCATTCAAACACTGCGCCAGAATAGATGTGGTTGGCAGCACAGCCAAACTAGTGACATCACAGAGCTATCGGCGGAATCTGTACTTCATCAAGCAGAGCTAAAAAAAGGTGAAGCTGCTCTGGTGGTTGGGGGGCCGCCGTGCCAACCCTTCTCAAAATCTTCTTATTGGGTAACTGGAGATACAAAGCGACTTACAGACAAGCGTGCATTGACTATTGATCACTATTTTAGAATTGTCGAAGGCTGCTTGCCTCAAGGGATACTTTTTGAAAATGTGTTGGGTATCGGATATCGGAACAAGGACGAAGGGTTACAACTTATCGAGACAGCACTTCGCGAAATCAATCGATTGAATGGAACCAATTATGTCCCAGTGTTACACACTATCAATGCGGCTGCTTATGGCGTACCTCAGGTTCGTGAGCGGTTATTCATGGTTGCGCATCGAGACGGGAGGCGACTAAAACTTCCTGAAGCCACACACGCTGCTAAAGAGCATTTGGTTAATCTCGGTGGTAAGTGTTTACCGTACACTACAACATGGGAGGTATTCCGACTAATTATCGCGGCCAGGTGGT
>CAZVFR010000046.1:0-12287 GCA_964626505.1 uncultured Methylococcaceae bacterium
CACCCATTTTATTTATGTTAGAAAAGATTCTGCCCATCATGAAATCTTGGTCGCCCATCTGGCGGAAACGCAATATTCAAAATCTCCAGAACTACCTTAACCTACAAGTTTACGACCGAAACAACATAGCCGATTGAAATACCCAGTATTACGCCAGCCAAAACTTCGAACGGCGTATGTCCCACGGTTTCTCGCAACTTGGCGCCCGCTTGATTCAACTTTAACTGCTCACCTATATTGTTAATTGTCGCCGCATGCTTACCGATTTTTCGGCGTAAATCCATCGCATCCATGACGACGATAAATGCCAAGGTTAAGCTAACGCCAAAGGCGGGCTCACTCATCCCCCGTTCAAACGCAATATATGCAGGCATCGATGCGACAATGGTCGAATGATTACTCGGCAACCCACCGTAGCCAATTTTCTTCGTGGCATCCTTGCCGAAGCGCAGAAAATTTACCGCAAATTTAGTGCAACCCGCTACCAACCACGATAAAAAAGGCAAAATAAGATAATCTGCATCCATAAGGGCACCTCGATTAATTCTGGGTAAGAAAGATTGAGATTCAAAATTTTCAAGAGCAAGGCGCTAAGTGTTTGGAATAGCTAGTCTATTGGGAATACTTAGCAACGCGGCACTTGGAAATTTTGAACTCAAGATGCTTATTCATGGATTAGTAGAGGTGCCCTTAAGGGTACCTAAGGCCAAAGAGCCCAAATAATTACACTTATCCAAAGCACTACGGTAGAAATGAGCTGGGGATCTTGCAACAAAACTTTAGTAGGAGATTCCCCTAAACCGTCAATATCCACAACATACCAATAGCGAAAGATTCCATAGATCACAAACGGAACGGAGTAAACCATTTGTTGGTTTACAGTCAGAACAAACAGGCTATAAAACAATAATGCGGCTGTTCCTGACATTTCCGCATACTTATCTATCAAATCCGCTGTATAGTATTCTAGGACTTTGCGTGACGCCGTTTTAGTGTATGCCAACTCCTGCTTTCTTTTGATTGAAGCTAGAAATAAGGCTAAGCAGAGTGTCGTGATAAACATCCATCCCGAAACCGGTACGTCCAATACCGCAGCCCCAGCATATACCCTGAGAACAAAACCCGAAGCGATACAAAAAATATCTATCACCGGCAAAAATTTGAGTACATACGTATAAAATAGATTGATCAACAGATAAAGCAGCAATACAGCGATAAGCTGAGGATAAAATACACAACCGACCACGAGAAAACTATAGAGCAGGATTAACAATAGGATAGCCTCGCGCGTCTCTACCCAACCCGCCGCCAAAGGCCTGGTTTTTCGCTTAGTAGGGTGTGCCCTATCAGCTTCTACGTCTTTTAAGTCATTAACGATATAGACGCCTGATGCAGCCATCGAAAACAGCAGGAACGTGATTACCACGTCAACCACTGCATAGTATTCCAAGAATTTCCCCGTGAAGATCAACGGAGCAAATACAAAAAAATTCTTAATCCACTGATGTGGACGCATAAGAATTATCAAAGCCACGGCAAGATTAGGCTTATTGGACTGATTCATTTATGACCTTCCCATTGGTACTTTCTTTTTAAATACTGTGTTGGAACTCTAAAAGAACTCACGTTAGAATCAACTCTTTTTGTGCACATAATAGAATTGTAGTCCTGATGAACGTTCAAACGCGAGTATTTGATATTGAGTTCACGTCGATTGGGGTATTAGATGTTTGTGCAGCTAAGTCCTTACAACGATTATTAACACCATGCAGATAAGCGGTTGGGGCAGGTCTACAAGCATCGATACACAAACCGAGCAGTTGGAAACGTTCGACTTGGAAACGTTTAGGGACAACCTAAACAGTAATAAAACATTAATCGTGCGCGGTCTCGGACGCAGCTACGGTGACAGCTCGATGGCGGATAAAGTCATCTTGACCTCGCGCACCAATCGCTTCCTCAGCTTTGACGTAAACACTGGAATTCTTCGCTGCGAAGCGGGTTGCAGCTTGGCGGAAATTATCCATCTGTTTCTACCCCGGGGTTGGTTTTTACCCGTCGCACCCGGAACCAAATACGTTTCAATAGGCGGTGCCATCGCGAGCGACGTACACGGTAAAAATCATCACCTTGCCGGCTCGTTTTCGGACCATGTTTTGGAGTTTACTTTGGTAACCGGTGATGGCGAAGTCCGAAGGTGCAGCAAAACGAAAACTCCAGATCTGTTCAGAGCAACATGCGGCGGAATGGGATTAACCGGCATAATCATCGATGCGACCATTAAACTTATGCCGGTTAACAGCGCGTTTATCGATCAGAAGATAATAAAAGCTCAAAATCTTGAAGAATTGATACAGCTGTTCGCGCAATATTCATCGGTCGAATATTCGGTGGCATGGATCGATTGCCTGAAGAGCGGCAGCCAATTAGGCAGAGGATTGCTCATGCTCGGCACGGAAAGCGAACAAAACGATTTGACGTACTTAGAGCCCAAACGCATAAACGTCCCCTTCGCCTTGCCAAGTCTTGCGCTGAATAAGTTAACGGTTAGTTTATTCAACGAATTGTATTTTCGCAAAGTCGATAAACACATTGTCGAAAATACAACAACCGTAGACCCGTTCTTCTATCCACTGGACAGCATTCGCAATTGGAATCTGATGTACGGCAGGCCCGGCTTTTATCAATACCAATTCGCGTTACCCAAAGAGGTCGGCTACGAGCCTGTCATCACCCTATTACGCGAAATTGCATGTTCCGGTCAAAGTTCATTTCTTGCCGTATTAAAATACTTCGGCCCTGGCAACGAAAATTATCTGTCTTTTCCCATGGAAGGACCCACGCTCGCGGTCGACTTTAAAGCTAACTCAGATTCGCGAAATCTTATGAATAGGCTCGATTCTATCGTCTCGGAATGTGGCGGCCGGGTCTATCTGGCAAAAGATGCAAGAATGTCGTCCGAATCATTCCGAAAATATTATCCAAACTGGGAAGTATTTGCGGACATTAGGCGAAAATACAGCTCCGACTTATGTTTTAACTCACTACAATCGAGGAGGCTCGGACTCTAAATGGACAAAAATATATTGATAATTGGCGCTAATTCAGCCATAGCAAGATCTGTCGCAAGGCACTACGCGGAGACGCAGGATAATTTATTTCTGGTAGCCAGGGATCTCCAAGCCTTGGATAAGAATAAATCTGACCTGGAAATTCGCACCGGCTGCACAATCGAAACCTGTGGATTGGACATTTACGATCTTAGCAAGCTCGAAAGCGATATCGGTGAATTTTTCCGCTCAACTGGAAAAATCGATATAGCATTGATCGCATACGGCAGTCTGGCGAATCAGGACGAGTGCGAACTCAACAATGAAAAAATCGAAAAGGAATTGTACGTTAACGGGATAAGCGTCATCAAAATAGCTAATATTGTTGCCAACCTGATGATTTCTCAGGGCCACGGAAAGTTAGGCGTGATTACTTCAGTCGCGGCTGACAGAGGCAGAAAAAGCAACTATATTTACGGTGCCGCGAAAGCGGTTGTGGATACCTATCTTGAAGGTTTCAGAGCACGACTGGAAAGCGACGGTATTCAGGTCATGACGATCAAACCCGGTTTTGTAGACACCCCCATGACCAAAGATTTTAAAAAAGGCCTTTTGTGGGTAAGCGCGGAGTTGGTTGCTGGAAAAATTGTGGATTCATTCGAGAAGAATAAAACCATTGTGTACATTCCGTGGGTCTGGTTTTTTATTATGCTGGTGATAAAAAACATACCGGAAAAAATCATGAAGAAGTTACCGTTGTAATTTGGCCACATAAAGAAGATTCGAAGTAGGTGAGTGAACGCTTACTTTCATTGACAGTTGAACCTATAATAAGAATCACAATGTAAATAATACCCTTCGCCGACATTTAAAATGGATATAGTTATGCACATTTATCTTGCAGATCTGGGACACAATCAGGTTACCGCAACGTCGGACGTTTATCCTCTTGGCGTTGCAAATCTGGCAACCTATACGGAAGCCTATATAAAAAGCCCGGAAAAGTTGCGTTTCACACTCTTTCGCGAGCCGGATGAATTAAAAATCGCTATCGACCGACAAGTGCCGGATGTACTCGCGCTAAGCAGCTATGCATGGAACCATTATTTAGCGCTGGAATTCGCACGCTATGCAAAGGCTAAAAACCCCAGCTTGTTAACCTTAATGGGCGGCCCCAACTTCCCGCTAACACATGAGGAACAGGAATGCTGGATGCGTGAAATGCCGCAAATCGATATTGCCGTTCGCGGTCCGACCTACGAAGGTGAGCGCGCATTTTTATACATTATCCAGCGCTATCTTGATGTCGGCCGGTCCGTTGACGGCTTGATGGAAGAATCCGTGCCCGGGAATCTATGGATCAATAAAAAAACCGACGAGTTCGTTAAAGGCGGTGTCGTCCAGCGTATCGTCGATTTGGATGAGATCCCATCCCCGTACCTGGCGGGATACATGGATAAATTTATCAATTCGGGCTATTTCGCGATGCTGCAGATTGCACGTGGATGCCCATTTGCATGCCAATATTGCAATTCGGCCGTAAAAGACAACAATAAAATATTCCGCCACTCGTATGAAAACATTAAGGCGGACATGGATTATCTGGTGGAACGCATCAACCCCGATCAACCCTTATGTTTTGCGGATGATAACTTCGGAATGTACCGACAGGACGAGCCTATCGCGGACTATATAGGCCATTTGATGGATAAGCACAACTGGCCCCGCTATATTCGCACAACGACCGGTAAGAACCAGGCCGAACGCATCATTCGCGTGATGCGCAAAGTCAGAGGTGCCCTGCCCATGACTTCGGCTGTGCAGTCGCTCAATCCGGAAGTCCTAAAAAATATCCAGCGCGCGAATATAAGCTTGGAAACCTTCGAAAAAATTCAGCAGGAAGTCCAAGATCAGGGCATGCAGGCATACGGGGAATTGATTTTATGTATGCCCGGTGAAACCAAACAATCGTTCATGAAAGCTGTTAACGACCTAATTGAAACGGGCGTGAAAAGAGTCTCCGCTCACCAACTGATGCTATTGCACGGCGCACCACTGAGCAACCCGGACAGCCGGGAAAAATTCGGTTTGAAAACCAAATTCAGAGTAGTCGCCAGAAACATCGGTGACTACACGCAGAACCCGGTAGTGGAAACCGAAGAAATGGTGGTCGAAACCCCAACATTTAGTTACCCGGAATATTTGGAGTGCCGTGTTTTCCATTTATTGCTGACTATCTATTTTTACGAAGGCAATTTTGAAGAGGCGTTTCAGTTTGCGCGAGAGGAAGGCATCACTCCGTATGAACTCATATTGCAAATGCAACAGACTCTGCAGGTAGCACCAAAAGGATTTGCCGATATGGTTAACGCTTTCGTACAAGAAAGCGAGGAAGAGCTATTTGACGACCGAGCATCCTGCGAAGCTTGGGCTTATGAGCATTTCGAAGGTCTGGTTGATGGCAGCATAGGTGGAAATCTACTCAGTAAATACTCGATGATGGGGCGCTTCCTGGTTCTACCGGAAGCTATGGATTTCCTGCATTCTACGATCAGCGGACTCATTCATTCGGTGGAAAAAGACCGCAAGGAAAAAATGCTGAGCACCATTATCGATTACTTCAGAAGCGTAATGCTGCACGTGCCTTTTACCCAAACTATTGAAGAAACACCGCATTGGACAACTTATTATGACCTGGACGCGTGGCGTGACGGTCATTACAAAAGCCCTTTGCAGGACTTCGTCTACAATTCCCCTCAGGTTTTTGAAACGACATTGGACCCAAGCACCAAGAGCTTGATCGCGACTCGCATAGAAACGTTTGGCGAACATCCAGCTGGCCTGGGGAAATTCACGCGGACCATGTTCGCCCAAGATTTGCGACGCAAAGTCGTCCAGAAACTTCATTAATTCAAATAATACAAAAAACAAAGGGATTTTTTAATGGTGGAGAAAATATCCTCGGATCACAACAAATCCGCCGGTTTGTCAATGGTGATGCCGTGTTATAACGAGCAAGATATCCTAGGTTATACGGTCCCAAAACTCGTAGAAGAATTTGACAAATCCGGTTATCAACTCGAACTTATCGCTGTCGACAATGGTTCCAGCGATACAACCGGCAAAATAATCCAGGCCTTCGCCGAGAAATACCCCGCGGTTGTCTATCACCGTGTCGATGTAAACGAAGGCTATGGGAAAGGCGCGTTAGCTGGCGTCAAAGTCGCGAATGCTCCGTGGATCGGCATTATCCCAGCAGATGGCCAGGTGGATGCCGAAGATGTCGTACGACTCTACGAAGCAGTCTTGTCGACTGACGGCAATGTCGTCGGTAAAGTACGCCGGCGGTTCCGCATGGATGGAATACTTAGAAAGCTGGTTTCATCCGGATTCAATTTATTTGTGCGGCTGCTTTGGCCACGACTCGAATCGATCGATGTCAACGGTTCACCTAAGATATTGCCGGCCAAACTGTTCGAAGTCCTGGAGCTACAATCAAAAAACTGGCTGCTCGACGTGGAATTGATGATCAAAGCACATTACCTCGGCGTGCACGTGCTGGAATTAAATGTCTTTGCGCGCATGCGCGGTAATGGATTATCCCATGTTAGACCCGCAACCTGTTGGGAATTCATCAAACACCTGCTTATATTCAGGTTTTCACCTTCAATGAAGCGTTGGAAGAGCATCGATTTCGCAGCGCAAATATCAGAACATTAAGAAAAACCCATGTACTCTCGGTAAATCCAAGGATACCGGTAACTGTTCAGATTACGTTCAAAACTGTCACGTTAAGCATCATTACTGTTAGAACTATGGTTTAAAGATCGATAATGGAAACACAGCCGTCACCACCGGTACACCAACTGCGCACAAATTGTCGAGGCTGTGGAAACAGCCAATTGAGAAAATTTCTGCCTCTTGGGCTCAGTCCGTTGGCCAACTCATTTTTAAGCTCACCCGAAGAATTTGCGCATGAGCAAGCCTTCCCGCTTGAGGTATATTTCTGTGAATCGTGCTACCTGGTCCAACTTTTGGACGTCATCAGCCCCGAGGTGCTGTTTCGCGACTACATTTATGTCACCGGTACATCGGACACCATAGCGGCTCACAACAAAGAATACGCGCAAACCATTGTCGATCTGCTGCGGTTAAACGCACAAGATCTAGTCATAGAAGTCGCTTCCAACGACGGCAGCTTGTTGAGCTGCTTTAAGACTCATAATGTACGCACCCTGGGCATAGACCCCGCGGTAAACATCGTCGAAAAAGCCAGGGCTAAGGGCATAGAATCAATAGCTGAATTCTTTAATTCCGAATTGGCCGCTAAGGTCAGGCAAAGTCATGGCGCCGCCAAAGCAATCATCGGCAATAATGTCTTGGCACACGTCGACGAAACTTAGGATTTTCTCTCCGGCGCGCAGCAGTTACTCAGCGACGATGGCTTGTTGATCGTCGAAGTACCGTACCTGGGCGAGCTGCTGGATCGTTTGGAATATGATACGGTTTACCATGAACACCTGTGTTATTTCTCGGTCAGTGCATTGATGCGCTTATTTGAAATTGCAGGAATGAGGATTACCCGCGTTGACCACGTCAGCGTCCATGGTGGTTCGATTCGTGTCTATGGCGGAAAAGAATCCACGATTCCCAGCCATTCAGCCGCGGTGGCAGCTCTCGCGGAAAAGGAAAAATCAGCCGGCATGGTAAGCCTGCCCAACTACTTGAATTTCTCCAGCAAGGTCGAGGCCAATCGCACAGCTATCGTATCGCTGCTCAAAGATCTACGCGACCAGGGCAAAACGGTGGTCGGATACGGTGCACCGGCTAAAGGCAACACCTTGTTAAACTACTGTAATATTTCAACCGATCTGCTGGCCTATACAGTCGACAAGAATCCGATGAAAGTCGGACTGTTTACACCCGGGATGCATATCCCGGTTCGACCAGTATCGACCTTGCTGGAAAAACAACCCGACTACGTAATGATATTAGCGTGGAATTTCGCTCAAGAAATAATGCGGCAACAACACGAATATCAGCAACGCGGTGGAAAATTCATCATCCCAATCCCGCACCCGGAAATCATCTAGCCCGCATTTCTCACCAGAGGGCAAGATGATCGCATGGAGATTTGTTTTCACAAGGGATTTTCTGACCGAGCGGAACACCGGCTGTATTTCCGAGGGAAGAAAATTCCTTGTGGGAACAAAGATCAAGCGAGGGATCGTCATTCTGGTGAGAAATACGGGGTAGTACTATGAAAGTCGTCATCTTAGCGGGTGGCTTGGGTACCCGCCTGGCTGAAGAAACATCGCTACGGCCAAAACCCATGGTCGAAATAGGCGGCAAGCCGATACTCTGGCATATCATGAATATCTATGCCGCCCACGGCTTTAACGAGTTCATTGTGGCCTGTGGGTACAAAGGGGAATACATCAAAGAATACTTCCAGAACTTCTTCATTCACTCGAACGATTACACCATTGATCTGAAGGATGGAACCATGAAGATCATGAATACCAGCGAAATTGACTGGAAAATAGCCGTTGTCGATACGGGTTTGAGCACCATGACCGGGGGACGCATACTGCGCCTGAAGGACTGGCTCGGTGAACAACCTTTCATGGTAACCTATGGTGACGGCATCGGGAGTGTGGACATCAAAGCATTGGTGGCGTTCCACCAATCGCACGGCAAAATGGCCACGGTCACAGCGGTGCGCCCGCCGGCAAGATTTGGAGGCCTCTCGCTGAATAACGAACTCGTGAAAAATTTTGCCGAGAAGCCGCAAACCGGCGAAGGCTGGATCAATGGCGGGTTTTTCGTTTTCGCGCCCGATTTCCTGAATTACTTACAGGACGACACCTCCATTCTGGAACGCGACCCACTGGAAACCTTGGTAGAACAGGAGCAACTTTGTGCATTCCGCCATTCAGGATTCTGGCAACCCATGGACACTTTGAGAGAAAAACATTTACTCGAATCATTGTGGCAAAGCGGCGATGCACCCTGGAAGATCTGGTAACCGCGCCACCTCCGCGTGTGTAATGAAGCTCAGTTTCGCGTTCTAAGAGACAAAATAAATCAGAGAACACTCTCAGTGAATCAATTAGCTAAAACCTTCAACAAGCGCCGCGTTCTGGTGACCGGGCACACTGGATTTAAGGGATCGTGGCTTGCCTTATGGCTTAAAGAACTCGGCGCGCAAGTCATCGGATTGAGCCTCCCGCAACCTCCCACCAACCCGAATAATTTTGATGTGTGCGGCTTGGGCGATCACTTAATCGATATTCGCAGCGATATACGAGATTACGATGCTGTTTTGAGTGCAATAGAAAAACATCGACCGGAGATTGTTTTTCATTTGGCCGCCCAACCTATCGTATTAACTTCTTACGAAGCGCCCAAAGAAACCTTCGACAGCAACGTCGCTGGAACCGTAAACGTACTGGAAGCCATCAGAAAAACCAACAGCGTGGAAGCGATCGTCTGCATTACGACGGACAAAGTCTACCAAAATCAAAATTGGCCGTGGGGCTACCGAGAAAATGATTTACTCGGCGGGCATGATCCTTACAGCGCCAGCAAGGCCATGGCGGAACTCGCGATCGCTTCGTACCGTAGCGCTTTCTTTGCCGATCAAAGCAACCCGAAAAACCAGGTCCTATTATCCAGTACGCGCGCTGGTAATGTAATCGGTGGTGGAGATTTCGCCGACTTTCGATTGATTCCCGATTGCATAACCGCGATGATGCGCGATGAGCCTATCATTGTACGCAATCCAAATAGCGTACGCCCATGGCAACATGTGCTGGAACCCTTGAGCGGCTATCTTTGGTTGGCCAGCCAGATGTTGACGACCCAGGGCGATACCTTCGCGCAAGCATGGAATTTCGGACCACAGGAACGCCACGGTGTGACGACGCAAAGCATTGTCGAAAAAGTCATCGCGTTGTGGGAATCAGGTCAATGGAAACACCAAAATAATCAAGCAGCACGGGTCGAAACCGCCCAATTCACGATCAATTGGGACAAAGCCGCAAAAGACCTTAATTGGAGGCCGGTTTATACCTGGGAGCAAGCCCTAGAACAAACCGTCGATTGGTTCAAACACTATCAAACGCTGAACGCAGGGCATGATGCAGCAGGTGAAAACATGTACGCTGTCTGTGCCCAACAAATCCACCACTACTCGGAGTCCGCACGACAAATCGGCTTGCAGTGGGCGCAATGAAAATACCCGCTCAACTACAAACGTGGACCCTAGCGTGCGCGGGTCCGCTGCTATGCGTATGGGCTTTTGTTGATTCCCGGTTTCGGGATGCCGAAGACTATCTAGACGCAAGCTTCATGTTACCGGTTGCCATCGCACTTGCATGCGGCGTATTGGCATGGTCCGCTTCTAAACCTTGGCGAAACAGCGGTGCATGGCTATCGCTGGCTGTCGCGGGCCAGGCCGCGGCACTGCAGTTGATCGATGCAGGTGCTCGCATCCACTACCAACACTATAAAATGGCGGATTTGTTATCCGCTTCAAATCTGCTTCCCTTGACACTCGTCGGGCTGCAAACATTAATCGTAGCTGCCGCGACACTTCGCTACAAAAAGCCAGCTATAAGCTGGATGCGGACAACATTAGGCCTTTGGCAAATTGCGGCTATAGCGATAAGTCTGGTGATATTCAGCGCAACGCTATCGCCAACCATACCGTTTTATATCAGTGAACTCTTATTCGCGGGTTTCATACAATTTGTAAATCTGGCAAACTTTATACTTGTCGTATACGCGTTACCGGACACCACGATCAAACAACTGAAACAACGATTCAAGGGTTGGTTGGGTAATCTAGACGACAACAGACCACTTGAACCCGGAAACGTCGACCGCTATGCCATAGTTCTTGCGCTGTGCGTAACGATACTCGCTACGACCCTGAGTATATTTGCCTACGAAAAACACCCTCATCTAGCCGACGAAGTTGTTTATTTATTCCACGCCAAATATTTAGCACAGGGACTTTTGACATTGCCGCTGCCGCCCGTACCGGAAGCTTTCAACATGGATTTAATGATGTTCGAAGAGCAACGCTGGTATTGTCCGGTACCGCCGGGCTGGCCGGCAATACTCGCAGTAGGCAGCTATTTTGGAATACCTTGGTTGGTTAACCCTTTATTGGCAGGACTATCGGTACTGCTGGCCTATATGCTATTGCGGGAACTTTTCAACAAAGGACTGTCGCGCCTGATACTGCTGTTGTTCGCCCTATCACCGTGGCAAATTTTTCTGGCTATGAGCTTCCTGACTCATACGGCATCACTGGTAACCGCATTGCTTAGTGCTCTCGCAGTCGCGCGCATGCGACGCACACAAAGTTTTGTTTGGGCATTGGTCGGCGGGTGTGCTTTGGGTGTTACCAGCTGGATCCGGCCATTGGAAGGACTCGCTGTGGCAGTACTATTAGGCTTTTGGTGCTTGGGTATCAAAGGGTGGGGTCCAAAATTCAAGCTAATATCCGCTTATGTCCTAGCCACGATAATAGTCGCTTCAGCGATATTACCTTACAACAAATTTCTAACCGGTAACGCCAGCGAATTCCCGATCATGGCGTATACCGATAAGTACTACGGCGAAGGCTCTAATTCATTGGGCTTTGGCCCCGAAAAAGGCTTAGGCTGGGGTGCTTTTGATCCTTTTCCCGGACATGGGTTTTTGGACGTTCTGATCAACAATAATCTCAATTTTTTCTCAGTTAATATCGAATTATTCGGTTGGAGTACCGGCTCGTTGTTTTTAGTCGTTGCACTGTTGTTGTCGGGCCGAATGCGCAGACAAGATTACTGGATGCTATCAGTTCTTGTGATGATTATTGGTCTCCACTGTTTATATTGGTTCAGCGGGGGGCCTGATTTTAGCGCACGTTACTGGTATTTGACGCTATTGCCCTGGATTGTACTGACGGTGCGTGGGCTATTAGTTCTTGCAGGGGGAATGACAGACAAAAGAATTACCCAATTGACTAGCTTTATTTTGGTTCTCAGTCTGACTGCATCGATGAATTTTGTACCCTGGAGAGCCATCGATAAATACCACCATTACCGCAATATGCGCAGCGATATTCGCATCTTCGCGCAACAAAACAACTTCAGCACCAGTTTGGTATTGATTCAAGGTGAACGCGACCCCGATTACATGTCCGCCGCAACGTATAATTCGCCAATACCGAAGTCGGATAAT
>CAZVFR010000046.1:12297-16112 GCA_964626505.1 uncultured Methylococcaceae bacterium
GCATTGGATCGAAATCCGGAAATACGCTCGCAATTATTACACGCCTACCCTGACCGAGATGTTTGGTTGGTTGAAGGACCGTCACTAACAGGTACGGGTTACCGTATCGTAAGAGGCCCTGTATCCGCAAAACAGCTGTACAGCGAGTCGACCAACTAAAAAAGCCTGACCGCAGTGCCTTGATCTGCTCTCTGCATTAAACAAAAGTTCCCTATGAATAATCTAAAAACATCCCCCATAAACCGTAACGAATGGTTAGTTGTTGCAATAATATTTGCAGTGTCATTGGCGTTGTATTCAACCCAATGGTTCAACACCTTCCGAATCCATCCCTCTACGGTTGCGGCCGAACGAATATTGGCAGGGCAAATCCCGTATCGGGATTTTTGGACGATCTATGCGCCCGGTTCGTTTTACCTGCTTGCTTTTCTGTTTAAGCTATTTGGCACCCACTTATTGGTGGAATATATCGGCTCTTCACTATTGTGTGCGGCTGCTGTGTGCATCTACTATCGGCTGATACTCAACTTGGTAGACAAAAGAGCTCTCGCATTAGCTTGCACGGCAATCTGCTTAGCGGCTACGTATTCCACTCGGTATTATCTGGGTCTGGGTCCCTACCCACCCACTCTATTACTGGTTTTAGTTGGCTATTATTTTACTACTCGTCATTTTATGCAGAGGTCTCTGGCCGGCCTTGCGTGCGCCGGGTTTGCGATCGGGCTAGCGGTTTTAATCAAGCATGATGTTGCCGTCTATTCGGGTGTAGCGATCAGTGTGGGTATAGTCATTCACCATATAGTCAACCCATTGACCTTAAAAAATCGAATCTATTCGATTGTCATTGAACTGGCGATATTTATAGCCGCCGCCGCAGTTATTGCAATACCAGTTCTGGCTTACTTTGCCTCTCTCGCCGGCATGGACATGTGGCAAGATCTAATCGTTTTTCCCGGCACGATGTTTAGTTTCGCACGTCCCGAATCCTATCCAACACTGTTACCCATTGGGATTTATGATCCTTGGCGGATGCAAATATTGTTTAATATTTTCCGTTATATACAATTTAATCTGCCACTTGTTGTTGTTCTATCAAGTCTGTTTGCCATGGGCTTTGCCCTGGGTAAACAGAACGCAAAATACCTTGCACCCAGCAGCATATTTGTTGTTGCATTTTTATTTCACTATAGTTCGGCACACGTTCAAATCAATACGAATATAATTTCGATTTCCGTGTACGCCGTATCGCTTGGCGTACTGTCCTACCGCTTGATTGATCAAGAACTTGTTGCCGCAGGACGCATTTGCATCATGGTGCTTGGATTAGCCGTCATGGCAGGATGGATTACCGCGCTCTCGGTGAAATCTTTCTACGACTGGCAAATATCAAGCAAGGAAACAAAAATAGAATCAGGTTTGCCTAAAATCTCGGGAATTAAGGTCGCCCCAAACCTACATAAAAATCTGGCCAAACTTAGGGAATTTGTGAATGAACTTGCAGCGCCTGGCCAAAAGGTATTTCTTGGCCTGCATCGTCATGATGTCACCGTGACCGGAGACCCTAAAATTTATTTTATTCTCGATCGTCTCAACCCCACCCGACATGACCAACTCCACCCCGGTATTGTCGATCGCGCCGATATTCAAGCTGAAATGATTCGGGACCTCCAAACGTCGAAAACATCAGTCATTATCCTGGATCACATTTTTTCCGATCAGGTTTTAAATGCCGCCAAAGCGAGACGCGCGGCCAATCTTTCCGAAAGTGGCGCGCAAGTATTAGATGACTTTATACACAGCAATTACACCAAAATCCGCACAATCGGCCCCTATGACGTGATGCAACGCAGAAGTATTACACGAAGCATATCTCACCAGAATGACAATCCTTAGCTCGATCTTTGTTTCGGTTAAAACCGCCAAGCGTATTTTTACACCAATTTTTTAAACGGATACCAAATCCCGAAAATTATCGCGCCAACAAGCAAAAATATGGGTAATGGGGAAACTCCGTTTGAAAAATACTCTCCATACGATTGGCCCATACGGGACAATACCGTCAACACCGGAAGCTTGAAGCCTCCGAAAAAGACAGTTGCAATCGGGTCAAGCAATCCCAGTCCTCTTTCCACATCTCGATGCATCGCTAAAGCCCACGATTCAACGACCGAAAACACCGCCAAAAAGTAAACCACACTGGCGGATAGCCGTGCCAAAACCACGGCGGACAATACGAAAAGGAAGGGGAAAATAGCCGCCATATAACGAATTCCGGTGTTAAATTGCAATTGAGTGTAACTAACGCAACTAAAAAACACCCAGAATGCTACAAATAATAATAGAAGCGACCGCATTTCAAGCTGCGGCAGCACAGCTTTGTCACCACGATTAAAGAATGGAACAAGCAAAGCCGCAATCATCAATGGGCAGCTGGTAAAAAGCCCATAGCGATAATCGAAGCCCAAAGATAAGAACAGATCCAAGCGTGGCAAACTAAAGCCCTGATATCCCAGGTCTATCCATTCCACGGGCGGCATCCAATGCTGACCCGGTAGAAACGCGTTTCCAAAACTCGCCCACTGATAGAACCACAATAGGAATATCGGAGGCAACGTACCCAGAATGAACCAATACCCATGACGAAACATATCTGTAACCAGGCCTTGTTGTATGCTCTTTGCTAACGCATATAAAAACAAGCCCAAAAGAATCACGCTGCCACTGTAATCAAATAGAACAGCCACGCCGCCTGTGAAACCAGCGAGCAAATACCGAGCACGAATACTCCATCGCGTAGATTCCCAAGGGTTCCAAAGTGCGACAAAACCTAGAAAAGCGATATGCCCAAGCATGAGATTATGATTTAAGAAACCGGTTCTAAAAAATACCGGTGTACCAAAGGCATACAACAGTGACAGCCACATCGCGGCTTTATCTGATTCAAATAGCCTGCGCAGCAAGTAGAACATAAGAACTACAGCCAGGGCCGAGCTGGGCGCCATACACAATATCTGCGTAATCATGGCAACCATCCCAAACTTGATATCAAAACCGCGCTTCCAGGATTCCTTGAAAAATTCTCGGGCCATCGGCCACGGCGAGTCATATTCAGGTGGCTGACTATTAGCGCCGGTTGACCTCGACTCGCGAACCTTTTCGACTATTCGGTCAGTTATTGGCCGCAATAGCGCATAAGGTACCGCTGCAACCATTGAAACCCCTGGATTACTACCGATGTGCCACCCATAGCCTTCCTTCTCGAAAAGGTCCGGATGCATATTGGCATACTCATCGACCTTAAAAGAAAAGTGGTCTCCGATAGACATCGTCAGATACAGCTCGCGTACAATATTGGTGGTAAAATGGAGTGAATAAATCAACCAGCAGGTAACAAACAGACGTATCGCTATTCCCGTCGTGCTAGAAATTTTCGGCAACGTCGAAGAGCGTCTGTCTGATTGCAATGTTGTTTTCTCCATTTATATCTCCAGGGTCACTAAATTCAGATATCGTTTACGCGGCTAATACATTAAATTGTAGAGCCCCGATCATAGCGGCCGCCTCATCAAGCATATACTATATTGATCATATGTATCGGCTCAATTCCAGTCAATGTGATAGGAGCGGATCGTTACGAATCGGCGAATTAATAAACGCGGGCAACTGCTCAGGTTGTCCGCAAATTTATTCGAGTACAAGGAGAAATCAGCAGAAAAATTAGAGAAAAATTAGGGTCAGGTCGGAAAAATTAGGAGAAATTAGGGTCTACCATCGAATTTAAGAAAGAAAATCAAGATTATTTTATCACTGAAAGA
>CAZVFR010000047.1:0-15886 GCA_964626505.1 uncultured Methylococcaceae bacterium
GAAACGGGACAGCAAAGCGAAAACAAAGCGCAATCCTGTCGCGCGTAATACCCATTTGTTCCAATTGCCGTTCGGTGCCCGAATAATAGGCCAAAATATCGTGAGGAAAATCAGGTCGACAGCGATCGCCCAACGCTGTAAATACAAAACATGCTGGCTGTGATAGGCCAGAAAACCAACCTGCAGGCCGATCAATAAGCCCAACGGCAGCCAGACCACGGTGACCCAGACCATGGTTGTGAGCAGAAATTTCAGGAAGCGGGTATGCTGGCGTCCGCTCAGCGTATGACTGAAGGCGAACGGAAACAAGCGCGTGTAAAAATATTGTTGTAGCTCGCTGTTGGGAAGTTCGGCCGCGTATTGGTTGAAACGGTGCAGTTTATCGGACAGCAGTCGCAGCTGTAATAACAGGTTGAAATGGAGCAATAGGTAGAAAAAGGGCGCGAAGGTATAGAATCCGGTGATCGGAAGCTCGACATTGAGCAGCGGCAGATTTACAGGGGTTTCTTTGAGTAACATTATATCGGTGGTCGACCAGATGATGATCGCGATATACAGCCCAATCAGCAAAAAGCTGATATAGAAATTGCGCACATGGTGGGAGGAGCTGTTGACCGCGTCCAGCAAAGCCTCTATGTGTTTCTTTTGCGTCTCGGGGTTCTGAGTCTCGAATGAGTGTGCATCTTGATCAAATTTCAAAGATGACCAGTCCGCGTAGTGGAGGTGAGCAGAAGACCGTTGTTCATTTATTGATTTTTCAAAGCCGTCATTCGGCATAGCCAATCCTATCAAATTCTAGTAGGGTGCATTTTATGCACCAATTTCTGTTACATTCGTAGTTTGGATGTGGTGCATGGAATGCACCCTACGTGGCTTTCTGTATCACCCTTCATTCATCTCATCACGGCTAAAACTTCTTCCGTCGGTTGAAACGTAAGCCAGTTCATCCATCAACTTGAGATAATTATTCACCCGATTGCGCCTAGATACATAGTTCTCAATCCAACGCTGGAATTCTGCATTCAGCGTCGTTTGTTTATGCTTGGCTATTTCTCGAGCAGCTTTGATCAATTTTTCATCAGCGCTCAGGGTGATGTTTTTCATAGGATTTGCCGAATAAAAGTCAGTAGGGTGCATTGTATGCACTAATTCCATAATTGTAACGACAGCCCTCTATCTTGTTCTAGTTTCGATAATCGAATGTTCATCGTCCAAACACATTTTCAAGCAAAATCTGTTGCATTTGTAGTTAGGAAGTGGTGCATGAAATGCACCCTACGTGGCTTGTTAAATAGCTCTTGTTTATTCTTTAATCAACCCCCGCGACTCAAGCTCCTCGACCGCCAAATCCTGAAACCGTTTGTTCTGAAAAACCGTCAGAAATACCATCGCAAAATAGCCGTAGGGTAGCTTGGGGCTTTCCGGTCTGTGGCAGAGCTGGGAGTATGTGCGGTTGGAGAATTGGTGGTGGTCGGTGTGTCGGGATAAACCGACTAGCGTGTACAGCGTAAACCAGGAGTCGGTATCCCACGATAGTTGTTTTCCAGTGTTATTCGAGCATTGCGATAAACCCCAATGTTCGATGTAGTTGACCGTTTCCAGTTTGTGGACCGCTGCATAAGCCTGTATGGCAAACGCGGCTAGCGCGGTGACTCCAAAATACCAGAATATGCCAAGAACCAGTCCGCATTCAAAGATCAATCCCTGAAAAACTCGGTGCTGTAACAAGCGTTTATGGCAAATGCGCGGTGTGGTAATCCCAAGGCGCTGGTTCTCCAGACGCCACGCGCTTTTGAATTGAGCTGGAACGGTTCGGCGCCAAAACGTCTCGAAGCTTTCACCTAGATAGGCGGTTGCAGGGTCGTTTTTAGTGCCGACTCTACTGTGGTGACCGCGGATATGTTCGGTGGCAAAGTGTTCGTAGCATTCCAGCGACAGCAGTAAGCGCCCCAAGTTTTTTAAATGAGGTTTGGCGCGATGGACCAACTCGTGTGCAACCACGATTCCGGAAAAGCTCGAGCTGGTTCCTATTACGACTTTAATTGCGAACAGATTGCACAGCGTGGTAAATATTTCAGTACTGGTGGTCCAGCTGAGTTGGCTGGCCATGATCAGGAGTAACGCGATGTTTACCAGCTGTAATCCCGATAGTAGATAGAGGATGACGTCAAATTGTGCGGGTTTCGATCCATTTTTCGCTGAGCTTCGCACTTGAGGACTGTAAAGGTCCGCTACTACGGTTAACCAAACCGGGATCACCCAAAGCAATGCAGTCCAATCGGTGTGCGGTCCGGTTGCCAAAAAACACAACGCGTAAAGCGGTAACACCAGGCAAAGTAAATGTGGCGAAGGTTTTAGTCGTTTCAGCCAGCTTGATTGCTCGATGGCCATATTCTCGATATTGTAGTTGTTATGAATCCGCCAATAGGTCTTGGGTCAAATGCCGCTATCATGATTAGTATTTTCACATTCGATGGCTAAGTCAAGTTGTATGCAGCCTGAATATTACATCGGATTATCGGTTACTTATCATGACCCCGCGGTCGCGATTGTAAATCAGCACCGAGAGGTGATCTTTGCCGAAGCAACCGAGCGCCATCTGCAGATCAAACGCGCGTTGAATTGTCAGCCGGACACTCTGAATTGGATCGCCACGGTATTGCACGATTATTGTGGCGATGATGCCAATTTTAGAATTGGGTTGAATTGGCGTAAACGCCGACCTTTTTATGAGCATTTTTGCGCGCTTGCCGATTATTTTACGCCCCAGGGCTTGTTGCGCAAACGCTTCGCAAACCGCTCAACCTTTTTGGAAAAGTACAAGCTATTCCACATGCTCGCGTGCCAAACCCGCAGTATGGCGCAAGGCGGCGTAAATCTGGCGAGAAAACTCAGAGAATCTTATCCTGACAGTACTATCGTTTTCCGCCATTTTGATCATCATTTGACGCATGCCGCCGCGGCTTGCTTTAGCAGCCCCTTCGAAGAAGCCGTGTGTATGGTGGTTGATTCTTTTGGTGAGAAGGGTTCTCTGGCTGTGTATCGATATCGTCAAGGCCGACTTGAGTTGCACAGTGAATTGTCGGGTATTGAGAGTTTGGGCTTTTTTTATATGAAGCTAACTGAATTGTGCGGTTTTGATTGGCTTGAAGGAGAAGAATGGAAGGTGATGGGTTTAGCCGCTTACGGCAGTTTGGACGCGGAGATTTTCCGACTATTTGAAGCCATGATTACTGTGGAAGGTTTGGGTTTGCGGCAGCAATTGGAATCGGTGTATTCTGGATTACAGCAAATCGAGGTGATGATCGACAACAGCGATCAGACGCAGTGTGCCAACCTGGCCTATACAGGCCAATATTTTTTCTCGGAGCTAATGCAGCGGCTATTAAGCGGACTGTACGCGCTTGGGTTTTCGGAAAATCTGGTTTTATGTGGAGGCTGTGCATTAAACTCATCATTTAACGGTCAAATACTGGCGCGTACGCAGTTTAAGGCAGTGCACGTTCCATCGGCTCCGGCGGATGATGGTACGGCTTTGGGTGCCGCGTTCCTTGCCCACGATGAGGTTCGTCCGGTGTCAACGCGGTTACATCCGCAGAGTCTGTCGGCGTACCTGGGATCGGTGGTATGCGAAGATACGGTGCAACGCTTGGTCCGCTTCGGACAGGGCTTGAGTATTCGACACCTGCCCGATACGATTTGTACGGAAACCGCAAAGCTGCTGGCTGAGGGTAAGCTGGTCGGGTGGGTGCAAGGTCGGGCGGAATTTGGCCCTAGGGCGCTGGGCAACCGGTCCATTTTGGCGGACCCGCGGGATCCCGGGATAAAGGATAAGATCAATGCGACGGTTAAATTTCGTGAAGCATTTCGGCCTTTCGCCCCAGCCGTATTGCACCAATATGGCGAACAATATTTCGAGTCATACCAGGAATCGCGTTATATGGAGCGCACCCTGCGCTTTAAGGATTCGGCCCGCGATATCGTTCCCGCGGTGGTTCATGTCGATCAAAGCGGGCGCTTGCAAACGGTGAAGCCGCAATGGAATCAACGCTTTTTCGAATTAATCGAAGCCTTCCATGAAATAACCGGCGTCCCGATGCTGCTGAACACGAGTTTCAATATAATGGGAAAGCCTATCATGCATTCGGTTGAGGATGCGGTCAGCGTGTTCCTGACCACGGGTTTGGATGCGTTGGTTATCAACGACACGCTATTTTATAAACCGGGGGAACAGTCTTGATTGTGGAGACTTTGGTTAATCCTGAGGTAGTGCCCAGCGGGTCCGGCAGTTCGTGCTATCGCCAACTGTTCTACCAACTGATCAACACGGAAAGTTTTCCGTGTGTGGCGGCCGCGGCGAAAGCTGAGGTCGAACACTGCTTTGATGAAACGAGTCGAGATGAGGCTGACTCTAGTGCTCGAGAAATTAATCAAACTGTTTTACTGCGTCATTTCGATACCAGGGCTAAAAACTTGCCGATTACCCGCAGCTTGGATGACAGGCAACGCGCTTATATCCTGGAGCAATTCGCTCCACTGGCTTTGACCGAAGCGTCATGGCTTAATACTTCGTTCCAAGCGGCGAATGCGCATAGCGAAGTATCAGCGCGCCTGTTTCGGATTTACTCCCAATTAGTTTCTGATGGTACCGGTGGCCGCATAACTAGCCGATACCGCACCCTGATGTTGCACTACGGTCCCAGTATGCCGGGCATTTATACCCAAGCATTTTGCCAGCAACGCACTGTGCTCGATGCATCGTTCCGCGTTGCTGCCGTGCAACTTTGCTTGGCGCTGCAGTCCAGGACATACTTAGCCGAAATTCTTGGCTATACGCTAGCGCACGCGTATGGATCTCCTTTGTTGGCATTTGTCGCATGGCTAAATAAGACGCACGATGTAGGTCGGGTGGCGCAAGGCAAGGGAGCGTCATTGTTCGCAGGGGGCAACGATGATTTGCGCACGATCAGCCTGGGCGCAGTGAGTGCCTATATCAGTGCGTTTGATGATCCGGCAGAGGTTAGTCGTCAATACCGGAGAATCTGGTCGGGAATCCGGCTTTATGAAACGCTGCACGACGCTCTTTGGGCGCAGTTAGAAGTCCAACTACACCATCCGCCCAATGCGGCTGACGATGTTTTGCGCCTGTTGCGGCAAAAAGCCAACTATGCCCAAGGGTACCACCGGTCGGTACGCGTGGGTGACAAAACATTGGATGAGTGGTTCGCGACGGGGTTAACCCACGGTGAAGAATTTCTGCGAGCCCTGGCCGCATCAAGTTATTTTGACACTGATCACCCCGAGAAAAGCCCCTTCGTAAAGCAACTGACCGGACCTGAGGGGCCCATGTTTGGCGTTTTTACCAAGCCGGAAATCGAGTTAATACTGCAGTGGCTCAGAAGTGCTTCGCATAGATCTACGTCAGCAAGCCTGGTTCGTTCAGAAGCGCTAAATCTGTCGGCGAACTCCGTTAAACAGAATGCTCGGCTTGAAAAGCTATCAAACCGTGAATTATATTACCGGCTGGTCAACGTGGACCGGCACCGTGATGTTTTGCCAATTGCGAAGTCTTTTGTCGCAAGGGTCCTGCGGGCGGTGGAGCGTTGGTCCGGATTTTCGCGAGCTACAGAATTGCCATGGTTTGACTACTGCCACGATCGCTTCCACCAGTGTATAGAAACGCTGTACCGGAATGAAATGGATGCGTACCAACCGGTCTCGGGTTATCCCCGATTTAGTAAAGAAGTATACGTTTGGGGCGTCGAGCAATTCGCGCCGACATTGTTGGTCGATGGTTGCTGGCTGCAGAACACAGGACGTGTGATAGACACTAATCCTGAGATTGCTGAACGCCTTGGGTCAATCTACGCGGATGAAATCGGTAATGGGCAGCCTGTCGAAAATCATCCCAATATCTACCGGCGCTTGCTGGCCAGTCTGCAAATTCAACTGCCGGAATTTGATACGCCTGAATTTTCCCAACATGCGGGTTTTCTGGATTCGGCTTTTGATCTGCCGGTGTACCTGCTGGCGATTTCGCAGTTTCCTCAAAGTTATCTACCCGAGATTTTGGGTTTGAATATGGCTATCGAACTGAGCGGCTTGGGCGCCGGTTATCTGCGTCTGGCCGAGTCTTTGGAATATTGGGGGATAGACGCCAGAATCGTACGCGTGCATTTATCCATCGACAATTTGGCCTCGGGGCACTCCGCGATCGCACGGGAGGCCATCGGCTTGTATCTAGATGAGGTTCGCGTGAACGGGGGAGAGGCGGCAGTACAGCGGCACTGGCGGCGTATTTGGATTGGCTTTGTATCGCTTGGCACTGTTCCTAGAGTGTTTAAGTATGCGTTGGTTTGGAATTATTTTTTGCGCTTCGGTTTAAAGCGTTTATCGGATAGGCTTTGATAAAAATTGGTTATGTTAAAGCCAAGGTTGGTTCTACCCGTCAAGGTGCATTTCTAATATGCAATCCGTCTGTGTCTTTTGTGGTTCTTCGCTAGGCGATCGAGCTGAATTTTCCGCTGCTGCTCAAGAATTGGCGGCGGTTTTAGTTGAGCGCAAGCTGCTTGTCGTATACGGCGCGGGTAGTATAGGGTTGATGGGCGTGCTTGCAGACCAAGCGCTAACATTGAATGGCAGTGTCGTGGGTGTGATTCCCCGACATCTGTGCAGTGCGGAAGTGTTGCATGACGAGCTGACCGAGCTGCACATTACCGATGATTTGTTGGGGCGCAAGCAGCTGATGATGGATTTGTCGGATGCGTTCATCGCTTTACCCGGTGGGCTTGGGACTTTGGATGAGCTGTTGGAAGTTTATACTTGGGCCCAACTTGGACAACTCGATAAACCGATTGGTTTGTTGAACGTTTGTGGGTATTTCGATCCGTTTATCGCGACCATCGATCATGCTATCGCGCATGGATTTGTGCGCGCTGAGGTTCGCGATCTGATTCTGGTCAGCGATAATTCAAGTGATTTGGTTGATCTGCTAGTGGCCAGTGCTGCGTCCCAAAAGATCTAAGGTCTATGCAAGTGGTACAGAGAATCGCGCAGAACTTTTTGGCGGGCGAAACGGTTTCCAGCGTCGAACCTTTGGGTAACGGACTGGTCAATGATACCTACTTGGTCAAATCGAATGCGGGTACAATACCCGCTTTTGTCCTGCAAAAGCTCAATAAAAATATATTCCAGCACCCCGAATGGGTAATGGCGAATCTTTCGAGTCTGGTGACTCACGTAGAAAACGCGATCGATCGCGGTGGGCACGAGATGCAGTTGCGGCTGCCTCGCGTACACTTGACCCAGGATGAGAAATCTTATTTTATAGATGCCAACGATGACTATTGGCGGGCCTTGGAATATATTCCCAATACGCAAACACTGGAGGCTATTCGCAACGATTCGGATGCCGAGCAGATTGGCTTTGCCTTGGGTCAATTCCATCGTCTTATCGCTGACATGGATGCGCGGAGCCTGCATGATACCTTGCCCGGATTTCACGACTGCCCGCGTTATTTTAGCTGTTATGAAACGAGTCTACAGCGGGCTCGGGATTTACCCGAATCGGTCGAGCTTAGCTTTGGGGTTAAGTTTATAAACGCGCGTAAGTCGGTAGTCGACGTGCTTGAGAAGGCTAAAGCTAACGGGCATCTAGCCATGCGGACCATTCACGGAGACCCGAAAATCAACAATATCTTGTTTGATATCTACGATCAGCGGGCCGTCAGTATAATCGATCTAGACACGGTCAAGCCGGGCCTTTTCCAATACGATATCGGTGACTGCCTGCGGTCGGCGTGCAATCGTCAAAGGGAGAATGGAGATACTAGCGCGGTTCATTTTGATGTGGACATTTGCCGGCTTATCCTCAAAGAATATCTGTCTGCTGCTGGCGATATTTTGACCGAGCTCGATTACCGTTATCTATACGATTCGATTCGCTTATTGCCGTTGGAACTGGGTATACGCTTCCTGACCGATTATCTGGATGGAAACTCTTACTTCAAAGTTGATTTCCCAGAACATAATTTAGTTCGAGCGTTGGTCCAATTTCAGCTGTGCGCAAGCATCGAGCAACAGGAAAGCAGGATTCGAGAAATGATTAATGAGTTAGTTAATCATTACGGCTAGTGCTAACTCGGGATTTCCACCAGAGGGCAAGACGAGTAGTTGCGAAGGATCAAAAGGTATCTCCTATCCCCCTAAATAGCAAACAATGCGTCATGGACATCATCGACTGAAATATCGTCGACCGAGTCCGAATTCCTGAGTACGATCCTGTGTGGGGCTTGTGGGGATGGGCCATAAACGGCGGGGTCATGCTTACCGATAAGTGTAACCAGTGGGATGTCGGTCGTGCACGCGATGTGCAGAGGTCCGGTATTTGCGGACAGAAATTTTTGGCATAGGGTCATTAATGCCGCCAATTCCAATACCGATGTTTGGCCGATGATATCGATAATATTCGCTAGATCCGACAAGTATTCTTTGGCAATACGTTGCTCGCCTTGGGTACCGGTCAATACTAATTTGACGTTGGGGTATTCCTTGGACAGTCTTTCCGCGAGGTGGGCATAGTTTCCGAACTCCCAGCATTTGGTATCACCCGCAATATTTTTGCCTTTGAACCAGCGTGCCCCGCGTTGTGCGACGCGTTTGCATCCCATGTGGCAGCAAATCAACGTGTCCTGTTCGAAATCCACACCGCGTTCGACAAGTAAATCCTTCATGCGGGTGAAATGTTCAGGTTGTGGAAATAGTTCGTAAGATTCAGGATAGGGCAAGTCGGGTTTATCCAACAAATTGCGCACAAAACTGATCGGAAACATTTTCATATGCATGCGGCCCGAATCTCTTTTGTACAGTTTGGGATTGTGCAGGTATTTCGCGATGCCTTGAATCTCTCGGCTCTGGTGTACCGCAACGGCAATGTCGTATTGTTTGCCCAACTGTTTTGCCTTCCACCGGTTGGGTGAAACGAAAATGTTGTTAATAGCGGGGTTGTAGGCCACGGTTTCGCGCGATAATTCTGAAAACACGATCAGGTCGATCTGTGCTTTGGGCTTAAAATCACGCAACATTTTGATCGCGGGTGTGGCGAACAGCATATCGCCCATGCGTCCAGCGCCCAATAATAAAATTTTGTTCGCGTCGCTTAGCGAGATATTTTTGGAATTAGTCATCAGCTTGTAGCGTAAAGCCTCCTAATACGTTTGCGAAAGGTTTCAACGGAAAACTCGGCTTGTACGCGCTGGTACAACGAGTCTCCCAGTTCGGTACGTTCAGCGTTTGTCATTGCATACTGTTTCAGTAGTGCCTCGCCGATCAATTTGGAGTTGCCGCATTCTTGTAAATCAATTGTATTTCCAACTATTTCTTTGAAGCTGCCGATATTAGTGGCGATCAATGGGATTTTTGCGGCCATGGCTTCGACAATTACAAGTCCAAAACCCTCGGTGACCGAAGTTGAAACGAAACAGTCGAAGGCTTTCATGTATTTCCAGGCCTGATCAATTGACCCAGTGAATATCACGTGCTGATCGATATTAAGCTGTTTTGCTTCTTGCTTCAGTGGCGCTTCGAATCTGCCACCACCGATGATAACCAATACTGAATCCGGCATTTTCGGTCGAGCGAAGTGGAACGCGCGCAGCAGGGTCGACTGATCCTTGGTCGGCGAAAGTCGTCCAATGTTTCCGAATACGAAAAGGTTGGGATTCACTTTCAAATGTGATCTGGCTGTCTGACGGTCTAAAAGTTGATTGCGGGTGTTTTCAATATCAATGCAATTTTGGACAGCCACGACGTCAGCTGAGTTTTTTGTCGGCAGCGACGCGTTAATATCGCTTTTGGTTGAGCACGAAACACCGATGAATTTAAAGTTATTCCTGGCGAATAATAGTTTCGCGGCCAAGCGGCGGCTCAGACGGTCGAACTGATGATTCCCGTGCATTACCGCAAAAACCGTGACCGGTTTATAGAATAGTGCGACCAGGCCGGCAATAAACGCGGGTTTGTATCGGTGCGCAACTATATACGAAACCTGGTGTGTTTTGCATAGTCTGACCAGCTTTATCACTGCAGTCAGGTTAAAACCGCTCAAGGAGGATAAGTTAAGGAAAATGACTTGGTCAGCTGGGATATTCGCTGCAATGGCTTCGTTGTAATTACCTTTTAAAGCCACGACGATTTTTTTTGAAAAACGTTGGCTATCAAAAGCCAGGGTGTATTGATTCGATATTTCGAGTAGACCCGCCGCATCGTGACGAATCTCTAAGTAGCTTTCTTTATCCCTTGCATCCATTGTTGGTCAAATTAGTTTGTAGGAGGGTGACTTTTGGCGGCGTTACAGTCAATTCCGATGCATGATTGATTCAGCGGTATACTGCATTGGATACGACTCTACACGGTCTCTATTGGCAGGTAAATTCGCGGCCAATCTTAGGCTGTTATGGGGGGCTTTAATTTCGCTGAATAAATACATGAAGCTTATGTTTAATTTATTGTTCTAGGAGCCCATGACTTTCCAGTACAGAGTCTATACTTGATATTTTAACAATGTTTATTTGGAAAAATAACCATGGCTCAAAAAATTCTATACAGTCTCAATCCTGGCAACAATATTAGTCCGTTTGATGTCACGATTGCAGCGGATGCCGGTTTCGATCAAATCCTTCCCCTGACTAATATTAAGCCGGAATGTGTTACCGCAATGGTTCAGGATGCGATTTTTTCCCGTCCACCCAAACGCTTTAATGATACCGGAATTTTTATCGGTGGACGTGATGTTCATCTGGCTGCTGACATGTTCCAAAATGCCAAAAAAGCAATGGTTGGTGATTTTGAGGTCGGCGTGTTTGCTGATCCGAATGGCGCTTATACTACTTCAGCAAGTGTTCTTTCCTTGGTTCAAAAAACGTTGGAAGATAACCATAACAGTAGTTTACAAGGGCGTACCGTGGCAGTTTTCGGTACCGGCCCCGTGGGTTTGTGTTCCGCTGTTCTGGCTGCAAAAGAGGGCGCAACGACGCGCTTATGTGGACTGACGGCAGATGATGATGAACACGTAGCTGCTCGGTTTTGTGAACGTTACCAAGCTAATGTCGATTGGATTTCCGCACTGACCCATGAAGAAAAAGTTGCTGCGTTAAAAGGTGTCGACGTTGTTATATGTGTTGCCAAGGCGGGAATCAGAATTTTGGAGATGGAAGAACTGAATACAGCGAATAACCTGCTTGTGGTAGCCGATACTAATGCCGTACCACCGAGTGGCGTTGCAGGAGTTGGAATGCAGGATTTAAATGTCCCAATAGAATATTCGGGGGGAACGTTCAGTGCTATTGGACCCTTGGCCATCGGCAATATTAAATACAAAACTGAAATGGGTTTATTCAAGTACATGCAAGAATCCGAGAAAGCCGCATTGATCGATTTTCCTGAAGCCTACGAATACGCGCTGGCGATGGTCAAAAAGTTATAACCAAACAAGGACTCAGTTAATCAGGTGAGGTGTATAAATTTGATGCGCTTCGCTGATGAGTTTTTTGAACTGCGCCGCCGGGACCGGGCGGCTGATCAAAAACCCTTGAACTTCGTCGCAGTCCTGTTCCACTAAGAAATTCAGTTGTTGCTTGTTTTCAACGCCCTCCGCAATGACTTGCATGTTTAGACTGTGGGCCATGGCAATCATTGCTGTAACCAGACTTTTATTGTCAGTGTTTTCCGGGATATCCCGCATGAAGGATCGGTCTATTTTGAGCATGCGCGCGGGTAATTCTTTGAGCCGAGAGAGTGATGAATAACCGGTTCCAAAATCATCGATCAATAATCTTATTCCGATATCGTCAAGCTGGGTCAGAACCGACTTTATATCTTTAACATTGTCCATAAAGATGCTTTCCGTGAGTTCCAGAGCAACCGAGTTGGCTGGAAGTCCGATTTCTTCGAGCATTCGGCTAATGAATTTCAATAGTTCCTTCGATCGAAGATTGTGTACCGACATATTCACCGCGATTCGGAAAGGGCTTATGCCGGCATCTTGCCATTCTTTAGTTTGTCGAATTGCCTCCGCGAAAATCCATTCGCTTAAGGGTACGATCAAGCCGGTTTCTTCGGCCAAAGAAATAAACTCAAGCGGAAATATAGTGCCCCTGCTTGAATGTTGCCAACGGATAAGCGCTTCCGCGCCGTTGATTTTCCCGCTTCTGATGTCCACGGTGGGCTGGTAGTACAGTTCGAATTCACCCTTTTCCAATGCTCGGTGCATATCCGTTGCCATCTGCATGCGTTTCATCGCGGTGGCATTCATATTTGATTCGTAGAACAGATAATTATTCGAGCCCCGTTGCTTTGCGTGGGTTACCGCGGTATCCGCGTTTTTCAACAATTCGGTAGGATGTTTGCCGTCTTCCGGAAACGCTACAATACCGATACTGGCTGAAATAAATGCCTCATAGCCGTTAAGGTCGTACGGAAGAGCCATGGATTCCACGATGCTTTTTGCTATACGGGATCCAATCCGCAATACTTCATTCTTGTCCGTGACGGGTTCAACGATAATGGTAAATTCATCACCGCCCATGTGAGCAATCGTATCGGAATCGCGCACCAATTGTTTAAGTCGTTCAGCAACAAGTTTGAGTAGTGTGTCACCTTGGTCGTGACCTAGTGAATCGTTAATGGACTTGAAGCGGTTCAGGTTGACATACAACAACGGAACATAGAGTTTTTCACGACTTGCCTTAGCCAGTGATTGACTAAGTCTATCCATGAATAGAACCCGGTTAGGCAGTTGGGTAAGCTCATCAAAAAAAGCGAGTTGTCGGATGCGCTGTTCGGATATCTTTTTATCCGTGATATCGGTGAGCAGTCCGATATAATGTGTCGTTACCTGCTTTTTGTTTTTAACACCGCTTAAGCTGAGCCAGGCCGGAAACAATTCGCCACTTTGTCGCCGGTTCCATATTTCTCCTTGCCATGAGCCTTTGGACGTTAGCGAATCCCACAGTTTTTCGAAAAAATCGCTATCGTGTCGACCTGAGCTAAAAATTGCTGGTGTTTTCCCGGTAACTTGATTGGCTGAGAGTCCAGTGATATCAGTGAATGCCTTATTGACGCGTAAGATATGGCCGTTCGGATCGGTGATTAATATGCCTTCGATACTGTAATCGAATACGGACGCAGTTAGCAGCAGTTTTCGTTCTTTGCTTTTACGTTCCGTAATGTCGTGACCTATCGATATTATTTCGACCAAATCACCGCGGGTATTAAATACCGGGTGATTGACCCAGCATACCCACACTTTGGAACCATCATTTGTAATCAGTTCGCATTCGTGGTGAGGGTGCTTACATGGGTGAAGCTGCAAACGCTGGTAAAATTCCTTAAGGTTACGACCGGTACTTTCGACGGCTGGGACTAAGGTTCCTATGATCTCTTTTCCAACGATGGATTGATTCGAATAGCCAATAAATTTTTCCGTGAAACTATTAATACTGTTGATGCGGCCGTGCGGTCCCCAGCGAAGGATAATGATATTGGCGTTATTGATCGATGAAATCAGGTCCTCTTTTGCAGTGACGCCGTTTATCGTGTGATCGCTTTTTTCTTCAAGCGATTTTTTATTCCGGTTGGGCGAAGTGTAAAAAAGGATTGCCAACAAGCCGACCAAAATCGCTGGGAATCCTTTATTGAAGGCTTCTTTGGGATCTTCGAATGCGCTTAGTAGCAATTCGGGAATGCCGATCAGTGCAGTGATTACTAGTGCGAAACTCGCTATAAGAATCGCTGCCAGCCGGAACGTTCTTTTAACGCGGTAGTTGGAGTGCGTCCCCATTATCGCGTCGATCTAGAATTGGTTTTAAATGATTAGTATTCACCGTAATCGTTTGGTCTGTGTATTGTGCCTGAGCGTCTCAAAATTGCCGCGTAGCTTGGAGTTTAATTTAGATTGTAGCTCGGGGTTTAACTTATGGCTAACCTAACGACTCGGCTAACTCTAAACCCAATGGTGAATGGACATAAAATAAAATTGTTGAGTATTTGTCGAAAATAATTAACAATTGCCCGCAGCAGTGATTGCCATTGCTTGTCTTGATACGTTGATTGGGGGTGCAAAGGGGATTTTGAAGGTTAGCGGCATAGTGCAATTTTCGATATGCGGTCTAGCAGTCATTATTCTAGTTTTTTTAGGTAGTACGGGTTTATTCTACGGGTTGATTGCCTGATACCGGTATAAAGTCTTCTTACCGAACTGAACGTGGTTTTATCTCAAATCAAACGTTTCCTGCTGTGGCTATCGTTTAGCTGGAAAACCAAGTTGACGAAGGCCTTTGAAAGAGAGGGTGGATTCCTAGCAAGATGGGTCTGCTGATAATAATCAATGATTACTCAATCGTAACAAGGGGGAGAACCTAGATGACCACTTTACTGTTTCTATTAACTGGGTTGTTAGTTGGCTATGTAGTCTATGCCTTCTATTCTTCAACCGCTGGGGACATAAGCGAACACGCTGAGCCCGATCCAGTGCCAGCACCGAAAGCTAAAGCTAAAGCTAAAGCCAAAGCTAAAGCTAAAGCTAAAGCTAAACCAAAACCGAAACCGGTGCAAAAAGCTGCAGAGCCCGAGGTTCCGGAACCTGAACAATACCGTAATCCGAGTTCAGGGGAGACGGCCGCGGTGCCGACTAACTATCGTTTTGCTAAACGGTGGATTAAGGAGGCGTTAGTTGCGGAAGGTTTGCTGGACAAGATCTACAAGAACAACGAACTTGATGGAGCTGCGGGCAAGAAAGTGAAAAAGGCTTTGGACGAATTTAAAAAGCTGGCAAAGTATCACGGTTGAATGGTTTTATCGGGTGGGGCTGATGGACATGGCCCTGCTCTAGCTTATGCGGGCGTAGCTGCTCGGCGTTTAACCCACGACGTGATCTAAATTATTGAAAACCCACAGCGTCATTCCGGCATGGATTCCCGCATTCCGGCGGGAATGACGAACCGCTTGCCTAGTTTAAAGTAACTGTGCTGTTTTTTTGGTTATACGCTGAGTATTTATGTCCGGACTGGATTTAAAGATCCAATCCTAAAGGATTATTGGGATCAATGTGGCGCATAAATGGTATGCGTCGGTCTTGGTGAGTAATCTGATAGATTTGTCCCAACCAGTTGTTGAAAACGGCTTTGGCGGTGTCCCGCCAGGTTATATCCAGCTGTTCGATGATCGATTCTTCGGGAAAGTCTGGGAGCTCGCGATTATCCTTCCGAGCTTGCATGACTCGCTGTTTATAAGTTTCCAGAATTTCAATTGCCGGAGCGTTGAAGTAGTTTTCCGGGTAGGGCGGATAGTCTTGCAGTTCAGCGCTGAAATAGCGCAATACCTCGCGTTTGTATTCTTTGAGTAGACTAATCGAATCGTATTCGGGGTGGCCTTGAAAAAAAACCACTCTAAAGCCATCGGGACTGACTGCCAGATGCACGCCGGCACGCTGACTTTCTACCAGCACTTTAAGTTGTGCAGCTTCCATATCGTGATTAAATAACTCGTTGAAACGTGAGTGAGGCACATCGAAACGTGTGTTGATATCGGCGACTAGGGGGTGTTTCCGATTAACCACTCGGTGCGGGAAAACACCCCAGCGCTTTTCACCTAGATGAGTTCTTTCAATATTGTGGCAATATTCGATTAGCGCGTGGGTCGCGAGGCAGGAGCAAAGCGTGGAGGTGACGTTTTCCTTGGCCCAAAGGAAAACTTCGGTGAGTGGGTTCCAGAACGATTCCTGGGGTAGTGTTGGCTGTGTGATATTCGCTCCACTGATAATTAAAGCATCTAATCCATCGTGCTTTATTTTCTCGAAGGGTTCGTAATGCTGGTCGATATAGGCTTGTGC
>CAZVFR010000048.1:0-6823 GCA_964626505.1 uncultured Methylococcaceae bacterium
ACAACGTCAGGATCACTTTCGGTAGTCACGCCGATACACTGCAAGTTGTTCACGGGAGTACGCGCCAACTCAACAAATTCGGGCTTGGCCAAGGTATATTTACCTTGCGGCACATTGAACCAAAGTCCTGCATAGTCGACACCGATTTGATCGAGCATACTGAGTTCGTGGGGACTAGTGGTACCGCATATTTTGACCTGGATTTTATTTTTTTGATCCAGATTGGTATGTACTGTGTTCATCATCACTCCTTGATATTGCAACATGAAAATCACGTAACACCTCGCCTAAATCGGACGCTTGCAAAAATGCGGTTCCGATCAGCAACGCATCGTATCCAGCTTCCAACAACTGTTTTGCCTGACTGCTGTTTGCGATAGCGCTAGCGCTGACGACCATGCCGGCACCTGTGGTTTTTGCCGCGGCCAACAAATCCAGACTTTTTGAAATATCACCATCGTCGGTTTCCCGCGTCTTAATATCTCGGTTGCAAACCGCGAGAACCGCGTCCTGATCAACACGAACCTCGGCAATCTCGTCGGCCGAACCAACTTCTATGAATGGTGTTAATCCCAGTAAAAGCGCAGCGTCCGCCAGTTTATTCAGAACCGCATCATCCATAAGTTGTTTGGTTAACAACACCGCCGAAGCCCCCAGCTCTTTGGAACGTTCAAGCCCCGGTCGAGACACAATAAAATCTTTTCGAAGAAGCGGAAGACCCGTCACTTTGGAAACCCGCTGCAGTAGTTGCGGCGAACCTTTAAACCAATGACCCGTGACCACCGACAGGCAAGCCATGCCGGAGCTCTCATAAAACTCGGCTACGGATTCCACAGTCCTGTCCCTGAGTAAGTCCCCGTTCTTGGGTGTAGACACTTTAATCTCAGCGACAATCGGCACAGTGCCGTGCTCGCCACACTGACGCAAACGCTCTAAAAAATAATTGCTGTTTACCCTAACCGCTGCTCTCATCGATTTATCCTTTATGCAACTGATGCGACGAGCTTTTTGGCGCGTAGCTTGTGTCCCCATTCAACCACACGTTCAAGCTGCTGGATGGCTTTCCCATCATCGATCGCGGTTGCAGCCAGTTCAATACCGTCTTCAATACTTGCCACCACACCGGCAACAAACAGCAACGCGGCGCTATTTAGAACCACTGTGTCTCTGGCTTCGCCCTGACGTTGTCCGCTTAAGACTTCGCGCAAAATGCGCACGTTTTGCTGTACCGTTCCGCCCGCCAAATTTTCAAGCGATCCGCCACCGAAGCCTAGATTCCGCGATGATAGCGAGAATCGCTGCACGCCTTCGCTAATCAAGCGACAATGATTTACCCCAATACTACAAAATTCATCCATACCACAGTCGGCTCGAACCAATAAGGTTTTCGGTGAACTTCGCTGAGTCAAGACGTCAGTAAACACATCCAAATGCTCGAAACGACCTACCCCGATAAGCTGTCCTGATACCTCGTAGGGACAAAGCAACGGTCCAATCGTATTTACGAAACCAGCCATATCGCGAAACGCCAGCGGCAACACCTTGACGATAAGCTGCCGCAACAGTACGCCGTAGTGCGTAGCAGGTACAAATCCAAGCCCGAATTCACCCACCATATCGGCTAGCTGTGACTCACTGTTCGGCATGGGTACCCCCAACGCATCGAGTACATCCAACGAACCGCATTGGCTGGTATAAGCCGCTGAACCGCTCTTCAACACCTTGGCACCCGCTGCGCTGGCAACAAATGCGACCGCGGTGCTAATATTGAATGTGCTTATACCCCCACCTGTACCAACAATATTCACCGCACCTTCAGAACCCGGCAAACGTTTTGCTGGCGTAATCTGAAACATATATGCGACAAAGTTGCCAACATCTTGCGCGCATATTGGTTTGGCCGATAACCCAGCCAGAAACGCTACAACTTCGTGCTTACTGATTTCACCCTTCATCACCCGATCCAGAAAGGCGTGAAACTCAACCTCCCCAGGTGGGGTCACCCCGCTGATCAGTTGGCGAAGAAACGGACTGTTCATGTTATTGTCCAGCGGCCGTTTGAGGCGCGATCAAATTCATAATTGCACTGATCGAACTCAGATTCTCCGGCAGCATATCTTCGGGTTCGATAATCACATTCATTTCTTCTTCCAAAAACGCGACCACCCGCAATAGACCCAGCGAATCGACGACACCCGATTCGACCAGATTCAGGTCCTCCGGAATGGTTTTTATATCGCTACCGTCTAAAAATTCGTCGGCAATAAAGCGGGTGAGTAGTTCACGTGAGTTCATGGTTGCTTTCTCCTTCCTTGGTTGTTGTCCTGGCCGCACATGCCTGCCGCCAGAGTTGAGTAATACGGCGTCGATCAACTTTTCCGGTATTGCCCTTGGGCAGTTCTTCTCCGGTTATATAAAAACTATGCGGGATCGCATACTTGGGCAGCCCACCGGCGCAATAGATTTTTAGATCCAAGGGTGAGCATCGGACACCACTCGACGGCCTTACGACGGCTACAATGCGTTGCCCTATCGATTCGTCTTGCACACAAAATAACGCAACTTCTTTAAATTTGCCGGACTGACTTAAATAGCCTTCGATCTCAGTCAAATTGACTCTGTAACCGTTGGTTTTTACCACCGAATCGATACGGCCATGAAAATGTAACAGTCCATCAGCATCCTTCGATACAAGATCCTTGGTTGGGTAATAACCGTTGACAATACTGTCCTGGATAGCAACGCCCTTATAGCCCGCCATAACAGAGCCACCGGAAACCAACAAATGGCCTTGCTGACCTGGAGCCACATCCTGACCTGAACGATCGACGATACGATAGCTGATATGCGGCAGCGCCTTTCCGATCGGTAATGGATCCGGTGCCTCATGAATATTCGCGGGCAAGGAATACATAAAGGTATCATTCGTCTCCGTACAGCCGTACACATTGTGCAACCGCGCATTCGGAAATAATTTGGACAGATTCAGCAAAGTTTGCCTGGGCATTTGTTCACCGGCAAAAAGCAACTGTCTAACAGACACCATTGCTTCGCCGTGTCCTGCGACGGTTTGTAGACTCAAAGCCGATGGAACGGACTGCCAAACCGTTACTCCCGTAGCGTTTATCAGTCGAGCCATTCTGACCGCATTGGCCGTATCGGCAGGTTCTGCCAGCACAACTGATGCGGAGGCTACAACTGCGCAAAAGATATCGAAAAATGATAAATCGAATTGTAATGGCGCGTGGCTCAACAGGCGGTCATCTGCATCCAGCTCAAAAGCGTTAACGGCCCAGGATAAAAACACCGCCAGATTTCCATGCGTAATCACCGCGCCTTTTGGATCACCGGTCGAACCGGAGGTGTGCAAAATGGCCGCGGCAGCATCCAGCGATACCGTTCTAGAGCTAAACACTGATATCGATTGCTGCACCTCCGCAACTAAGGTATTCAAGTCGACTACCGCAACATCCTGAGACGTCAAGACCGAGACCAGCGCGGGCTTTGGCGACCCCGCAACCAACAGGCAACGAATGTCACAGTTGTTCAGCATATAGCGCGTCCGCGATACCGGGTCGCCGGGTGACATCGGCACGTAGCAACATCCCACCTTGAGTACCGCATAAATCGCAGCAACGGCCTGCACGGACTTATCCAGATAAAGACCGATTCTATCGCCGATTTTGACGCCCTGAGTCTCCAAGCGTAGAGCAATCCTATTGGAAAGATCATCAAGTTCAGTGTAACTGTAATGTTTGTTTTGAAAAATTACGGCACTGGCATCAGGGGTATTCCGACATGCGTTTTTCAGGTGTTCAACTATAAATGGTTGCATTTTTTAGATCCCCAACATGCTGGCAATTTTGTTGCGCTGGATTTCCGATGTGCCTGAATAGATGGTGCCTGCAATCGAATTACGTAATTCTTTCTCTACACCGTATTCGACCATATAGCCGTTACCACCGAAAATCTGAACTGCATTCAATGCGGATTGAACGTTAGCTTCGCTGGTGACCAGTTTCGCTATCGCCAAATCTATGGTCGCGTTTTCCTTACGTTGTATTTTGCCGGCGGTCCGATAAAGCATCTCGCGCGAGGTCGTTATGCCAACCTGCATATCGACTATCTTGTTGGCAATGGCCTGGAATGAAGCTATCGGCTTACCAAACTGTTTGCGCTTTTTGGCGTACTTGATACACTTTTCCATACGGCGCTGCATCTCACCTACCGAAATCGCAAAACCGCACAGAATCTCCCATTTCATGACGTACTCAAGTATGGGGAATCCCAAACCGGGCTTGCCGATCATACAGTCTGCGGCTACCTCGCAATCGTCAAATATCAGATCCGAAAGCTGCAACGTTTTTAAACCCATTTTCGGAATTGGCGCACCGGTACTAAATCCGGAAGCACCGCGCTCCACGAGAAATACGCTACCGCCACCCAAAGCCCCTCGGTTTAGGTCGGTCATCGCATAAATAATAAAAATATCCGCGATAGGGCCATTGCTGATAAACGTTTTACGGCCATTCAGGATATAGCGATCACCCAACGCAGTGGCAGTCGTGGTCATACTAAAGGCATCCGAACCACCACTAGGTTCAGTAATCGCGTGAGCACAAATACTTTCACCCGAGCAGACCCTGGGCAGATAGCGTTGTTTTTGCTCGGCTGTACCGAAGCGCAGCAGCGGAATACCGGTACTTACAATTTGTGTACTAACGGCCATATTCAGGCCACTGTCCGCACATCGATAACCCAATTCCTCCAGAACAGTCATCGTGGTTGCAAGATCCTGATCGCACCCACCAAACTCAGTTGGAAAGGGTAAGCCCAAAATACCGGAGTCTCGAATCATCTGCCACTTGTGCCACGGAAACTCTGATCGTTGATCCCAGCCGATATGATCTTCGCTTAAGGCACTTTCCAAATCGGCAATCGTCTCACGAAAATCTTTCTTTCTGGTTTGCTCGTCCATCTTTAGTCCTTCCTTGACCATCAGCGCCCTACTCCCTTTTTCAGTCTAATAAGACGAACTGCCGTCGTCGTTCAGTTTATGAGATTCATTACCGTTAAGCGCGGGCTGAAATACACAAACCAAACGTAGCTCCTCATTGGCAATCAAATAGTGCTTGTCATGCTTATCCAGCGCGTACATCGTGCCGGTAGATATTGGGTAAACATCACCAGTTTCCGTATCGTGAATTTCGCCACTCCCGGCAATGCAATAACAGGCTTCCATGTGGTTTTTGTATTCGAGTAAAGACTTCGAGCCTGCTTTGCAGACGGTGTCGGTTAGCGAAAAATTCATCTTGTCTTTTTCGATTAGGAAGCGCCGACTGTTACCGTTACCCCAATCCACGTCCCGCGTGGTACCCACCAAATTTTCTAACGATCTAACAATCATGAGTAGTTCCTTTACTGTCAGTTAGCTTATTCTTAAGCACTGTAAAAACCTGAGGGCATATAATCTGAGTTTCCCACCAGGTTTCTGACTACCGCTGAGACGTGACCAAAATCGGTCTACGAATCAGCGGCATTCAGATATCACCTAACGTTTCCGGGAAAATCCTTATTTACCCGGTGTCGCCGCTTACAAGGCGGGTAGTGGCAAATGCTCTCCTGAAATCAAGAACATAACGTGATCGTGCGTGACTGCGCCTGGCGCGAAGGTACTGCTAAATTCTGTACCATCTTCTGCCACGAACTGAGTCGGTGCCGCACCAATTTCCGGAACCGCTCCGGACACATTGGCGTCCGAGTGGTAGGCCAGTGTCATAAACATCATCAGTGAACCATCCTCGGTAACGTCTTGGGGGCATGATGAAAGATCACGTATGAATGTTGCACGACCTCTTCTATCAGGAATAATTACGTTTGGAACGCCACCTAGTGGCACCGGCACGATTTGCGCGCTCGGTGAACCCGGAGGCGTCGAGTTATAGACACCCCACATGGTATACATTCCATTCGGAACTAGATTTCTGAAGCGTGCCCGAACTCTAGCTGTACCATCTGCTTTGCAGCGTATATGCAGTCGCCCACGCGCACTCAGCCAGTCCCCCAATGTCAACGTATCGTTAGGATTGCTCTTGGTCGGTGGTAATGCATTACCCGGCACCGAGTCAAGTGATGGAAGCACTCTTCTTTTGCCATCCACACCCGCGACCACAGGCACTTCCCGAAGCGGAAGATTCTTCAGACGCGGATTGATATCCGGTATGCCGGCGGCGGCCAGAAAAGCCGTATCGGTACTCGTCGCAATAACTATTTCATCGCGACAATTTGTCGGGGAAAGCGGAATAGGTAACGTACCGTTCGGGTCATACTCACCCAAATTGGTCGCTCGAATTGTAGGTGGTAAACCTGCTGGTACGGGTAGACTAGCTACCGGCAAACCACAAAAGTCATTAATTCCGGTAACCGCAACTCCATTAATTTTGAACTTTCGCCCATGATTATGATCCGCAAAAACGACCATTGGCAATGCAATGCCGACCGCAATCGCGATACATAGATGACTAAATCCAGTCCTACCAAATATTTTTGATCTCATGTTTTGTGACCTCCAGTTTGTCACTAGTTCCATCTAAATCCGGGTAACTCCCGGGTCTTATATTCCCTTTAGAAGAATATTCACAGCGCACTCGCCCAACCCTTGAAAAACCAGATCGGAGTAGACAAATCTCGCCGTCGGAATAACTTTACACAGCCGTAGGAATAGAAGATGCGACGTTTTAAACATCGGGATTGTGAAAAATTCACTGGTTTACCGGGTTGCTTTAAAAAACCAAGGGACAATACACGGTTAGGGAGTTGATGC
>CAZVFR010000048.1:6923-15837 GCA_964626505.1 uncultured Methylococcaceae bacterium
GATCGATTTCGCTAACTCATGAATTATTGGGAATAACCTTGAGAGCGATATAACAAAAAAAGGGCCGTCCGGCCCCTTTATTGGTGATTTTGGGCCCTTTAGACCCACTTCAGATGAGACAAAAAAAGAGTCGAATCAATCCACCTCTTTCATACTAAGCCTTACCCTTCCCTGTCGATCAATCTCCAAAACTTTGACTTTTACGGAATCACCTTCCGACAATTTATCACTGACTTTGTCAACGTGTTCGTTAGAAATTTGGGAAATATGCACCAAGCCGTCCTTGCCGGGTAATATAGTAACAAACGCTCCGAAATCCATAAGACGGGCAACTCGACCCTCATAAATCTTACCCACCGCAACCTCAGCAGTAATCTCTTCGATCTGCTTCAACGCGGCCAAGCCGGCTTGTTTGTCAACTGATGCAACTTTTACTACACCGTCGTCGCTAATATCGATTGTTGCACCGGTCGTTTCGGTAATACTGCGAATCGTAGCACCGCCTTTGCCGATAACATCGCGTATCTTGCTGGGGTCTATCTTAATGGTGAGAATACGCGGCGCATAGTCTGACATTTCTTCGCGTGCCGCTGGCAACGCTTCGTTCATTTTGGAGAGAATGTGCAAACGACCTTGTTTGGCCTGTTCTAACGCTGTCTCCATGATTTCCACGGTGATACCATCAATTTTGATATCCATTTGCAGCGCGGTTATACCCTTTTCCGAACCCGCAACTTTGAAATCCATATCGCCCAGATGATCTTCGTCGCCCATAATGTCCGACAGCACGCTAAACTGATCGCCCTCTTTAATCAATCCCATCGCAATTCCCGCAACCGGAGCCTTGATAGGCACACCCGCATCCATCAACGCAAGGCTGGATCCACAAACTGATGCCATTGAACTGGAACCGTTCGATTCAGTAATTTCTGAAACGACGCGCAGAACATACGGAAATTCTTCCAAGCTTGGAACAACCGCGCCAATACCGCGCTTCGCCAAGCGACCATGGCCAATTTCCCGGCGCTTGGGAGAACCTACAAAACCGGTTTCACCGACGCAAAAGGGCGGGAAATTATAATGCAGCATAAAAGGTTCTTTATACTCGCCCGCCAACGCATCGATGATCTGAGCATCACGCTCTGTCCCCAAGGTTGTAACCACAATCGCTTGAGTTTCACCACGCGTAAACAAGGCCGACCCATGGGCTCTAGGCAAAACACCGGTGCGTATCGAAATCGGACGGACAGTTGATGTATCGCGTCCATCAATGCGCCGCCCACTAGCCAGTACGGTACTGCGTACAACAGATTTTTCGATTTTCTCGAATTCGCCACGGATGGCGCTTTCCGCGTATTTTTCATCCTGGCTAAGGTTTTCCAGGACAGCATTTCGAACCGTTCTTAACTCATCTTGCCGTGCAAGTTTTTCTGCAATTTGGTAAGCACTGCGTATTTGTTCTTCGGCAAGTTCGACTACCGCGGAATGCAAAGTTGTATCATGCTCAGGCGCTACCCAACCCGACGAGGCTTTATTAACCTCTTGAGCTAATTCTTTTATTGCCTGAATTGCGACCTGCATTTGCTCATGCCCGAATAAAACCGCACTAAGCATAATTTCTTCCGACAATTCTTGAGCTTCGGACTCAACCATCAACACAGCTTTATCGGTTCCCGCGACAACCAAGTCCAACGTTGAATCAAGCAGCAGTTCTCGATCCGGATTCAACAAATATTCACCGTCTTTGTATCCGACTCGAGCCGCCCCTATCGGACCATTAAATGGCAAACCCGAAATCGCCAGCGCCGCCGAAGCGCCCAATAAGGCTGGGATATCCGGATCGACCTCGGCATTCATCGACATTACCGTGGCGATAATCTGAACTTCATTGGTAAAACCTTCTGGAAATAATGGCCTTACAGGACGATCAATCAAGCGTGAAGTTAACGTCTCTTTCTCGGATGGACGACCCTCGCGCTTGAAAAAACCACCTGGAATCTTCCCGGCAGCGTAGGTTTTCTCTTGGTAATTGACCGTTAACGGAAAGAAATCACGCGCTTCTTTGGTGATTTTCTCAACGACAGTAACCAAAAGCACGGTTCCTGCCATATTGATCATGACGGATCCATCCGCTTGGCGGGCTATTTCACCAGTTTCTATACTGACGATATGTTCGCCAAACTTAAATTCTTTCCTAATCGGATTCACGGTTTATTCCCATTTTACAAAACAAAATTGTAGTTACTCAGCAACTATAAAAAATTACTGTAGCTGTTCAGGTTGAACTCAAATTTACAAACCATTAAGGACTACTTACGCAACCCCAACCGTTCGATCAAAGACCGATAACGGCCAGCATCTTTTTTCTTAAGATAGTCTAGTAACTTACGTCGGTGATTCACCATCCGCAATAACCCACGACGGGAATGATGGTCCTTCTTGTGTTCCGCGAAGTGTGGCGTAAGATGCGTAATTTTCGCAGTCAGTAATGCAACCTGCACTTCCGGTGAACCGGTGTCCGATGGCGATTGTTGATATTCCTCAACGACCGCACTTTTTTGCTCCGCACTAAATGGCATAAAACCTAACCCCTAAATAGTTAAATACAAAACGTGTGTATTGTAACTTCCACTGTCCCAACGAACAAGAAGAGACGTGTTCCAGACTCAAAACCCACTAATAAATAACTGAGCAATCAGAGTAAACTCGCAAAATCAAACCGCACCTTCAATAAACCCAATCTATCCACCTCTATTTGGGCACCCTGTCCTATAATTACTCAACAAACTTAAAAACACCGCAACTGCTTAACGAAGAAAATCGCAGCCACACAGCTAACAAAACAAACGCCTGGGCGCTACCATTTGATCGGATAAAACTTCGCCGATCCCAACAAATTCTTGCGCCTGGGTATAAAGCCTGACCAGACCTTCGGCACTCGTCTTGGACATCACCACGCTTCGTCCTTGGCGTATGGCAAAGACAGATTCATCACTAAACTCAAGCAATGGCATAGACTGTACTGCGCAATCCGGCGGTAAAAGACAATTGAGTCGATCAGTATCGGTCCGCATCAGCCTTAGTGTTTCCAAATCAATCGCCGCGGAAATATCAAAATCACCTACTGCTGTACGCTGCAATCGATTGACAAAACCACCACAACCGATTGTTGCCCCGATATCTTCAGCCAAGCTCCGAATATACGTTCCCTTGGAACAAAACACATTCAAACTCAACAGCTCTTCCTGATAATCAACCAGCATCAACTCGTGTATTGTGACTTGGCGTGGTTTGCGATCAACAGAAATGCCTTTCCTAGCCAATTTATACAATCTTACGCCGTCATGCTTCAACGCCGAATGCATCGGCGGGATCTGAATTAACTCTCCGGTAAATTTTTTTAGAATGCTTTCTATAGCCAGTTTATTCAATTCCGGCACTGTTGACCTTGCAATGATGTCGCCTTCTGCATCTCCAGTCGTTGTCGATACACCCAGCCTAATGTCAACGGAATAGCGTTTGCTCGTATTCAATAAGAACTGCGATAACTTTGTCGCCTGCCCAAAGCAAATAGGCAGAAGACCGCTAGCCAATGGATCCAGGCTGCCTGTATGACCCGCTTTGGCCGCTTCGAATAGCCTTTTGACCTCTTGCAAAGCATGGTTCGACGACACCCCGGAGCGTTTATCCAACAACAACATGCCGTCAATGACCCGCCCTCTAAACCGACGCCGCATCAGGGTCTACCGAACATCATCGTCTGCACCAGAATCAGCCATCAGTTGCGCAAGCCGAATACCCCGATCAATCGAATCATCGTATATAAAACGCAATTCCGGGCAATTACGTAGTCGCAGGCGTTTGGCAAGTTCACGCCGGACATAGGATGTCGAATGCGTCAGCACCGACAGATTGTCCTGAATTTCTTGAGCATCGGCATTCAATACCGTAAAAAATACTTTAGCGACAGCAAGATCCCGGCTTAATACCACCTCACTAATCGTTATAAAACCTAAACGGGGGTCCTTAATATCGGACTGAAATATGGACGCGAGCTCTCGTTGAATTTGCGAGGAAACGCGCTGACTACGATTAAATTCTCTAGGCATGATGACTAGCCCGGATTTCTCACGGCGCCGACTGGCACCGCAAAAGGTAATTCAAACAATTTCCCGTGCAACTTCAATCCGCTCAAAAATTTCGATTTGATCACCAGCCTTCACATCATTGTAATTCTTAACGCCTATACCGCACTCCATGCCGTTTTTGACTTCCGAAACATCGTCTTTGAAGCGCCGCAATGATTCAAGCTGGCCTTCAAATATCACCACATTGTCACGCAACACTCTGATTGGTAGATTTCGCGTGACCAATCCTTCGGTGACCATGCATCCCGCAATCGCTCCAAATTTAGGTGACCGGAATACATCCCGAACTTCGGCGTTTCCGACGATATTCTCTTTAATTTCCGGCGCCAACAACCCATTAACCGAACGTTTAATCTCGTCGATTACTTCATAAATAATGCTGTAATAATGCAGGTCCAAACTTTTTTCTTCGATGAGCTTGCGAGAGCTCGCATCGGCTCGCACGTTGAAACCTATGATAATCGCGTTGGATGCAATCGCCAGATTTACGTCACCTTCGTTTATACCGCCAACTCCCCCAGATACAACTCTCACGGAAACTTCATCCGTCGATAAGCCTGTCAACGCATCTCTAAGTGCTTCGAGACTACCTTGGACATCCGTTTTGACCACCAAATTTAATTCCGAAGTATCGCCTGATTCCATACGCGAGAAAACTTCATCCAATTTGGCCGCTTGTTGTTCGGCGAGTTTTTTGCTGCGTGATTTTTCTTCGCGGTGCAAAGCCAATTCTCGGGCTTTGCGTTCATTTTGCACAACATTGAAATCCTCACCTGCTTTCGGAGCACCGGATAGTCCAAGTATTTCCACAGGTGTAGATGGCCCCGCATGATCCATCTGCTTCGCATCCTCGTTAAACATTGCACGGACACGACCAAACTCTTCGCCGCATAAGACAATATCGCCTTTGTTCAGCATGCCTTTTTGGACTAATAAAGTTGCCACCGGTCCGCGTCCTTTTTCCAATCGGGCTTCAATTACAACCCCCGAAGCGGCACCTTTATTCGGCGCTTTAAGCTCGAGAATTTCAGCTTGCAAAAGCAAAGCCTCCAGCAGCGCGTCAACGCCCTCGCCGGTTTTAGCGGAAACATTGATAAACTGAGTATTACCACCCCAGTCCTCCGGAACCACATCTATGCTGGCCAGCTCCTGTTTAACCCGATCAGGATCCGCTTCAGGTTTATCGATTTTGTTGACGGCAACGATTGTCGGAACACCCGCGGCTCTGGAATGATCAATGGCTTCCTTGGTCTGTGGCATGACCCCATCATCAGCTGCGACAACAATAATAACAATGTCCGTCACTTTAGCCCCACGAGCGCGCATCGCCGTGAACGCCGCATGACCCGGGGTGTCCAAAAAAGCGATGACGCCCTGGCCTATTTTGACTTGATAGGCACCGATATGCTGCGTTATCCCGCCCGCTTCGCTAGAAGCAACCTGGCTGGCACGGATGTAATCGAGTAATGATGTTTTACCATGATCTACATGCCCCATAATTGTAACGACCGGCGCACGCGGATACTGCTCCTCATGTTCTGAGGAAATACCGGCCAATAATTCCTGTTCCAGTCCCTCGTCACTTTGCAATACTACAGTATGACCCATTTCTTCCACCACGACTGTGGCGGTCTCTTGGTCAAGGACTTGATTGATGGTCGCCATAGAACCCAAGCCCATCAACACCTTGATCAACTCAGCAGCTTTTACAGACATCTTCTGGGCTAATTCCGAGACCGTAATAGTATCCGGAATTATCACCTCCCTAACAATTGGTGCAGTAGGTCTTTCGAATCCATGCTTCTGATCGCCGGCTATTACTACCGGACGAACAACCCGACCCCTTTTCTTTTTGCGTTTTTTACCGGCTTCAACATGGAGCTGCTTACGGTGCCCATCTTCGCCGGACGCCTTGGTTCTATGGGGTTTATTTTTGGTTTTATCTGTGCCGCGTTTTTCCGGATCCTTTTTAGCCTTGAGATCCAGAGCAGCCCGTTCGGCATCTTGTTTTATCTTTTGCTGAGTTTGGAGTTCCTGAGCCTCTTCCTGCTTACGCATCTCTTTCTTATCTCGCTCTGCTTCTTCAATGCGCTTCTTTTCCGCCTCCTGCTCTAGAAACTTTTCCTTCATTGCCTGTTCTTTTAGTTTGCGTTCATCGTCTTCGGCTTCAAGCAATCTGCGCTGTTCATCCAACGCTTTTTTGGCCGCTTCAAACTCCTGTGTCTGGTCTTCGCTATCGGTCAATTCACTGCGTTTTACATAGGTGCGTTTTTTACGCACCTCAACACTTACGGTTTTGGTGGTACGCCCCGCAACTCGAGATTGCCTGAGTTCACTGACACTGCGACGCTTGAGTACAACTCGACTAGGCGCGGTCGTAGTCTCGCTATCCTTGCCGTGACTTTTGCGTAAGAAATTGAGTAATTTACCCTTTTCTTCATCGTCTAATACATCATCCGCACCTGAGACCTGCAACCCGGCATCACCCAGCTGACCGAGCAATCGATCTAAGGATATACCGACTACGTCCGCAAGTTGCCTAACTGTTACGTTACTCATTGCAAGTCCTCTAACTATTCGCTCGCTTGATCTTGAGAAAACCAAGGGGCTCTAGCGGTCATGATCAGCTCGCCAGCCCGCTCCTCCCCTACATCCGCGATTTCGGACAATTCGTCCACGGAAAGATCCGCTAAATCATCCATTGTCGACACACCTTTACTTGCCAATACGTACGCCAGCGCCTTGTCCATTCCGTCCATATCAAGCAGATCTTGAGTTGGGTGGGCATTATCCAATACCTCTTCTGATGCGATTGCCTTTATCAGCAAAACGTCCTTGGCTCTATTGCGTAGTTCCTCGACAATTTCCTCATCGAACTCTTCAATTTCGAGCATTTCCTTGATCGGAACATACGCTAGCTCCTCAACACTGGTAAAGCCTTCCTGGACCAATATCGATGCAACACTTTCATCCACATCCAATTCATCCATAAAACTGTTCATCATAGTACTACGTTCTTCATCTCCTTTTTGCTCAGCTTCCACTTCGTCCATGACATTCAACACCCAACCGGTCAATTCGCTGGCCAAACGAACGTTTTGACCACCTCGCCCTATTGCCTGCGAAAGGTTCTCCGCCGCGACGGCAACTTCCATTGCATGCGCGTCTTCATCCACTACGATCGACGCGATTTCCGCGGGCGACATGGCATTAATGACATACTGAGGATCGTGTTCGTTCCACAGAATAATGTCTACGCGCTCACCCGCCAGTTCGTTTGATACGGCTTGTACCCGCGAACCACGCATTCCAACACAGGCCCCAACAGGATCAAGTCGCGGATCATTGCTTTTTACCGCAATCTTAGCGCGCGACCCTGGATCTCGCGCGGCACCCAAAATTTCGATTAATCCTTCGCTAACTTCAGGAACCTCCAACTGGAACAATTCAATAAGCAACTCGGGCGCAATCCGACTCACGAACAACTGTGGACCACGCGCTTCCGGGCGCACGGCTTTCAGATATCCTCTTACACGATCACCATTGCGCATCGCTTCACGCGGTATCATATCTTCCTTGGTAATTATCGCTTCCGCATTGCCGCCCAAGTCCAGATACGCCGCGCCACGCTCGACACGTTTTACAACCCCGGTTACCAATTCACCTAAACGATTCTGATACTCATCAACAATTTTTTTGCGCTCGGCCTCGCGAACTTTCTGGACGATAACCTGTTTCGCTGTCTGTGCTGCGATACGCCCGAATTCAATGGAATCCATGGGTTCCTCAATGTACTCACCGACAGTGATATCCGGTTTTAATTTTTTCGCATCGTCGATCAGAATCTGTGTCTCGGACGACTCCAAACCGTTCTCAAATTCTTCATCAGGTTCCACGACCAGCCATTTACGAAAAGTTTCGTAACTTCCCGTGGATCGATCAATCCCGACCCGCGCATCAATTTTTTGTCGATGACGTTTTATGGTAGCGGTTTCGAGGGCCGCTTCGATCGCCTCGAAAATAATCTCCTTGTCGATGTCTTTTTCGTTGGAAACCACATCCACGACCAGTAAAATCTCTTTATCAGCCATATATCCGTCCTTATTTCGCCACCTGGTGCTCGGGAACCAATCGAGCTTTCAAAACCATATGGAATGGGAATTCCATTAAATCATCATCAACCTCAACCAAAATATTTGTGCTGTTTATACCGCGAAGTAATCCAATAAATTTCCGCCTCTCATTCACCGACTCTACGAGCTGAATTTTGGCCGAGTTCCCCTCAAAACGACCAAAATCTTCAAGCTTAAAAAGCGGCCGGTCCAAGCCCGGAGAAGAAATTTCCAGCTGATAGTTCCCAGGAATTGGGTCTTCAACGTCGAGAGTCCCACTCAACTGATGGCTAACTTTCGTACAATCATCGAGCTGAATCCCAGCATCGCGATCAATAAACACCCGCAAAATTCCATTTTTCGGATGCGGTGAATATTCGATGCCTACGCATTCATAGCCCATTTCCACTACGATTGGTTCTATGATTGCTGTCAATTGTTCCGGCACCCGCCTCATCACATCTCCACACACAAAAAATGGGCCATTGGCCCACCTCATACATTCGGTACTCTAAGGAAACTGTCCGAGAATAAACTAATCCACTTTGAACAGACCTCAAGCCCAAAACCTAAAAAACCCCAACCGGGGCCTTTGTAACTTGGTAGCGGGGGCAGGATTTGAACCTACGACCTTCGGGTTATGAGCCCGACGAG
>CAZVFR010000049.1:0-15776 GCA_964626505.1 uncultured Methylococcaceae bacterium
GTCGTGCAGATGATGCAATGGACAATTTCGAAGACGTTTCTAATCTTTGTGTTGTCACCAAGGGCAACTGCATTGGTTGTGTGCATAACATGTCGTGCCCAGAGATACTATTTGGTGGTCACCACTCCGTTTTCGGACTCGGTAATGAAGTCGTACTAATACTTATCAATGATATTGATTTTGAGGAGTCTGTTTTATTCGTTGATGTATTTGGAGGCACATCGGCAATCTCGGGTAAGGCCAGAATCGAATTATCCGCTTCTTCGTTTGCTGCAACTGAATTTGAGATCGGTAGACAAGTCATAATCAACCATGTTGCGGAATCGGGGGAGGGAGTATTAGTGGCCAATAATAGAAGCCAAGCACTTTTTTATGAGGCGCCAATGTGAACTTACAGGAATGGGCTAACCTGCTTTGGCAGTTCGTAAATGATAGCTATGTTGTGACAAAACCTATATACCTGTGTATTGATCCTCTCGCACTTCAGACATTGGCGAATGGTTATTATCCAGAAGGAAAATACACACCTGAAATGGCGAAAGTGGACTTTCTTGCGGCATGTTCGGCTAGGGTACGCTGTGGTAATGAACGAGCAGTCCTGGACGAAAGCGTATTTTTACCAAGTGATAATGGCCGTTCTTTAGTTATCTGCTTTGCGGTCCAGCAGATCCTTGCGGCGGAGATGATGATACACGATGATAGAGGAAGTAGTGATGCTTACTATCCGAGATATAGGCAGATTCTAGGTATCGCGGTTGACGATGTGGGTCGATGTCCTATCGAGTATCCGCAGTTTCAAAAGATCTGGAGTACGCTTCGCTGCGAATTACTGTCACTACCGAACGCGACGCCATCACTTATAACTTTTGCAGAAGGAAAAGGCCGAAAGAATAAATTTAGAGCGTTTCCTATATCACAGGCTCTTTTGAATCTAGAGTCACTGTCGATAATTGTTGGAAAAATCCCAAATTTGGAATTTCTATCTAATGAAATACTCATTCATGAGATACGACGTATTTCCTATACGTTTCCAAAGCAGTCGCAAATCAAGGTATACATAGATGCAATTGTTCCGTCTTTGATTGAACAAGTGCGTGTCTACGAATCGACTTATTCATCAGAGAATAGCCCGCATACATCCAAGTCCAAAGTAAGTATTGTAGCGGATTCAGATAACTTTTTCGTTTACATAGTGGAAGAGGGATGGGATGACGTATATCAGCTGGGATATCGGTTGAAAGATAACGCTGTCGTTGTCGACATCCAGATAGATGTGAAACTCAAAGATTATTTTGGAGCGAATAATGTGTTGGCCTTTAGAGATGCGACTGCTTCTGATTTCGGAGGTTGCGACTGGAAGGATGTGAGAAATACCGGGGATTTATCACTGATCGTCTACCAGGAAGACAACAAATCTCCGCTGACAAATGATCTGGGAATTGATTGGGAAGAATTGTTTGAGCCGGTGAAAGCCAATCTCCCAAGTGGCTATTGTATGCAAGTTTTTAGCGGCTCTGAGCAATGGGACAGAAATCTTGGGGTGGGAAATGGAATTTCTCAGCCTGCTTCGACGGCAGGTCAAATAATTCTTGTGGGGGGGCTACTGGTTGATAAACGAAGTAATATTTACTTGGCAGATATTCCCCCGACAGGCTTAAAATATGGAGGTAAAGATGTTTCGCCATCGACAGCGATAAGAGTAAACGGTGACAATCAATCTGTTGCTAATTTCTTTGATAGGATAAGTACGTCTGGAGTGTTAAAAGATTTTCTAGTAGAGTTCGGGGGCAGCAAATTGAAATTCGGGCTTGTTCGTCATCGAAATATGCAAGAACCGGCAAGGATAGGTCATGAGATAGTGGATGGTTACGCCACAGCAAGTGCAGACACTGTGGATAATCAACGTCAATGTATTGAACATTTGGCCTTGAAGAATATTTCGGTTACAGACGTGTGCGTCTATCAGGCGGTATCAAGCAGCGATCTTGTCAAACACCTTAGTATCGAACGAAGCCGATGGATTGCCTGCTTGCCGACTATAACGGATTTCTTGGTGTCAATGACCGACAACATCCTTAAGAATCATCCCCTGCACGAACATTTTTTACGGCAATTGAGGAATAGCCGTAAAATCCCACCAACACTCTACCTCCTTCTCAGGAGATCTGGAACAATAGAGGAGTATCACCCGAAACAGTTGCTTTTGCCAGCTACAGGTGAATATTCTGGTCTAAGCTGAATAGCGTATAATGTTCCCCAAAAACTGGACCAATATCGACTGGTGTTTAAGATAGAATCTTGTCTTTACGCATAAAGCTAAGTTCCTTGATTTGTTGAATCCCCAATTTGCAGGCCATTCCAGTAGTCGCGGCGCCTATCTGAGTATGCGATAATCAACCGATTTACGCAGTGTGTATGCGGCCTGATTCAATCGATTTAGCCGATCCCGACGAAATAACGCGCTTTCTCGCAGAAGACCTTGGCGCGGGAGATTTGACCTCAAATATTGTTCCTGCCTCGACCTTGGCCACCGCCAAGGTTATTACTCGGCAAGCTATGGTGTTTTGCGGGCGTAGTTGGTTCAAAGAGGTATTTTCGTTTCTGGACAAAGCCATAAAGATCGAATGGTACGTATCGGATGGTGAAATGGTTGCCGCGGGTGCTGAATTGTGCTCTTTGCAGGGTCCGGCCAGGGCCTTACTGACTGGGGAGAGAACAGCTTTAAACATCGTCCAAGTCTTGTCGGCAACTGCAACGAAATCCCGGCAATATGCGGACGCTGTAGCAGGTTGTAATGTGCGGATATTGGATACGCGAAAAACCATTCCGGGTCTTCGTATTGCTCAAAAATACGCGGTACGGTGCGGGGGTTGCGAGAATCATCGGTTTGGACTTTACGATGGTATTTTGATTAAGGAAAATCATATCGTTGCCGCCGGATCTATATCCAATGCAGTATTGTCGGCTAAGTCATCCAATTCTGGCGTGTTGGTAGAAGTCGAGGTGGAGTCATTAGATGAACTCGCTCAAGCCATTCAAGCGGGTGCTGACCGGGTGTTGTTGGACAATTTCACCCGAGATATGTTGCGTGATGCGGTGCGTGATAATCGTGGACGAGTTGAACTTGAAGCATCCGGCAATGTAAGCCTTGAGAATGTTCGCGAAATCGCTGACACGGGCGTGGATTTTATATCAATTGGTGCATTGACCAAGGATATTAAAGCAATCGATTTGTCAATGAGGATTCGATTTCTAAATTAACGTCTATCAAGCAAATATAACCCTGAACTGCGTTGTTCTTTTTTTGGAGTATTACTTGAGATGATTTATATTTGCAGCTTACGTAATCTCTGAATTGATCAGCGGTTCTTGAGGAAATATCTTATCCGGATTCAATATCCCGTTGGGGTCAAACTGCGCTTTTATGTTTTTCATGAGCGCCAATGAATTTTGATCAATCTCTAGCGCAATGTAGTTGCGTTTGACCAATCCGATACCATGCTCACCGGATAAGCTCCCTTTAAGGCTTAGCACGAGTTTAAAAATACGTGCGAGACAAAGATTTGCACGGTCGTTTTCGTTTTTATTGTTCTTATTATAAAGTATATTAACGTGAATATTACCGTTGCCGGCGTGCCCGAAATTTACGATTGGAAGATTAAATTCTGCGGCAAGATCATCAAGTCCCGAGATCAGTGACGGAATGTTAGTCACAGGAACAACGACGTCTTCATTGATTTTGTCGGGGGCTAATTGTTTTAGTGCGGGTGATAGTGCTTTTCTCGCTTGCCAAAGTGATTGCACCTCGGTCTCGGAAGTTGCGCTCCTGATTTCGATTAATTCGCTTGTCTCTGCGGCTGCAGAGATTGATTCTACTGCGGACGCAATAAAGTCTGAAGGACCATCGACTTCAATCATCAGCAATGCTCTGGCGTTTTCGGGTAGGTCAATACCCGCATATTTTCGAATGATTTTGATAGCGTTGTAATCTAGAAATTCGAGCGCACAAGGACTTGTAGGCCTTGCCATGATCTGCGCTACCGCTTTAGTCGCGCCTCTAATATCCGAGTATACGGCGCGCAGAGTCGCTTTACTTTCCGGAGTCGCCGTAAGCTTTAATATTGCCCGCGTAATAACCGCCAGGGTCCCTTCGGAACCTATCAACAGCCTGGTAAGATCGTATCCAACGACACCTTTAGTAGTATAAACTCCAGTCTGGATACTTTTACCGCTCCCGGTAACCGCGTGTAGCCCTAAAGTGTTTTCGCGGGGAGTGCCGTATTTGATAGCGCGGGGGCCTGCGGAATTGTATGCCAAATTCCCACCTATACTACAGTACACGGCGCTAGTTGGGTCTGGGGGCCAAAAAAAACCGGATTGACCGACTAAGTCTTGTACGGCTTGGTTTGTCATCCCGGGTTCAACTTCTACATAGCGATTTTCGGGTGAAAATTCGATAAGTTTATTGAGTTTCTCCAGTGATATGACGATTGCTCCAGCCGAGGGTACGCTTGCGCCAGTTGTACCGGTACCGCGACCTCGCGCGGTTACGTTTATCCGAAATTCATTGCATACTTGAATCAAATTTTGAATTTCGTCATGCGACTCGGGAAATGCTACGGCCGCAGGCAGGTTATGTAGTTGGCTATTGTCATAGCCATAGCTCCAACAATCAGCGGAGTCCGTATGCAACCTTGATTCGGGAAAAATTTCTCTCAGTCTCGAAGTAACTTGACTAGGTAGCTGCGTTGACATGATTTCGAAAACTATTGGGTTTGCGTTTGCTAGTGTAAATCATTCTCCAAAGAGTTGACGATCAATAAAATCACAAAGGCAATGCGTAATCAATAAGTGGACTTCTTGGATGCGCGCCGTCGATCTGGATGGAACCCGAATTTCAAGGTCGGTTTCTTCCAATAGCGTAGCTAAGGTACCGCCGTCCTTGCCAGTTAACGCAATAACGGACATCTGACGGTCATGGGCGGCTGTTGCAGCCTTCAATATATTCGCAGAACTACCGCTGGTTGTATAAGCGAGTAGAATGTCATCGGTTTGCCCGAGTGCGCGGACTTGTTTGGAAAATATGTCTTCAAAGTTGTAATCGTTCGCGATCGAGGTGATAGTGGATGAGTCGGTTGTGAGTGCTAATGCTGGAAGTCCTGGCCTGTCGCGCTCAAATCGGTTAAGCATTTCTGAGGAAAAATGTTGCGCATCACCGGCAGAACCACCGTTGCCGCAGGTCAATATTTTTCCGTCATTAAGTAAACAATTAGCCAATTTGCCGCCGGCTTGTTCAATGAAGTCGACCAAGATATCTATCGATAACTGTTTGGTTCGTATGCTATCGGTGAAATGATCGCGTATACGTTCTTGCGGGTTCATATCGTTCTTGAATAAGTTCTAATACTGGTTTGAATAGGTTTTGGACTAAGAGGCTGTCTGGTTAAAATGTATTGCAGCGAAAACGATCCAGAATGAGGTCATTTTATCGATTATTTGAGGCGAATAGTTGATCTATTTAACGAGAATAATCGGAAAAATGAACCATTTTGGGACGTTTGCAGCCAATATCACTTTTGACCAGACAGCCTCTAAGCTTGGAATGCATTCGATAGCCATTCGATATCGAGATTGGCGCCATTAGGCGTAATGCCTATCACATCGAATCTAGCCGGACGGTTGATGCGTTTGGAGCTGAGGTAGTGCATTGCACATTGGATCAAATGAATTTGTTTGTATCGGTTAATGCTTTCTAGAGGGCTACCGTATTTTGTTGTTTTTCTGTACCTTACCTCTACGAAGATGATAAATTCCTTGTCTTCCATGATGAGGTCAATTTCTCCGGTTTTGCTGTGATAATTTCTAGTGACTAGTCGTAGTCCCTGTTTAAGGAGATATTCCAGGGCTAGGTTCTCGGCTTCGCTACCCCGCTTAACTTTAGGCTTGTCAATCAGAGACAATTTCGGGTCCGCTGCTTTCAGGCCAAGACAGATCCATAAAATCGTCGTGCGGGCTTGGGAAATCACCGCGTAGTACCGGTCGTCCTTCTTCAAACTTGGCGCATTGAAGGTCTCTGTGGATCTTGTTGGATTGAGTCAGAGTTAGGCTTCCTGTTACGCCATCGTAGGCCTCATTGGGGATGCTTTGAAGTCTGTGCAAATGGGGCAGCAGGTTATAGGCATCGAAACCTAGTGCGACAAATCGGACGTAATGTTTTATCGGGCCTCGTGTGTCATCCATCACGGTTTCTAAGCTCGGATTGTGCCCCGGCCTGAGACCGAACAGCCAGGGAGCGTCGCAAAAAACAATGCCGCTCAGGTCTTGGTCTAAATAGGGGTTTTCCTGGCCACCGTATACTTGTGAAGTCGCGTATACCGGAATTTTGGTGGTGCCATAAAACTGTAATTGAGGCCAGATTTGGCGGGCTTGTTGGGGTAGGGCAACCAGAAAAATAAATCTGGATTTGGTTTGATTCGAAGAACCGCCGTATTCAGCGTGAAATTGCTGGTCTTGAGTATTTCCGGTCAGTAATCTGTTGATTGGCTTTGCATAATCGGTCGTGTTGGTATCGTATGATTGCGAGGAAACAACTTTCCCACCTATTTGTTGCCAATGGTCGGAAAAATGCGATGCCATTCGATTACCGAATTCTGATGCTGGAGTTAGGATTAATGCATTATGATAGCCATCGAACCAAGCGCTGTCGGCAGCTTGGTCTGCTTCATCTTCAGGGTTGAGCCCGAATTGAAAAAGGTTGCTGACCTCAAAGTTAGAAACTTGGTTCAGCCCCAGCACAGGGATAGTAAGGTCACCGCCTTCAACCAAAGCTACCAATTTGTGTTTGTTCAATGGACCGATAATTACATTAGAACCGTCTTCTATAGCTCTTTGAAAAAGTTTGTAAGGTTCGTCGAATTCGCTATCGTAAAATCGAATCGTTCGGTCAGCGTCATTATCGTACGAGTGCGCAATGATAATCCCCTGTTTTATTGCTTCGGCGACCTTAGCGTATGGGCCGGATTGAGGCAGCATTATGCCGATGGTCATGGCTTCCTGATCAGATAACATCGACCGACTTGTGCTCGGTTTCGACAAAAAACTGGCTGCAGGGTGATTCGGGTGGCTGTTTTTCCAATGAGCGATCTGTTGGTCGAATGCCACAGATTTATCCGCTTGTTGTTTGAAAATTAGTGCGAGCGCCATCCAACCATTCAGGATTTTGGGGCTAGTGGGCTTTAGTCGCGTCAGGGTTTCCGGGGACAAATGACCGAGTTCGGTTAGGATCGAAGCGTTGTTTTGTTCTAATTCTTCTGGTTTCTGGGGATATTTTCCAACTTCGATATAGGCTCTGGCGCTTTCCAAATGATTTCCAATTAAGGAAAAAACCTTGGCTTGCTGCGCGTAGTAGTCGTGTTGTAAATCTGGATTTAATATTTTGACCGGGATCGATTCAAGTTGATGTAAGGTAAGCTCGGGCCGGTTTTCAGCTAGGTAAATTCGGCCATAGAATAAACGCAGCCTGGCATTATCCTGTGCATTTAAGCGGCTGGCTCTGATACCGTCAGCGATTCTCCGGGCCGCATCAGTATCACCGTTTTTGTCCATAGTGTCTGCAGCAAGCAGCAAATATCGATCCCGATCCAGCGGTTTTGTTTTCTTGGCTAATGCTGTATAAATTCGTGCTGCGTCTTGATACTTTCCATCTGAAACTAAGGCTTTAGCCTTATTCAGTTCGCTTTGATACGCGGGTTGCTTTTGGGATTTGGCCGTAGTGTTACAGCCGGAGATCAAGATGCTTGTAAGAATTAGTATTAAATTCAGCCGAATACAAATAGTCATAAAAAGTGGCGGGGTTTCCCCGAATTATTCTTTTTCAACAATGCGGGACGAATTCGAGTGTCCAGTACGAAAGGTAAACTATACATAGTAGCGACGCCGATTGGAAATTTGGCCGACATTACCTATAGAGCGGTTGAGGTGTTGAATCAATGCGCGGTGATTGCGGCGGAGGATACGCGGCAAACCCGGCATTTATTGGCGCATTATTCCGTACAAACGCCGTTAATTTCGCTGCATGAACATAATGAGAATACGTTAACAGCGGAACTGATCCAACGAGTGTGTAACGGAGATTCCGTGGCGGTGGTTTCCGACGCGGGAACGCCTTTGATCAATGATCCTGGGTTTGTTTTAGTCCGTGAGGCGCGTAAATCTGGGTTGTCAGTAGTACCGGTTCCGGGGCCATGCGCAATAATTGCGGCATTATCGGTCGCATCATTGCCAACTGATCGGTTTAGATTTGAAGGGTTTCCGCCTAGAAATTCTTCCGCGCGCAAGACTTTTTTTAAAGCGCTTGTCGAGGCAGAAGGTACGTTGGTGTTTTACGAATCTTGTCACAGAATTGCGACTTGCCTCAGCGATTTAGCTGAGATATTTCCGCCGGAAAGAGAGTTGGTTATCGCGAGAGAATTAACAAAGATTCACGAAACTATCGTTAAAACTACCGTTGTTGACGCGCGACGGATCGTTGATGATGTCCCTTATATGCAAAAGGGTGAATTTGTTGTTTTGCTTCAGGGTGCGCAGCCGAACAAAATGATCCGAGTCCTGGAACCGGAGCAAGAGCGAATGCTTGAGGTTATTTTAGGCGAATGCCCCCTAAAGACAGCGGTAGCTCTGGTCGTGAAAATCACCGGGTTGAATAAGAAAGCCGTGTACGATGCAGCGTTGCGTTTGGCTAAAACATAGCTCGTAATGTTTGCGGATGAAATTGACGATTTGAAGCTGGTTGTATGACTAAAAAGAATATTTGGTGGGCGGCTATCCTGTTCGGATCAATTGTCGTAGTGGTAAGCCTGCGTGTATTTGTCTCGCCGGGTGGACACTTGTCGTATGTGATGCTGACTTGGCGCAGCGAGGATACCAGCACTACGACCACAGTTCTTTATCAGACACGCGACAATCCCACTGTTAGCAAGGTTTATTTCGATACCGAACGGCGAGGCGGGTTGTTATCCAAGTACCGTTTTTATGAAATCGGTCGAGCCGATCATTTTACGGAAACACAACGAACCATTCATACGGTTGAGCTAACCGGCCTGAAACCCAAAACTGATTATTATTTTACCATTGCGGACGAAAATGGTCCGCGCGGTGGGGAATTCGCGTTTCGAACACTTCCGGCAGACAATTCACCGATAAGAATCGTCGTAGGTGGGGATATGGATATTACGGCTATGGCAAGAAAAGTCAGTGCCGTGGCCGCTGGTCTGAATCCGGACCTTGCGATAATCGGCGGTGATTTAGCTTATGCGCATGGGAAGATCAGCAAAGCATCGGACTGGGACGAGTGGTTGGGTAATTGGAGTGAGCTGATGGTGACCACAGACGGCCGACTGATTCCGATTATCGCCGCGATTGGTAACCACGAAATCAATTCGCTCGAAACTCAGTCCGCGTATGATAAAGCCCCATTTTTTACGCGGTATCTCAACCAAGACGACGTTAATTTTTCTTATTTTACCCGCAAATTGGGGGCAAATTTGAGCTTGTTGGTGCTGGATAGCCATCATTTGCACGCCGCAGGGGGAGCTCAGCGTACTTGGATTGAACAACAGCTGAAAAAGTATCGGAATTTGGCTTACCGAATCGCGGTATATCATAGGCCCTTGTATCCGGGTGGTTTATACCCGGGGGTGGAACCAGGGCCGGCATTGGATTTGACCGAACAATGGTTGGATTTATTTGACCGATACCGGCTAACGATGGGATTGGAAAATCATTATCACGTCTATAAAAGAAGCAAGAGCCTTTTTCACAATGCAATTGTAGAAAACGATCAAGGTACAGTTTATTTAGGCGATGGCGCGTGGGGTACTGAACCTCGTGACGTCGTCAATGATCTTTGGTATTTGGTTAGCGCGGATTCCAAAAATCATTTTTGGGTGCTCGATGTGGATCGCTCGGCGATCGAATTTCGAGCGGTTGATTCAAATGGTGGCGTGTTTGATCGGGGTCGGATCGAAATGGAGCAAAAATCCGAGCCGATTGTACAACCCGCTTTGGTAAATTGATTGTACTACTGTTTACCTGTGTTTGGGCTGGCTTGTTGCCTGTTGCTAGCGAGCCAATCAATCAATCAAGTAGGCTCTTAATTTACAAAATACGAATTGTTGTATCTGCTGAGAAACCTTTTATTTGCAATTCGCGACCTGAACATTCCGCCCTGGTTTTGGAAAACCCAGAAACTTCAGTATAAAATATATATCAGATATATATTTTACGGGGTATTCATCATGCAAACAGCAAAACTATTCCAGAACGGCCAAAGTCAAGCAGTCAGACTACCAAAAGCATTTCGCTTTGAAGGCACTGAGGTTACCATTAAACGTGTCGGTGAAGGTATCCTTCTATTACCGCTGAATCATTCCGCTAAGCAACTCTTGACCCTCCTGGATAGCGTTGACGAGTTGGTTGATTTGGAAATAAATCAGCCATTTACTCACGATCAACGAAATTTTTAATGATATTTATACTGGATGCCAATATTTGTATTTGTCTGCTGAATCGACGGATGGGGTATAAAAATATTCTCACAAGATTGGACGGGTTACCTTATGATCAGGTCCTAATATCTTCAATTACATTGGCAGAACTGAAATACGGCATCGCGAAAAGTGTTAAAAAAGAAGCGAATCAGGCCAAGCTTGAATATTTTCTACATCAATTTGAATGCGTGGCTTTTGGTGCCGAAGCGACATTTTGTTATGGCGATATTAGAACCCGACTAGAATCCAAAGGAGTACCAATAGGCCCGTTGGATATTCTCATTGCCGCTCATGCCCTTAGTCTAGGTGGAATAGTCGTTACCAACAATGTTCGTGAATTTGAACGAGTAGATGGTCTCGCCGTAGAAAACTGGCTTTGTTGAACGCATCCAAGCCAAGCTTCCCCAGGGTAATTTATCTAAGATTCCGAAAGCCCAGAAACGTCCAATTCCAAGAACACTGGATGAATATTCCAAGATGGCAAACAGCCTCAACGAAGCGATTGGGTATGCCTATCGCAGTGGGGGTTATACACTATGCGAAATCGGTGATTATTTTTCGCTGCATTATTCTACTGTGAGTTGTACTACGCATCGGAATGTGCACGAATAAAGACCTGACTCTTTGCTCTCAAGCGAGCTCTGACGTGGCATCAGGGTGAGCATTATAATTGATTAATCGCGCTAATTTAATCGTGGTTTGTCCCCTATGGTACCCTGAGAGATGCGGCAGTAGAGAATTTCGGGTTTACTGACTCAGACAAACTAATATTTCATATCGATGAAGCCATGAGTTGGGAATCAGTAAGAAATCTCAAATTAATGAAAGCAACATTCATATTAGTTGAAAATATTGCAGTACAAGCAAATGCACCAACAGAAGTAATTGATTGGGTTGATGATGTAAGGGAAAGCCTAGATGCAGCATTCGAGGCAATTGCTGAGGGGAAAGCCAAATAATGAATCTAATGGCAATCTCGCATAACCAGTCCACTCAAACCGACAGCTTGCTCTTCCGCTGCGCTCCAGGACAAGCTGCGGTTTAGCGGCGACGTTCGGCTTACAAAATACAGTTACGTGCAAATAAGAAATGATAGCAAAGGTCTACATTGAAACATCGATTGTTTCGTACCTCACGGCTCGGCCATCGAGTAACCTCGTGTCCGCTGCGTGGCAGAAAAAGACAACTGATTGGTGGGAAACTCAAAAAGGCCGATTCTCCCTATGCATATCGGAAGTCGTAATAGAAGAAGCCGGTAGAGGTGATAAGGCTGCAGCGAGTCGACGGCTGGAAGAACTGTCGGGTATTGAAGTTCTTCCACTGAACGACAAAGTGGTACGGTTGTCCAAATTCTCATTCAGGAAGGTAGTGTACCCAAAAAGGCACTAGATGACGCCTTGCATATTGCTGTCGCCGCTGTTCACGGTATCGATTATCTCCTTACTTGGAACTGTCGCCATATAGATAACGCAGAGACGAAACCAAAGATCAGGAAAATATGTCAAAAGTATGGGTTTCAGTGCCCAGAAATCGCAACTCCAATTGAGCTCATGGGAATTAATAAAGATGATTGATCAAACTCTAAAAGACCTATGGGAAACCAAGGATAATATTGCCAAAGAACACAGCTATGATCTAGATGCTTTAGTTACATATCTGCAATCCAAGTCGAGAGCCAGGGGTGATAATGTTTTTCAAGGCGTCCCAAAGAAAGATGCCGAACCATCGCGTCAACTCTGACTGGCTAACCCGCCGCTCCTCGTTCCTTGCCGCTCTGGCTTGCGACCAGCTGATTTGCGACGTTAGAGCGCCAAGCGAAGCTTGGCGCATCTTGCAGGGTGCAAGTCCCTGTCGGGTAAGGATTAACCACCCACCCGTATTGAGTGCTATTGGTGACTGGATTTGGAGCAGCTACCGGGCGATGGTTGGAAAAGCCGAAGCGCCTGACTGGTTTGAATCGGACTGGCTATTAGCCTGTTTTGGTCGCCAACGCGCCGAGGCAGTGGCCGGGTATACCGATTTTGTACGGACCGGGATAGGTTTGCCTTCAATCTGGAAAGATCTGAGAGGACAGATATATCTTGGCAGTGATCACTTTGTTGAAACGATACGCAAAGGCACTGATGTCGGCAATCGAGGAGACCTTTCAGAAATCAGTCGCTTGCAACGAAGACCGTGGGCAAAACCGTTAAGCTGGTATGCGGAAACGATAAGTGATAGAAAGTTAGCCATGGTAAAGGCCTGGTTATCCGGTGACTACACGATGAAAGAAATTTCTGAATCATTCGGCGTGCATTATTCGACAGTGAGCCGTGCAATCAAGGCATTTGAAGCGAACGCATGATCGCAAGACCTGACACCTTTCGGACACGCATGATCGCAAGACCTGACACCTTTCGGAGACACCTTTCGTGGACACCTTTCGCGGTCGTGCGTTGATTTCATCTGCGGAATTCATCAAGGCCTAAAAAACCATAGAGAAAATCACTGCCGCTTGAGGTCGCGGTAAAAATTTTCGTGCGTGCCCAACGCCAACAGCGTGAGCCGGTCATCCTCATTGGAGAATCGGTAAGCTAACAGAAATTGTTCCATTTGATGTTTGTACTTGTACTTATACACCTGAACTCCTGCTAGATCGCCCTTTTTTATTTGCCCGAGTGTCGGGTTATCCATAATCGCCCGAACCGCCTCATCCAAGGGATCCTTTTCATGCGGATGCAGCTTTTTAATACGGCGGCTAAAGATCCCGGTTTGTAAAACCTTCACCCGAACGGATACGCCGATATTTCCCCAGCCCGACTTTCTTCAAGACCCGTTAAAATATCCTTAACGAATCCTAGGGGTAAATCCGGGTTTTCATCGGCAATCTTGCCCATCCTCGCCCAATATTCGATTTGCCGGGGAGTACTGCGATGCTGCGCTTTGCCGTGGACCGTCGCATCGTTGACTAAGGACTCCGATAATTTAATTGTTTTTGCCATCAGGGAAATACACGAATTTATACAGGGGATAATTGTACGCTATAAGGTTGCAATATACAACCTTATAGCGTATAGAAAATCATTGACCGGGTGAATCGTCAGAGAAACCGATGATCCAGTCGATAGCGACTCGGATGCCGTCTTTATAAGACATTCCTGAATAATGCGAGCCGTTCTCGCTTGCCTCAAAATATCATTCAACAATCTCACTGATTTCTGCATCTGTTCTGACGATTTCAACCATTTCCGATTGAAGTGGTATCAGACAGCCGAACTCTGTACTCTTAGTCACTAAGAGTCGGCCAGGCAGTCGCTGCTCGTTATAACCTAATGGGTGGAGGAAAGTCCGGGCTCCATAGGGAAGGATGCCAGGTAACGCCTGGGAGACGTGAGTCTACGGAAAGTGCCACAGAAAATATACCGCCCAGCCCTTGGAACTCCGTTCCAAGGGCTGGGTAAGGGTGAAATGGTGCGGTAAGAGCGCACCGCGCTTCTGGTAACAGAAGTGGCAGGGTAAACCCCATCCGGAGCAAGACCGAATAGAGGAACGCCGGTTCGCCGAACGTGTGTCCCGCACGGTTCCTGGGTAGGTCGCTTGAGATGCGCGGTGACGTGTATCCAGATGAATGACTGTCCACGACAGAACCCGGCTTATAGGCCGACTCTTTCTTTAAATTCCTATGATTTAGCCCATCCGGGTGTTGTCATAGTGTCTGCGTTTTGCAGGACTCCATGGTTCGATCAGAGTTTTCTCTTTTAATCTAAAAAATATCCTATCTTTATTTTATTTTTTTCCAAACTCTAGGATTCGCATTAATAAGATTAGTCAATCAATTGATTGAAATGCGTTTCTATTAGTCATTCGAGCTGTGCCCTCGGAGAATATTCAGGTGTTCATCTAAGTCTTTGTGGAAAAAGAAAGAATTATGTAACAAACACACTTGACTAAAGCCCTAAGGTTTTACTATAGTGCAGGTAAGTGTAATAAAGTGACATATAGTGTCAAATTAGGTTAATAACGTGCTCCGCGGTAATCATTCGATTAATTTAGATGGGAAAGGTCGATTTTCGATGCCCACGAAATATCGCGAAGATCTTCGTGAGCACTGCGACGGTCGCTTAGTTGTCACGGCTGATCGAGCCAAGTGTCTATTGTTGTATCCGCTTCCTGAGTGGGAGGAAGTCGAACGTAAGTTAGTTAAGCTTCCGTATTCCAGTGAGCAAGCCACTGCGTTCAAACGATTCATGATTGGACATGCTTCGGAATGCGATATGGATAACCACGGCAAGGTTCTTTTACCTGAGACTTTGCGTAGATTTGCGAATTTGGAAAAACACATCGTGTTATGCAGTCAAATTAATAAATTTGAAGTCTGGGCTGAGAATGCCTGGGAAGCGACACGCGATAAATGGTTGCAAGAAGGGGATTTGAAAGAACTGATGGAGGTAACGGGGGATCTGGCGATCTAAACATAATGATCGCTGATCGACATTATCCGGTAATGCCGAAAGAAGCAGTCGATGCTTTGGCCTTGGATTCAGACGGTATTTATGTCGATTGTACATTTGGCCGCGGAGGGCATAGCCAAGAAATTTTACAGGGCTTAGGGGCGAGCGGAAGACTGCTTGCGATAGATAAGGATGTTGATGCGGTGAATTCACGGGTGGCTGAAATGCTGTTAGCTGATAGCAGATTCGATCTCGAACACGGTGATTTTGCAACACTACGTGCTAGTGTGACACAGCGGAATTGGGCTGGCAAGGTCTCGGGTATTCTAATGGATCTGGGGGTTTCTTCACCTCAGCTAGACGATGCTGCGCGCGGCTTCAGTTTTATGAAAGAGGGTCCCTTGGATATGCGCATGGATTCGAGCCGCGGAATGACTGCGGCCGAATGGATTGCCAACGTGACAGAGCAGGATCTCGTAAGCGTGCTGAAGACTTTGGGCGAAGAAAAGTTCGCGCGCCGGATTGCCAAAGCGGTTGTCTAGAGTCGGCAGACGCATCCTATACAGTCAACATTGCAACTCGCTGACTTGATAGAAAACACCGTGCCGGTTCGGGAGAAACACAAACACCCAGCGACACGTAGCTTTCAAGCGATACGAATTCATATCAACCGTGAATTGGAGCAATTGCGGGATACTTTGGTGCAAGCTGTCGATGTTTTGAAGCCCAAAGGCCGTTTAGTGGTTATCGCGTTTCATTCGTTAGAGGACCGCATCGTTAAGCGGTTTATTCGGGATGA
>CAZVFR010000050.1:0-15663 GCA_964626505.1 uncultured Methylococcaceae bacterium
TTTGGAATAGAAAAAAACCGGTTTTGTCGGGTAGAAAAAATAAGGGTAGGGGTGGTTTGACATCTTCAATGCTGCTGATTGGGTAATAACTTAGCACCGTTTTGATGACCGCCGCATTGTACGCGTTGATCCAATAGGCAAGCTGGTCGGATGGATTTTTGAACAAAGTCGGATGACTGTCTGGACTATAAGTCGCTATATGTTGGTAGTACTGTTCGAATTGGCCGGATTCAGCTTTCAAGCCACTGTAGTCGACCTGGCCCTCATCGTTTACAAAACGATTGAGTACGCGATCGAAATTTCTGTGGGAAAATCGTTGCGGTTGTTCTGGGGCGATACGACTATCTATCGGCGATATCGTGGTACAGGCTGATAGCAGTAGGTTCAGCGCGATAATTAAAACGAGGCGATAAATCATGCTTAGCCGCGACGCCAATTTTGGTAGCGCTCCACCCACTGCAGCAGCTTTATTGGCGCGTGGGCTTTCTTCCAGTTGCCGGCTGCGTATTTATTGGCTTCGGCCAAGGTCGGGTAGATATGGATGGTGCCGAGGATTTTGTTCAGCCCAAAGCCGTGCCGCATTGCAGCCACATATTCGGCGATCAGGTCGCCGGCGTGTTCACCAACGATGGTGACGCCGAGAATCTTATCTTTATCGGGTACGGTTAATATCTTGATAAGCCCATGCGCTTCCTGATCCGCGATCGCTCGATCCAGATCATCGATGCCATAGCGTGTGACTTCGTAGGGAATGCCTTGCTCCGTGGCTTCCAATTCGTTCAGACCGACCCGTGCAACTTCAGGGTCCGTAAAGGTTGCCCACGGGATGACCGAATAATCCGCGGCAAATTTTTTCCAATTGCCGAATAAAGCATTTACTGCTGCGTACCACGCTTGGTGTGCCGCGGTATGGGTAAATTGGAATGGACCGGCGACATCTCCACAGGCAAATATATTGGGGTAAATCGTTTGTAGATATTGGTCGGTTTCCACCGTGCGGGTTTTTGATATCGGAATCCCCAATTCTTCCAGGCCAAAACCCTTAGTATTAGCGATTCGTCCGACTGCGACCAGCAAGGTATCAAATTCAATACTAACTTCGCGACTTGAGTCATCGTCCAATACCTCACAGACGAGTACGCTGCGACCGTGCTTGGATACAATTTTTTTAGCCTTATGGTTTACCCGGACATCAACGCCCTCGGCACGGAACCGCTGCATGACGATTGTGGAAATTTCCGGATCTTCTCGGATCAAAATTCTGGGTAGCATTTCCACTTGGGTGACCCGACTGCCCAAGCGTTGGAAAGCCTGTACCAGTTCCGAACCTATAGGGCCCCCGCCGAGTACCAGCAATCGTTTTGGCAACGTGCGCAAATCCCATATGGAATCGGAGGTATAGTAATCGACTTTGTCTATGCCCTCGATCGGTGGTACGAACGGACGCGCGCCCGTGGCGATTACAATACTGCGGGTAGTTAAAGTCCGGCCGTTTATCTCGACGGTATAGGGCGATGTGATTTTTGCTTCCCCTTTTATACACTCCACACCCAGTTCCGTGTAGCGTTCCACTGAATCGTGCGGCTCGATCTTGCGTATGACGTCTTGCACACGCTCCATAACGTCCGCGAAGTCGAACTCAGCTTTGGCGGATTTGATGCCGAATTCCTGAGCACGATTGACATGGTTCAAAAATTTGGCGGAACGGATCAGCGCCTTTGACGGTACGCAGCCGGTATATAAGCAATCGCCGCCCATTTTGTGCTTTTCGACCAAGGTCACCTTGGCTTTGACGGTCGCGGCGATGTACGCCGTGACCAGACCCGCGGCACCGGCGCCGATTACGACCAAATTGCGGTCGAAATGTTTTGGTTTGGCGAATTTCCGCAGGACCTGGCGTGCCTTGATGGTCGATACTAACTTTTTGGCCAATAGTGGAAACAATCCCAACAAAACGAACGATACAATTAGACTCGGCGATAAAATACCGCCCAACGAATCGATCTTTGCGAGCTGGGTACCCGCGTTGACGTATACGAGTGTGCCGGCCAGCATGCCAACCTGGCTAATCCAGTAAAATGTCCAAGTACGAATCGGCGTCAGGCCCATCAGAAGGTTGATCAAAAAAAACGGAAAGGCCGGCACCAATCTAAGCGTAAACAGATAGAAGGCGCCGTCTTTTTCGACTCCGCGGTTTATAGCACTCAATTGTCGGCCAAATTTTTCTTGGATAGCATCTCGGAACAGAAAGCGAGAAGCCAAATACGCAAGCGTCGCGCCAATGGAACTGGCGAAGGAAATGATTACCGTTCCCACCAATAACCCGAATATTGCCCCGCCAACTAGCGTCATAATCGCCGCACCGGGCAACGATAAAGCCGTAACGGCGATGTAGATCGCGAAGAGTATCAGCCCGGTTTGCAACGGGTTGGTGCGGTAGAAATTGTCGATCTTGAGTTGTTGCGATTTAAAATACTCTATATCCAGATAAGTACCCAGATCGAAATAAAAGAAACTGCCGATCAGTACAGCGATAAACGCGAGTAGCAAAAGCTTTGTTTTGGCCATTAGGAATCTTCCGTGTTAGCGCGCATCATTCAAAGACCAGTCATAGTCGTGGTCGATGCTTCCATCAAATGCTTCGAGGGACTGCTTGAGTTCCGGGTTGGCATAGTGTTTCAAATGATCCAAGAGTTGTGCATTGTTGCCGCCGAAATCTTCCGAATACCAGTGGTAAATACTGGAAACTAACAGGTTTCCATTTTTGAGGCTGACACCTCTGTCATGGTTGATGTAGTCTTTGGCGCCGCGCTCTAGAAGTTTCTCAAGATTCGTTCCGGTGACCGCTGTACCGGAAAGATTAGGGCAGCCGTAGCTTGCGCAATTGACTGCATAGTGGATTCTGGGGTCCTTCCAAATCGGGCGTAGAATTTTGTGTTCTATATCATTCAGTGTTAAAGCTTGACCTTCAATTAGAGCTAACTCGTCGTCCCAGGGTCCAAAACTGAAAAACTTTTTACCGGTTTTCTTGATGCTTTTGACGGGATAGTTGTTCAGAATCAAATCTACCGTCAGTGCATTGTAAAGGTTGATCCAATAGGCCATTTGTTCGTTTCGATTATATTGCCTCGGATTAATTTTCTGCAGTTCAGACAGATAATGCTTAAGTGAACTTTTGTCCGCCTCAGTCACATTGCTGTACCGGAAACGGTTAACCCCGGACGGATGATTCGTGATCAGATAGCGGTCCAGTGTTTGCTGCCACGGTTTATGGTTGATAGATGCCGGATTCTGTGCGTCACTTTGTTGCCAGAATTGCGTGTTTGTTGCAAAACTTGGGGTCGTAAACAGCAGTAATAACAGTGCTGCGGGGATTATGATTCGGCGACAAAGAGCATGATAGTTCATTCAATTCCTTGGTCTATTCAGTTGAGTCTTAGATAAGGACCGGTGTGGGACGTGTTTTTATTTCACCCCAAGTCGAATTAATAGCTGATCTAGGCTAGTGGCCGCTCAAATAGACGGGATAGACAACGCAGTTAGGCTTACCGCAATTCAATTCTGTGTCTCATACCAGCCACCAACAGCTTGCACCGGTTTGAGATGGTCGACCGGTGTAACCCAGGCTGCGATAGCAAGTTTGGTATTGTTGGGGGAAACCGAAGGGGCCAATACGAATTCAGCGCTTAGTTTTTCGTTTCTGATTTGAATTGGCTTGTGTTGGTGATCCAAGACGACAAAATCGTGGTTAGGTTCGGTACCTGCATTTTCACCGCCAAATATCGAATGCTTTAGCCCAAATCCCAGCACGGCGAAATTAACTTCACCTTCAGTCATTATAATTTGAGGTGTAAATTCGATAGTTGCGATATTGCTTTCGATATTCAGTTTAAGATTACCGGTATTTTGCATCGGCCGAGCCGGACGAGAATCCCGCTGGAACCAACCCCGCCATTCTTGGCCTTGGATCACAAAACCCGGCGTATACACCCGACTGATATTGCCCTGGGTGGCGTGCGAGTGTTGCCGGTCGCTAAACGCTTGTTCGGCAAATTTATCCTCCCAGCCCAAATAATCCCAATAGTCGACGTGGAAAGCCACTGGAACGAAGTCAGACCACAAACCCTTGTCGTATTGCAGTTGGCCCAGCCATCGATCTGCTGGGGGGCAACTGCTGCATCCCTCTGAAGTGTAAAGCTCGATGAGTTGGACCTGTTGATCACCGCTGGTCAATGTTTGCGCAAATGCGCTGCTGCTGATAATGGCACTCAATACAAATGCCTGTAGGCTACTGAACGGTGATTTCATACCTAACATCCTATTGGTGGAAGTGGTGGTTTCGACAGCATGGTCGAGATAAAGTTTTAGCGAAGCGAATTACGTGCACGCTCCAGAACTTGGTTAAATTGGCTTTCCAATTTAGCGTTGACCTTGGGACAATTCGCAATAACGGACTCGGCCCAATCCAGATATTCGCGCCGTCGAGTACTATCCCAGCCTACCGGCGGTGCTTTTATCATATCCTTTACATTGGCAATCTTATCACCCAACTTAATCAAAACCGCATCGGCGCTTAGGTCCGCCGCATGTTCAACCTGGAGTCTTTTGCGCTTTTTACTGCGAAGACGAGTATCGTCGGTCACCTCTTCCACTAGAGCACGAATACGGATACCAAACTCGCGTTCCAACTCATCCGGCGTGGTATCCGTGTCTTCAATTGTGTCATGCAACAGCGCTCCCGCGAGCACATCCGGATCATCAATCCCTCCGACCTCGGCAATAATCAATGCCACTGCGATTGGGTGGTTGATGTACGGCGAAGCGTTGTGATCTTTACGACGTTGGTCTTTGTGTTTAAGCGCCGCGAAATGGGCGGCTTTTAGAACCTTTATTTCGTTCATTCCTTGCTTAGCGAGATGTTTTGAACCGATCTAATGAATCATTTTACCATTTTGCGCCGCAACAGTTTTTGGAATCGTCATTGCGGGGTTGAGCCCGTTCGTAGTCTCAAAAAAAGGAGCCTAACACAGAAAAGTGGGTGTACAGTTTGCTGGTAATGCTTACAACGCTGAACTTCTGCTTCCAACTCTATGCGGACATTGGCGCATGTATCATTGTCGCTAAATACCTCGAAACTTATCGACTTGAAATACATCCATTAAATACATACGATAATGCCTTGTTTTTACGTAAGGTAACCACTTTGCGAACCACACTTAATATTGACGACGAATTACTCCAACAGGCACGAAGCCTTACTGGGTTTAACGAGGAAACTGCTTTAGTCCATGAAGGTCTTAAGGCATTGATTGAGCGTGAAAGTGCGCGGCGCCTGGCCAAGTTGGGTGGCTCCCAACGACAACTTGAATCCGTTACGCGCCGTCGCATTGACGATACCGAGTGATTCTGGTTGATACGCCGGTTTGAATTGATCATTTGCGTCAGGTGATCACAAATTATCGTCTCTACTCGATCGTAATTGGGTACTCATTCACCCAATGATCATTGGGGAATTAGCTTGCAGAAACCTTCAGGATTGTAGTGTTGTTTTGAACCTATGAGCTAAGTTACCGACAATCCCAGTAGTTTCCGACAAGGAGGCAATGTACTTCCTCGAAAGCAATCGGCTCATGGGCAAAGGCATAGGCTTCGTGGACCTGCATTTGCTCGCCGCGGTATCCTTGTCGTCAGAAACCTATTTGTGGACAAAAGATAAGCGGCTCCAACGTATTGCGGGCAAATTGGAACTTGTGTTTTCTGATAGGGCTTTTAGATAAAATGGGCTACGAGGCGATGTTTATCGAACCAAAGGCAACCAATCTCTTAAGAAAGCGGAATAGGGAATAACTGGGGTCGTAGTAACATAAATTTTCCTCTGCGAGTGTCGCCTGTGGGTCGTATAGCGACCTTCAGACCGCTTTAAATCCAGTGCCCGCTTTCGTCGGCTTCATGCCAAAGCCAGACCTTCGCCACGAAATTAATACTCACCACGCTCTAAACTAAATCGCGATCTATCCTAAACGAGGCCACGAACGGTAGATGATCCGACACCTCCTCTCGAAACTTTTCACGTCCCATGTCCATAGTCCAATGCATTGGAAATAAACGTAAACTTCCACGAATATATTCGCCGCTGTATGTCCGAGTAATTGCAAAACCATCCAGCAGATTAGCTCTTCCCTTTGGCAAAATGTGCGAGTAGCGGTCCTGAAGGTCCCATGACGATAGAAAATCCATCAGGTCATTTCCGCCGAGATGATGAAAATTACTCACATCCTGACCTGGGATCATGTTGAAGTCGCCCATCAATAAGATGTCCTCACGGCTACTTGCCCGAAAGTTTGTTATGAAATCGCCAATGACTTTGCACTGATCGTCTCGTATTCCTTGCTCCGCGGCATCGCGCCCTGACTTTAGATGAACGCCGATTAGTAGAAAGTCGAATTTGCCGATTTTCATGTTGACTCTTAGCGCCTTCCGCGTGTTAGGGTTATCAAGGTCTGAACCGGCAATAAATTCAGGACCACCCGCTTCGACTCCATCTTTGAACAAGACACCAATATTTAGGTCGCTCGCCTGTGGGAGCATCACACTGTGGTATACGCATCCCTTTGCGGCTAGTCCATCAATTAGCTTCTGCATATGAGTAAAGGGCTTTACCTCAACAAGTGTGACAACCTCGGCATCTAGAATCGCTAGACCCTCAACTTGCTTCTCAAGTTTCTCGTCAGATATCGGCTTGAAACCGGCGAGATTCCACGCAGCTATCTTGGCTGTAGTATGACCGAATTCACTCATGGTTCTCACCTCCAGATCCAGATTACTGCAATTTAAGCTATCAGATTACGCCCACTCTAGTGCGCCTTAATCATGCACGAGCTTTCCCCTGATAATCTTGCCTACGCGATTACGCGGTAGCTCGTCGACTGTAGTTAACGGTCTAGGCAGAAAAACATCATCGATAAATTTTCGTAATTCCGCCAGAATGGCTTTTTGACTGATTGTGCTGACTACCACTGCTGCGAGTCGCTCGTTGTGACTGCGATAAAAAATACCGTCTTCAACGCCTTCGATTTTATTCAGTATGCAATTCAGCTCGGCTAGCGACGCTCTTTTTCCAGCGATTTTAACAATGTCTGAAGTACGGCCTATTACTGTAAAAAAACCCCGTTCGTCAATAGCTAGCGTATCGTCTAGTTTGTGTGTTTGTTGCAGGTGCCCACCACGAAGATAGCACGCGTTGTCATCGGAAAAAGCCAATATACCCGGGTAGGGTTGCCAGCTTTCATTAGCCGTAACACGACGCGACGCGAAAGACAGGGTTTCGGTGCTGCCAAATATTTCATATAAAGGCGCGTTAAAACTAGCCTCTATTTTTCCGGCTATTCGCGCGTCCATTGGCGCCGTAGACGATAAAACCATGGCGACATTATCCCAGTTCAAATCGGTTCTTATGCAGGCTTTCAAATGCGTGGGTGTGGAAATCAGCAGGCAGGGGGTTTTCGATGCATGCACTGCCTGACGAATGTCTTCCGGGAAAAATGGGTGACAATTCGCTATCGCTAAATTGGAGAATAGAGGCCAGTAAACCGAGGTTTCGAGGCCATACATGTGCTGTGGGGGTACGGTGGAAACAATCGTCCAGTCTTTCTGGTTAAGACCGAGTCGATTCGTTGCCAATTGCGCCGACTGCTGGAATTCCCGCCATGTTTTATGGACCGCCTTTGGCCGACCGGTTGAACCCGAGGTAAAGGATATGGAAACAGTGCGATTCGGATCAAAAGTTACCGATTGAGCAAGCGCATGCTCCAGTTGGTGTTCTCGAATAGCATAGCCCTGACCCATAAATTTGTCAGTATTATCCGTTATATAGTAGCTATCTTCATAGATGCGCAGCAAATCATTGATGGTGTTCCGCGCCTGATTAGCGGGTAGCAAATTAATCTGGTTGCGTAAAATTACCGCCAAATAGCAAACAATGAATAAATAACGATTGCTGCATAAATTGATTGCGTGGCATTTGTCCGGAAGTTGCTTGCTAATAGACCAGGTATGAGACAATAGTTCCGAACGCGTAACACTGATTTCCTTGAGACCGCTAAACACGGTATTGGGATTTGAATTAATGATGTCGTCTAGAAGAGCGAAAACAGGGTCGATCGCCATTAAGTTGTGTTCGGGTATGTCCAATTGTTCCCCATTTGCTGTTTGTAAGTTACGCGTCCCTTGAGTAAAGGCATTCATTTTGTTGCGCTCATTTCGGTCCAGATTATATATTAATAAGCGTTTACACGAACAACCAAAGTCGCCTGATCTATATTTATGAAGATTAAACGATCAGGCTATCTAAGCCTATTTATTACCTTAACCGTCTGGTGCGCTTGGTATTTATACACCGAGCCGCGGACGATGAGCATACTGCGGAACTATTGGGAAATCTCATTGACCATGGCGTTTGGTTCCTTTATTGCCGGCGCTACAAGCGAAGGCGGTGGCGCCATTGCATTCCCGGTGTTTACTAAAGTATTGGAAATCCGACCACTGGATGCCAAGATTTTTTCGTTGGCGATACAGAGTGTCGGAATGACCGCGGCGATGCTAACCATAATCGTGCTGCGCATTGCGATAGAATGGCGGGTCATCCTATGGGCAAGTCTTGGTGGATGTTTGGGTATCGTAACAGGAGCTGTTTTGATTACCCCACTGCTGCCACCCGATTTAATCAAAATGCTGTTTACGTCGATGATAGTTAGTTTTGCAATTACCTTGTTCGCCTTGAATTGGCGGCAACGATCTTACAATGCGACACTCATCAAATTTTCCACACCAGAAAAACTAATACTGGGATTCGCTGGCTTTTTCGGTGGCGTAATGTCCGGTTTGGTCGGAAACGGCATTGACATCGTTTGTTTCTCAGTCATGGTGCTTTTGTTTCGTTTAAGTGAAAAAGTAGCAACGCCAACTTCCGTGGTTTTGATGGCGGTCAACGCGATAATCGGGTTCTGCCTGTACTTGTTTATTCTGGAGGGCTTCACCGTACAGATTCAGAATTACTGGCTGGCAGCGGTTCCGATTGTCGTTATAGGTGCACCGCTAGGCGTCTATTTTTGTTCCAGATTAGATGCCAAAACGATTGCTAACCTATTGATAACTTTAATTATGATAGAGTTAATCAGTTCGTTGTTAATAATTCCTCTAACCGCGCAGACGCTCCTTATCAGTGTGTTAGTGCTGCTGTCGTTCTCTATTGTTTACTTTGTGATGTTGAGGATTCCAACTTACCAGGCAAAGCGATAATCAGCTAAAATATGCGCATTTTGCTTACAAGAACAGATTATGTCGAAACAGTTGGTCAGTGAATTAAAAACTTTGATGATTGAAGGATTGCATCTGGAAGATATCCAAGCCGATGATATTGATCTCGACGAGCCGCTGTTTAGTGATGGACTGGGGTTGGATTCCATTGACGCTCTGGAAATTTCGGTGTTATTAGATAGAAAATACGGTGTGCGGATCAGTTCCGGCGATGATCGAAACCCAGAGATTTTTGCATCATTACGTTCGCTTACTGACTTTGTCGCAGCGAACCGAAGCAAATAAAGTGTCTACCCTCGTTCGCAGCCTATTGATTACCGCACTATTTATCGGTTATCCCTATATGGTCTATCAAGGCAGAGACAGTAGCCTGATTGGGTTAGCGCCGGTAATTTTTTCCGCGATTTATTTCTATCAAGCACTATTGACGACGAATAAACAGACTCGTCTGCTGAAATTTATCATTGCCGCGAGTCTGTTGATCGGGGCCGTGTTTTTACAAGTTTTAACCGCTAAATTATTACCCGTGTTGATTCAATTGCTATTCATGTTTTTTTTCGGCAGAACGCTGGTCAAAGGACCGCCGTTGATCGAAAGTTTTGTACGTTTGGAGTTTCCCGAATTTCCACCCGGAATCAGCCGCTATTGCCGCCAGCTAACCCTGATGTGGACTGGCTTTTTTGGCATCAATGCATTGATGTGCGCGGGTCTGGCACTATGGGGACCGGATGCCTGGTGGGCATTTTATAATAGTATTCTAATTTTTGCGTTCACGGGTTTGCTGATGGTCGGCGAATATATTTACCGGCATTTCCGCTTTCCGGATCTGGATATCCCAAAACCGGTGTCGACACTAAAAACCATGGTCAGCAATGGTCGAAAAATCTGGCTCGAAGTTCAGACGCGTTAGTTAATCATGCTTTCTCGCGGATCAGCGATTCTTTGTTTGACGTTTATTGCTTTTATCAAACCGGTAAGTTCAGAAGATACACAGGCTGCGGTGATACAGCGCATGCAACCCGAATTCGCCGTAAAAATCGCCTACCAGGAGACCCGTTATCTAGAATTGATGCAAAAACCCTGGCTGGCTAGCGGGTTTCTGTATGCACTGCCCCCCGATGTGTTGGTTAAGGAACAACTAACTCCAGTACGCGAAATAATGGGCGCCAATGGCGACAAGATGTTCTATTACGACCCAGTCAATGATATTCGCCATCATGGCGTCATTGAACGTGACGACCCACTCAGCCTTAATGTCGCTGCGTTTAAGGCACTGGTAACCGGCGACAACAAATTACTTGTAGAAATGTATCGAATTGGCTTTCGTTCCGGTCCGGAGCAATGGACATTGACCCTAACGGGACATGAAGATAATGATGCCACAGTCAAAATCATCGTTACCGGATCTACCGGGCGGCAAGCGAATAAAATTACAATGCACCAACCTGATGGTGACCGCAATGAATTTATTTTGACTGAGGTGGCACGGGGTGAGCATTTAAGAAAACGCATCCAGGAATTAAATCAGGAACTGCTAGGCTATTAGATTAGTTAGCGGTAAGTCCGTGGATCAGCGTTAAAACAAAAACCTGATATGTCGCAAATAACTGCAGTTGACAATATTCGGATCTTGAGATGGCGCAAAAGAGTGTTTTTTACTCTGCTGCCCCTTTTGATCGCTTTTGCCGTCTTAACGACGCAGGTCAGCACCGATATATCCGCATTTGTTATCGCCGGCGATAACGCGGAAGAAATTTTGCTGGCCAGCGAAATGCAATCGGGGAGCTTGTCCAGGCGGTATATCGTGTCTATTGATTCAGGCTCAAAATTGCCGGTTTCACAATCTTTCACCGGTGATTTTATGCATCGGTTACAGAACATCGATGGTGTAGCCGATGTCTGGCAACCCAACCGCGAGCGGGTCTCCCTCAACGCCTTACAGGCCGTATACCAGCGTTACGGCGCAAGCCTTTACAGTCGCACCCCGGAAATCCAACTGCAAAAGTTATTTTCTGAACAGGGCCTACGCCAGCGAGCGGCATTGCTAAAACAGGCCTTGCTATCACCGCAAGCCGCGGCCGTAAAAAAGATCGCGGCCCACGACCCTTTGTTACTATCGCTCTATGGCTTTCAGTCGCTGGCTGGGAACCTACAACAAGCGCTGCACCAGCACCCGCGGTTCCAAACGCTGTTTCTCGAAACTAATGCTAGTGGCCTCAACGTAGTAGAACAACAGCGTATTCAAGCAACCATAAAACAGCGTTTTGTTGAGCTCAACAAAATCCATAACAGCCGCAATCAACTCGATATGACTGGCGTACCGGTTTACGCCACAGCAACGCAAACGCTGATTCAGAGTGATATCAGTAGAGTTAGCCTAGTATCATCGATCGGACTGACTTTGCTTTTTTTACTGATGTTTCGTTCAGTCGGCGCAATGTTTTGGGTCTTCTCGATTCTAGCCGCGGTGATTACCTGTTCAGTGCTCGTTACCCAACTGACCTTTGGCTATATCCATGGCATGACTTTGGCGATAGGCACTACACTGGTCGGGATTTGTATAGACTATCCAATTCATGGTCTGGTCCATGCCAGGGCAGTACCCGACGACCAACGCATCGCAGTAATCGCCAGAATATGGCCAAGTATGTTACTCGGCGGAGTGACCACGGTGATCGGCTATGCAGCGCTTGGCGCTTCCGGTTACCCGGGATTTCAGCAGGTTGCCGTTTATGCTGTAACCGGAATAGCCACGTCTTTGTTACTGACCCGCTATCTACTTCCGAGTCTGATTAATACCACAAAGCCTAGTCACCTAGCCCTTCCATGGATCGGCGGCTGGACAGTTTTTTGCGTGCGCTATCGGATTCCATTGTTGATAATTTTAGCCGTATGTCTGATTGTTTCGATAGCCAGCCTCAAGTCATTGAGATGGATGGATGATTTGCAGGATTTGACCCCGGAATTGGATTATCTCAAAGACAAGGATAGGGAAATTCGCTCACGTATCGTCAGCATAGAACCTGGCCGCTTTGTATTGGTCACCGGCGAAGATACCGAATCAGCGTTACGCAAAGCCGAGCAGGTCTATAAACTTCTGGATCGACTAAAAGCCCAAGGGGCATTGAGCGATTATTTCGGTTTATATCCCTGGGTATTGTCCGCACAACAGCAGCAGAGTAATCAGCAGTTATTGCAACACTATGTGACGGAAGACCGAATGCTGACTTGGCGGCAAGCCCTATTGGAAAATGGTTTGTCCGTGCAGCGACTGGGCAAACTGGAGTACCCGCCTATCGAACCATTAACGGTGGAACAAGTGTTACAAACGCCGGCAAAAAGATTGATCGATACCCAACTGCTGGTGACTGAAAATCAAACTCTGATTATCATTTGGATTGGCCAACACCGGCCTGAGATTTTGCAAACCGCTTTACAAACAGTTAATGGTGCGCAATATTTCAGTCAGCGGGACCTGCTCAATAACATGGCTGCAAAGTATCGAGATCAGGCCCAAATGATGCTTTTTGCCGGTATTGGCGTGATCGTATTGTTGTTACTGGCCCGCTATAAAAATATTTTAATTACACTGCAAACACTGCTGCCAGCCGTATTGGCAGCTTTTTTTATCCTGGCGGGATGGTCTTTCGCGGCGGTCGCAATCAGTTTTCTGCATTTGATTGGCTTTTTGCTGGCAGTCGCGATTTGCGTCGATTATGGCATTTTTTACCGTGAAAACCGGGGCGCAAATATTGCCATGACTTATCAGGCCATGGCCGCCTCAATGTTAACCAGCGCGTTGGCATTTGGTTGTTTGATGATTGCCAAGACATCTGCGTTGGCCATACTCGCTAGTGTTGTCGCTCTAGGTGTTATATTAGGCTTTTTGCTCTGTCCAATTATCATCAAACCGGCATCGAACAACGAAATTTTCTGAATGACTAACCTGCACACCCTTTCACCTGTTGCCATAACCGCTTATGCGTCAATTTGTGCCGCCGGTGTGGGTAAGCAAGCTTTACAGGCCGCGTTATTGGCAAATGAGGCAAAGTTAAACCCCTTAACCCTTTTTGATATTGCTTTCAGCACACGCGTAGGTGAAGTAGTAACTGAGTTGCCGAAGGTCAACGCAGAACTGCGAATTTATGACAGTCGCAATGCGCGAATGGCACTTGCGGCATTGAACCATGTGGAAGACAATTTGCGCCCAACGATTGGACTCGCCAAAAATCGCTATGGCGGTAAACGTATAGGTGTGATCATTGGAACCAGCACTTCGGGTTTATATGAAACCGAAGCAGCCTATTGTCAATTAGTCGAGCAAGGCCATATGCCCGATGACTTTCATTTTCTAACGCGTCACGCCTATCAGGCAACACCGCGTTTTCTACAGCTGGAATTGGGCTTGTCGGGACCTTGCTTTGCCATTTCAACGGCGTGTTCCTCGGGGGCGAAAGCTATTGGAGTGGGGCAGCGCTTGATTACCAACGACGTTTGCGACGCTGTGTTAGTTGGGGGTGTCGATACATTGTGTCGGTTGACGTTGCGCGGCTTTCGTAGCTTGGACCTGGTATCAGCCAGTCAATGTCGGCCAATGGATAAAAACAGAAATGGAATCAATATCGGTGAAGGCGCAGGGTTATTGTTACTCGAAAAATCCACGGTCAACAACAGCGGTTGTCCACGCATACTGGCTGTTGGCGAGTCATCGGATGGTTACCACATGAGTTCACCACACCCCGACGGACACGGTGCCCACCTAGCCATGGAAAATGCCTTGCGGCAAGCGGGCTTGCAACCCGGCGAAATCGATTATCTTAATCTGCATGCAACCGCGACACCGATTAACGATAGCATTGAAGCCAAAGCCGTTTTTGCCTTGCTGGGTGATGCCTTACCGGTTAGCGGTACCAAAGGCATTACCGGACATACCCTGGGGGCTGCTGGGGCCTTAGAGGCAGTCATCGTGCTGTTGGCCTTAGCAAATCAGTTCGTTCCTGGTACCAGCGGCCTGAACGAAATTGATCATGACTGCCGATGCCGGGTGGTTAAAGAGCCGATAATGCAGCAGCCGTTAAAGACCGCTATGAGTAATTCATTCGGTTTTGGTGGCAACAATGCCAGTATTATTTTTGACCATGAACGCGCCTGACCACATCGGAATCAAAGCGGCGGCGCTTTGTTGTCAAAATTCAGATCTGCTGTCGGCATTCGGCCTCGAATGTGAATTGCCCGATAAAACCCTACTGCCGCCTAATTTGAGAAGGCGATCCGGGTTAACCACGATGATGGCTGTAACGGCGGCGATGCGTGCTTGTGAAATAGCTGGCGTCGAGACCACTGAATTACCCTCGGTATTTGCATCAGTCGGCGGCGAAATTCAGGTCACCGATGTTCTTTGCCGATTGCTACCCGACATAGATTATCAAATATCACCAACCCAATTCCACAACTCAGTGCATAATACCACCGCTGGGTATTGGAGTATCCTGACCCAGTGTCATAAACCCGGAACTGCAATCGCGGCGAATGAAGATACCTTTGCCATGGGTGTGCTGGAAGCGTGGTCGCAACTGCAATTTCAACCCGGAGATATACTCCTGGTTTGCTACGATGAACTCTGGCCGCAGTATTTAGCACCACCCATAGGCAGAGTCGCGTTAGCCTGTGCTTTGGTGTTGACCAGCGACAAAGCCAGCCACCACCTGGGGGCGATTACCAGACCTACCATTCAAGCCGAGTCAATCGAGTTTGCGCAAGAGCTGCTTGAACTGGCTCAGTCAGCACCGGCAGCGGCCTGTATTCCACTATTAAAAGCACTTAAACAAGTCGATTACGACGGTACCGTTGCTCTAAATACTCAAGGTGTAAATTGGGTAACCCGATTACATAAGGCATGAATCGGTACGATGTGATCATTGCCGGTGGCGGACCCGCCGGCAGTACGGTGGCAACACTCTTGAGCCAACGAAGTTACCGGGTATTATTACTGGAAAAGGGCTTGCATCCGCGCTTTCATATCGGCGAGTCGATGATGCCACAAATAGGGCCAATCATGCTGCGCCTGGGTATCGATTGGGGTGAAGGCAATCTAAAAAAAGGCGGCGCTGATTTCATCGATGAGGCATCCGGCAGGACATTGTATTTTCCATTACTCGGAAAATATGGAACCTACCAAATAGAACGCTCCGTATTTGACCAGAAATTGTTTATTAATGCCCAAAAGCACGGTGCCGAAACGCATCAACAAGAATGGGTAAAAGATGTAGATCTGGCACCGGAGCGGGTCGTAGTTACCAGCAACCGAGACCGCTACCAAGGCCGATATTTTATCGATGCGAGCGGCCG
>CAZVFR010000051.1:0-15653 GCA_964626505.1 uncultured Methylococcaceae bacterium
CGAACCCCCGTTGACGGAGTCAGAGTCCGTAGTCCTGCCGCTGGACGATCCCCCACCAATCTTCAAACCACATTGGCGCGCTAGTGTAGCGCCTCCAACTGGCTAACGTTTCGAGTATTGAGGTTTTTTTCTGGCCTTGTGCAAACCAACTTTCTTACGTTCGACAACTCGGGAGTCGCGCGTCACATAACCCGCTTTGCGCAACGGCGGACGATTTTCCTCATTAAAATCAATCAATGCCCGCGTAATACCGTGCCGAATCGCACCCGCTTGTCCGGATGGGCCTCCACCCACGACCTTGATATCGAAATCAAAATCATCGCTCGCATCGATACAAACTAGAGGCTGCCTGGCAATCATTCTGTCTGTTTTCCGGCCAAAATAATCGTCTAACGACATTTTATTGACTGTAATCCGTCCCGACCCAGATTTTGCATACACTCGGGCAATCGCGCTTTTGCGACGCCCCGTTCCGTAATACTGCGCTTCCGCCATAAGAGTAGCTCGCTTTGCTTATTACCTAAATCCGTGACTCCACTACGGCACAGAGCACAAGCCCTTGATTCCACAGGGGTCAAAAAAATACCCGCTTAACGGATGGGTGAAGCTATGATTTTTTTGTATCCCCTGTGAAACCAATATCTTGCACTCTGTTATCCGCATTGAAGCCATGGATTCAGGTATTACTGTTAAATTTCCAAAGTTTTGGGTTGTTGTGCCTGATGACTATGCTCAGACCCGGCATATACCTTTAGTTTACGAAACATCGCCCGGCCCAGCGGGTTTTTAGGCAACATGCCGCGAACTGCCGTTTTGATTATCCGATCCGGGTGCGTTTGGCGTAATTTACCAAGACTGATGGATTTCAAATTACCGATGTAACCCGAATGTCGATAATACATCTTGTCTTTTTCTTTGTTTCCCGTGACACGCACTTTCTCCGCATTGACGACAACGATGTAATCTCCGGTATCGACATGCGGGGTATATTCAGGCTTGTGTTTACCACGCAGGCGCCGCGCTATTTCTGTTGCCAAGCGACCCAGTGTCTTACCGTCGGCATCGACTACATACCAATTGCGCTTTACGTCGGCTGGTTTCGCGCTAAATGTCTTCATTACTGTTGCGTTCCGTGGATAAGATTGAAAAGGCGAGAATTTTACTAGTAACTTATAGATAACGCAAGGTACTTTGAATACCGTTACGAATTCGCCCTGGCACGATCAATATGAATTAGATTCTCTGGAATACGATCATGGCGCAAATATTCAGGAACTAACACATTGAGCACTCTCAAAATACCTTCATCATCAAAAATATCGCATGCTTTTTCCAATTTTACCAGCTGTTCGCGGATTTTCTTATAATCTGAATTTCTGGACAACGCCAAGCGCAGCTTAGTATGCTTAGTGGGCGCCAAACGCTCCTGTTCGTGGAACAGTTCTTCATACATTTTCTCTCCAGGACGAAGACCAATGTATTCAATATCTATATCTTCGTTGAGGCGTTTTCCGCTTAACCGTATCATTTGTTCGGCCAAGTAACTTATTTTAATTGGCACACCCATATCCAGCACAAAAATTTCTCCACCTTCACCCACGGCAGCGGCTTGCATAATTAACTGACAGGCCTCTGGAATAGTCATAAAAAAACGCGAAATATTGGGGTGTGTTACGGTTACCGGGCCACCTGACTTGATTTGCTGCCTAAATAACGGCACAACACTGCCCGCGGAATCCAAAACGTTACCAAACCGTACCGTAATGAATCGGGTTGCACATGTTCCGTTCATTGCTTGACACAAAATTTCAGCCGCACGTTTGCAAGCACCCATGATATTTGTGGGATTCACGGCTTTGTCCGTCGATATTAGGATGAACTCGCTAATCTTGAACCGGATCGCGGCTTCCGCAAGCCTTTTAGTTCCCACTATGTTGTTTTTTGCCGCTTCCCGGACCTGAGTTTGCAACAATGGAACGTGTTTGTAAGCCGCTGCATGAAAAATAATGTCCGGCCGAAAATTCCGCAGCACATGTTCGATCGCCGCTTCATCGGTCACATCGCCAAGCACTGGAGAGAATTTCAAGCCCGCAAATCTTTTGGATATTTCGGCTTCGATGCGGTAAAGATTAAATTCGCTTTTCTCGAATACTATCAGCTTCTTGATCGGCAGACGTGCCAATTGCAGACAAAGCTCAGAACCAATCGATCCGCCACCACCAGTCACCAGTATCGTTTTGTCGCCCATACGTCTGGAAATATTTTTCCACTCCAGATTAACCGGATCGCGACCTAACAAATCCTCGATAGAAACGTCTCGTAGCTCACGGTGTGTTACACGACCCGACAAAACCTCTTTTACTGAAGGTAAGGTTAGAAACGCAACGTTGCTGGCCTCACAGATATCCACAAACCGGCGCATCTCTTTATCGGTTGCGGACGGAACCGCAATCAAAACCATGTCGATCTTTAACCTTTCGATCAACCTGGGAATCTTTTCGACAGTACCATGAACGCGTACACCGTGGATTTCACGGCGTCTTCGGGATACGTCATCGTCGACAAAACCTACCGGAACAAACTCGGAGTCAAATTCGCGGAGCAGGTCCCGAACCAACATTTCACCCGCCATGCCGGCTCCAATAATTAAGGCTCTAGACCCAACCCATTCATACTGTCGACTGTCTTTCCACGAACGATACAAAAATCGAGGGCCACAGAGCAGCAAAAACAACAAAACACTATAAAGAGGGAGCACAGAACGAGGAACGCCATACAAGCGTGCGAAAAGGAAAAGTCCGAGTCCAACAAACAAAACGCCCATCGCAACGGCTTTTCCGATTCTGATCAAGTCAGGAATAGACGCGAACCGCCAAACACCCCTATACAAGCCGAATACCCGGAAGATAACGGTCTGCGCAACGACCACAAACGGTAGATAAAGTAAGGCTCGATGCAGCCAAAAATCGGGTATTTCGCCCAAATTAAACCGCAACCAGTAGGCGCCCATCCAAGCGACTGGAACCATGAGCATATCATGCACAAAAACCGCGTTGGGAGAACGCAGTTTTAATCTTATCTCCATATCGAAATCTCCATTACCCCATATTCCATTTAACTATCACCGACAACGCTGTAATCAGCTAACAAGGCCTAACGCGAATAAATTTGAGTTCAGTATAAATCAAAGTGCCGGTGATACTAGTAGGCATCGCAACGCTACATTTGAAAAAAAATTCGAAACTACCACCCATAAATAATGTCTCGGCTAGATAAGTACGGAAGATTCTTGCATAATATATCCGCACTTCATTTAGGGTACCTCTATTAAATCATGAATTAATAGAGGTGCCCTTTAGTCTAACCCCTTATGAATACTAAGCATCTAGCAGACGGAATATTGTAGCATACAGGTTCTGCATCAAACCGCTCTGTTTGAGCATGCGGGAAATATAGCAATGTAAATGCCCCCCTAAAAGAAGTCACATGAAATCAGGCGCCGATAAAACCACAGAACCCTACACTCAATGGCTTTTGTATGATGGCCAATGCCCATTCTGCAGGCGCTACATCAAACTGTTGCGATTAAGACAAAGTATTGGTGACATAGAGTTTATCAATGCACGTAACAATGATAACTATCTAGTAGAAGTTCAACTTGCAGGGCTGGACATCAACGAAGGCATGGTTTTGAAATACGGCGGCAAGCTATATCATGGGGACAACTGCATCCATATGCTGGCATTGCTGAGTTCCCCAGTCGGTATCGCCAATAAGATCAATGCGTGGTTATTTAAATCACCGACCCGGGCAAGCATTTTTTACCCGTGGCTGCGTTGTGGCCGTAACACGGTATTGATGCTACTGGGTAGAAAAAAATTAACCATTGAGTAGATGAGTTCGTCTGGCTGGTATACGGATTATTTGGAATTGTGCGCCAAGCAGTTCTTCGATGCGCGCCAAATCAACCCCCACAACACGACGCCCTCCGGATACTCCAAGCTACCGCCCTTAACTGCCTGCTGACGACTGCAAACTAGCTTTTTTGACCTTTGAAACAAATTCAGCAAAAAAAGAGGAAAATACCGCTATAAAAATACCTGCGAGTGCAGCAATAATAACAATAAATTTTCTGCTGATTCCGGTTGGCTCGATGGATCTCATGGGAAATGAAACTTCTCGAGTATTTCGCAAGTTTGCAAGTTTTAAATTGTAAGTGTCGATGCTGTTTTTGAGAAGCAGTATTTCTTCAGTTCGCCTATCTTTCTCAGTGTTAAGCAAAGCTATCTCACCTTCGGCTTGCATCTTTAAGAACGTAAAGTTTTGTTTAACCGCATCATATATTCGCTCGTGGTCTTGAATCGATTTTTTTGTTATTTCTTTCAGTATGTTAGTTAATATTTTTGCCTGACCTTCTGTCCCTTCTACTTCCAAAACAATAATGTCGCTACTTTTAGGCACACTGGATCTTATCGTGTATTTTCTTTCTCCTGATTGAGAAAGTTTTTCCATGCTCAGTATTTGTGGTACAAAACTGTATTTTATTTTTGCCAACAGATTTTGAGTCGACTCAAAGGGAAGAATGGTACCATTAACGACTTGATTGCCAATTTCTATAGAAGTACGAAAAGTGTACGTTTTGGGTTTTGCCAACGCCATAACCGCACCTAATGCAGTGATGATGATTATAATTACAGCTATCATTTTCTTGCGTCGAACTAACACCATGGCCAAGTCAATCAGGCTGATTTCGTCAGCAGCCACATTGTTAGCTTCGTGGATATATATTGGTTTTAATTCTTGTAAATCACTGTTTTTCATGCGGCGCGGTTTTTATTCTGATTTCCGTGTATGTGATAGTTCAATTTACCATAATTAAAGCAAAAATGATCCACATTGCACCCCTGCAATAATGGCCTTCCTTTGCGCCAAAGAGTCATTCCATCTTCTGGGCTTGCAATCGCAGCTAGTTCTAAAGGAACCTCTGATCAACCCAAGAGTTTTATAAATCGGATTAGCAAAATCTTTTCCTCTTCAAAAAACGTTTGCAAAGATGCTATCGGGACCTTGTTTTAGCGGTTAAAAGATCTTTTTTGTCCTTTAGCCATTTTTTGGGCACAGTTATCCTGCGACCCTCATTAATTTCTACCTCGCTTGGTAAAGATTGGCTAATGCCATCAGGCTAAACATTTGGTCGGCGTTTTTTTGGAGACCTCGATAGCGTGTTTTTCGGTAGCCAAACTGACATTTGATTATTCTAAAGACATGTTCCACTTTGGAACGAACGGCCGCATGTTTTTTATTGCGTTTGTGTTGTGACGCTGAGGGCTTTTCTTGGGTTTGGCCTTCTCCATGACGGCCCAATAAACGCCCGCTTGTCGAGCGGCGGTTTTGTGCGTTTCATTGACATAGCCTTTGTCGCCAAAAATGGCTCGGTCATCTTCACGAATGAGCTGGTCAATCACCTTGGCATCGTGTGTTTTTGCGGTGGTCACACCCACGGTATGGATTAAGCCACTTTTTGCATCGACACTGATGTGCGCTTTCATACCAAAGTACCAGGTATTCCCCTTTTTGGTGGAACTCATCTCCGGGTCACGCTTTTTCGATTGGTTTTTCGTCGATGACGGGGCATGAATAATGGTCGCATCGACAATACTGCCACCGGCTAATAACAAGCCTTGGTCTTGAAGATACGTTTTAACCTCTTCAAAAATGGCATAGGTTAAACGATGTTGTTCTAGTAGATGACGAAACTTTAGGATGGTGGTTTCATCCGGGATGGCATCTTCTACAAGTTCCAAGCCTGCAAACCGTCGCATGGATTCAATGTCATACAGTGATTCTTCGACGGCCGGGTCGGATAAACCATACCACTATACTGTTTCATTTTTTTCGGATGCCCGTCAATCTGTTACGATGCATCCATTATCTCATTTATCGGGGACTTAATCAGAGGTTCCTAAACTACCCACTAAGATCCACAATCTTAAGTCCACCTTTACTAATTCCTCACTTTAGTATAATAGTGCCCTGGATTTACGAACGGAACCAACGCCATGAAGCGAGACATTTTCGATCCCTGACTTGACCTGTAACCGTTCACGCCCATTGCTCATCTTTCACCACATTTACAAGCCCTACTTTGTGTTTAATAATCGGATTGTTAGTCTGTACCATTGAGAAATACTTTTTTGATTAAAGACTCGGCACCTTGATTAAAACGGGTAACACCCTTCAAATCAAGTCTAAGTGCTGGATTAAGTCGGAACTAATTACAAATGATGAACCTAACGATGATACTAGTAGGGTACAGTCCTTTTCTACGCGACTTTACTGTTTATTTGATACTATTCGCACTCACCTACGCTTTCTCGTTGGTGTTTCTGGATTTCTACACGGGTGGAGACCAAGTCTACTACACGCGTTTTTTCGAGGCGGCTGTCGATGCTACTCTGGAGGAAATAGCCAGTCTTCAAGTCGCACATACTGGTAGTAGTGAACCACTATTCGGCATCACTATATGGGGGGCAGCTCATGCGTTCCCGAAGATCGAATTTGTAGCTTTCACTAACTCAATATTGGTTTGCATGTTGGTGGCTGGTCTCAGGCGACTTCATGCCTACCCGATATACTATCCACTTATTCTCACGAATTATTATCTATTCGTTCTACTTCTCTCTGCCGAGCGACTAAAGTTCGCATGCATAGCGCTTTTAGCATTCGGTATTGTTTCAGGTCTAAAGCGATACATATTCTTGGCGGCGGCTCCACTCTTTCATTTCCAAGCTGTCCTCTTTGCATCGGTAGCATTCGGTGAGAAAGTTCTGTCACTATTGAAAGGCTTGTTGCGGTTGCAGCTTAGGCCGATACCTTTTATTGTTCTAGGTCTTTCTAGCATAGCCGCTCTGGCGATTTACTTAGCTTTCCAAGACATTATCGGTTTCAAGTCCAGCCATTATTCCAGCCACGGTATAACTGGTATATACAAATCCCTGCTGCTTTCAATTTGCGGAATCGTCCTTGCGAGTAGAAATGACCGGTCCGTAGCATTCTTCACATTTGCACCTCTAATCATAGCCGCGTACAGATTTGGAGATAACCGAGTCAACATCGTAACGTTCACGTTTTTTATGTATTTTTTGCTACGAGCAGATCGCGGCCTAAACCTGTTTGCCGTCATCCCGTTGTTATACTTCTCTATCAAAGGAGTCGTGTTTCTATCCGATGTCAGCCGGTTAGGCACTGGATTCCCGCAGTAAGGAAACGACGGAGGCATGAGCCGTCAAACTACTGACCCCTGATTTCTTCTATTAGAAAATTCGGAATCAAGCCTTAATTTATACTTAATCCCTGCTGCTACAAAAGAGATAAGCAACCGCAGATTTGATAATTGTTTAACGTCATCAATAGATAATAGGGTTGCATTACTAAAATTTTGGAAATTATCAGCAGTTTTTTTAATCGAGAAAGATCCTGCTTTTTTCTTACATGCTTTAGCTATATGGTTCCATTGCTCTGGGCTTGATGTAATGGACTTAATTTTTTCAATGATAGGAATCTGCTCCTGACTCGTTGTGAATTCATTGTAAGAGAATCCCTCGATATCACTGAGAAAACCATAAGTCATTGGCTGCATCATTGATTCGATACCAATTAAGGAAGGGATACCCAAAGCCCCGGCCTCCAATATTGCAGTACCACTGCCAACAAACAAAAAAGCGCCAGACAATACATCCGCAAAATTTGAATATCGAACTCTACCGTTGAGGCTGACGTAATCTTCTAGCCCTTTTTCTTTTATTAATGCCTCTAGCACATCATGCCACTCTCCTTCTCCATATATTTCATAACTAAACTTGGGGTTGATCTCGATTAAATCTGGCAGGCAATTAATGATATGTAGATTATAAGTTTTAAAAGCATATAGATTACCTATCGAAACTATCCTATAGGAATAAACAGAACCGTTAAGATGTTTTTTCATTAAAGGCAACTCTATACCAATAGGAACAAGTATTGAACTCTCATAACTGATTTGAAAATATTTTTCGTAAGAGGACTTATTTGATTCATTAAAGAATACAATCGCACATGGATTCATTGCCTGAAATAACCGTTGGGCCTCATGAGCAAAGTAATTATGTCCACGAAACATAAATTCGTTTTGATGATATACGCCTATAGAAACATTTAGATCTGTCGAAAGACGCTTTACACAAAGTGCAGCAAATAATAATCCAAATATACCCATTACATGTATATGTCCATCATAATAAGAAAATAGTTTCTCTATTCGCTTTACCCGAAACGGCAAAAAAATAGCCAATTGACTCCGCCAGCTCCATTTTAATATTGGGTGAAGATAATTAGCCAACAAATAAACGTCCGCATATCGCTCTATGTCCGCCTTCAATTCTGCATTTATATTACTCACCAATACTAATACAGCAATTCTTTCACCTCGTGAAGATAGTTCTTTTGCTAACCTTAATATGAACGTTGTCCCACCATTAAAGGCTAATGTATTGGCAATAATTATCATTTAATAATTCTAAATAGATTTATTAGGCGAAGGTCTTAGGAATATAGTCATCGCCAATATCGCAACACAAAGATAAATACCATAGGTCACTATATAAGCAATAAAAATTGACTCCAAAACGGCATCAATATGGTAAAACCAATATGACAGGCTTAACAGAAGGGTATTTTGTAAAACCTCTGCACCAATGTATAACCAAGTAAATGCTTTTGCGACAAATACAAAACCAATCACATACGACAATATTTTCAAAAAATCACCGATTAGTTGTAAGTGAATGATCTGGTTTAGACTTTCGAATTCATCTGATAATACTAGTGGGATAAAAAATGCCCTCCCGAACCAAAACACCAAGGCACCGCATACATAGATCACCGCAATAAACAAAATATACCTTTTAGTGACCGACCCAATAATTTGCTTATTCTCCTCAGGTGATATTTGGGGTAAAAAATAGTACGCTAGAAATAAACCAAAAAATCCTACATAGGCAGCTGAAAGCTTTATCGTGGCTTGCCACACGCCCGCATCATTGTAGCCCGAACCGTCGATGATCATCTGACGGATAATCACCTCAACAACGGGAAACGTCATCGCGCTAGCTAACAACATCAGGCTGAAGCCAGATAGCTTGGAGAAATATTTTTTTTGGTTAAAACTAATTTTTACCCTCCCCCAAAATGACGACTTGAAAAATGCATATAGGGCAGGAAGTGCCAATAGAGCAAAAACAAGTGCGACAGATATCACTGAACCTTTCAGGCCATGATAAGCCACCAAGTACCAAATCACTGGTATTGTAATAATATTGCCGCCCAATTGAATCCAGGCAAAAACCTGCGTACTTTTTAGCCCATTCGCAACGCCGGTTACAAGCTTGGTGAAGGCAAAACAGACCTGTACAATAGCTAAAAATACGAAGTACCACTGATAATCAGAAGAATTAAATATTAGTCGGGAAAGAGGTTTAGAGAAAATTATAACACCAACAAAGATAAGCACTGAAACAAAGGTAGAATAACTTGCTGCAGCAGAAATAAATTCTAATAACTGTTTCGGTTTAGTTCGGTATTCAGATACATATTTAATGACCCCATTAACAATGCCTCCGCCAGCCAACAAATTTAGGATAGCAACCACACTAAACAAATGACCTAGCTGCCCCAAACCTTTTGGTCCAAGATAGACAGCAATAACTTTTATTAGAACCAGTCCGGTCAGAATTTTTGATGCTTGTGCAAGCGAAATCAAAAATGCGGCGGGTATTACATTCAATGTGGTGAACCCCAAAAACTCACGACAGTACCAATAACTTTTTTTACCTGCTGATCATCCATTCCATACCATAGCGGCAATCTAATAAGACGATCACTCTCCGATGTTGTGAAACGTTCTGTGCCAAAAAATTTACCGAATTTCTTACCCGCAATAGAGGAATGCAGCGGTACGTAATGGAAAACGGCGTTAACACCATTTTTATTCAAATATGCAATAAGCTTCATCCGTTGGCTAATGTCTTTAACCTTAATATAAAATATATGTCCATTATGCCCCACAAAATCAGGGACAGTCGGTATATCTATTATTCCCGAAAGGTCCAAACTCCGTAGATTTTCGCAATAATTATTCCAAATTTCTAATCTGTTCGTAGTTATATTATTTATCTCCTCAAGCTGCCCCCATAAATAGGCTGACTGTAATTCACTGGGCAGATAACTACTACCAATATCAATCCATGTGTATTTATCAACCATTCCTCTAAAAAACTGATTGCGGTTAGTGCCTTTTTCTCGAATAATCTCGGCTTGTTCAACTAATGAAGCATCATTGATTATCAACAGCCCCCCTTCACCACCACTGGTACAATTTTTGGTTTCATGGAAACTTAGAGCACCTAAATGCCCAATGCTACCCAATGGGCGTTCTTTGTAAGAAGCCGCCAGACCCTGAGCAGCGTCTTCTATTACGAACAATCCATGGCGATCAGCAATATCCATAATCGGATCCATATCGCACGCCACGCCAGCATAGTGCATAGGTACGATTGCCCTTGTTCGATCTGTTATAGCGAACTCAATCAGATTTTCATCCAGATTCATCGTATCAGGCCGAATATCAACAAATACGATTTTTGCCCCACGCAGGGCGAAGGCATTAGCCGTGCTAACAAATGTGTAGCTTGGCATAATCACTTCATCGCCAGGCTGAACACCAATAAGCAGCGCCGCCATTTCCAAAGCCTGCGTACAGGAAGGAGTTAGCATTGTTTTAGGGCACTTGAAATATCTCTCAAACCAGATTTGACACTTGAGCCCAAATTCACCATCGCCAGACATTTTATCGCTGCGCATGGCTGATAGAACATATTGCTCTTCATTGCCTGTACATGGAGGCTTGTTGAAAGGTATCAATGATCAATTCCCATTAAAATCTTTTTCTCTAGATCTAAGACCAGATTCACAATCTAATCAACAAAATCCGAAGAAATGCGAGCACCATCCTATACAAGCTGAAATTCAAGAGTCCTTCGCAATTTTTCCGGTGTTAACAATTCTCTAAATGAGAAACTTCGTTCAACCACCCACGGTTTGAGGATCACGGCAAACGTGAGCAATCGTTGCGCTTGGCGGTCATCGCCGGGCGCCTATACATTGCTTGACACCTTCCGAAAATGGCTTGCCAGTATAGCCACCATCTGCCAGAACCAGGCGCTCGCAGCTAAATTGTTGCAGCCGGTTCTCAATATCCTGCAACGCACCCTTGCGATAAGCTTCATTCACAGGCATGATCTCAATAAAATGGTTAGAACCTTGATTATCGACATCGATAGCCGTTTAATAGCCGATGCTTTTTTGCTAGCCTCATAACCTTTAAGTTCCGCTGCATCTGTATTTTCCACACTCTGCGCGTCTACGATGAAAACATCGTTTTTTCGCCTCTGCCCCGGGTCCATCACTCCGAGCCAGCCTGCTTTGTTAAAAGCCTGCCCCAGATTATTATTGGTCGAACAAAGACTTTCGGCTCCGAATCAGAAATTATTCGTGGTTAACTGTTCACCGATTTCTTTATTTGTAATTGGAAACCTTTAGGAACACAATTATTGTGGGTAGCCTGGTATGAACCCAAATGACTGCTCGGATATGGCTGGCTATAACGCCAGTATCCTGGGTGAACCAACTATACATGGATACGAATCGCTAAATTTCGTGAACATTTACATTCGCAGACGGTCCGCGCATTTCGGATATTGAGCCAGTTACATCCACAACTGATAACCGCTCTAGGGCGCACACTTTAGCACAGAACACACCTTAAAGGGCAAATCGGGCGTGGCCCTTCCTTTATAAAAAATGAAATGAAAGGCTTCTCAAAAAAAAACGAAACATACCTTTAGATTGAGTGGTTTCGAATTCACATGGAATATTACATTCACCATGGTATCGAAACACATCTAAAAAACCATTCTGTTTGCACCTTATCTATATATTTCGATTATGTACTGGCACTTTTACAGACAACTATTCCAGTCTTCAATAATCATTCTGCTATTTGTCGATAACACAGTGAAAGCAAGACTTATGAATAATTATATCAACTTGCTATCAGGCAGTTTTTTATAATTAATACACTTTTGTAAGTACAGTAGCGAGTAAATACACCTACTTTTTTCCGTGTTCAACGAACACTTATTTACCCAATATCTCTTGTTAACAAGTTGTATATTAGTATACAATATACATCCTTTTTTAGTATTGATTAAATATTATTAATAATCACTGCAAATCTTAATTGGACCTTGGCCAACTAAAATTTTTTACCTAACACTTATAATGAAATAGAGATTCGTGGAATTTTTTTGAAAAATATTAATGCGATTTTGGTTTGCACTACGCAGCCCAGTTATTTTTGAATATTAAACCTTACCAGAAATATATAAAGCCCATACCTAAACCTAACATGAACTATCAAGAACTTCCATGGGATACTAATTATTTTAATATTAATATTGTAAAATATTATTCAAAAATAATGGGCAGTGAGCAACTTAGTTATATTCATTATTGCTTAAAAAATAACGGTATTAGGCTAGCTTATATAGAACTTGAAAATAAGCTGGTAGATATGCATAAGAATATAAATATTAAATTAGTTGACAAAAAAACAACTTTCCGAATTAATCTTTCAAAAAAACTATTCGATGAATATACGCCTTCAGCATTTGTTGAACCATTTAAGGATTCAATGTCTATTGTAAAACTTGAAAATCTGGCTATTCAAAGTGGAAAATACTCCCGATTCTCTGTCGATGAAAAAATATCTAAAGAGCAGTTTGAAGGGCTTTATAAATTATGGATAAGGAAGTCTTTAAATAGTAAAATTTCTAATAATGTTTTTGTAATAAAGGAGAAAAATAATATTGCTGGAATGATTGCACTTGGCGAAAATAATGGAGGAGGTAAAATTGAGTTAATAGCAGTAGATTCTCCTTTCAGAGGCAAAAAATATAGTGTGGATCTTGTTCGGTCAGCTAATCGCTGGTTCCTGCTTAATGAATACAAAACTAGTCAAGTTATTACTCAAGGTGCAAACATAGCGGCATGTAAACTTTATACTAAATGTGGTTATAAAATTGAGAAAGTAACTTATTACTATCATCTTTGGTTATAAGCGGCTAGTCTCCAAACGCTCCTATATCCACCTGAATCCGTGACTCCACTACGGCACAGTGCGCAAGCTCTTTGATCCCACGGCGGTCAAAAAAATGCCCGCTTAACGGATGGGTGAAGCTAAGATTTTTTTGCTCCCCTGTGAAGCCAAGATATTGCACCCTGTTATCCGCATTGAAGCCACGGATCCAGGTCTATATAAACCCAGTCCTTAAATTGATGATTTAAGTATTAGATTTCTTCTCCATCATAAGATAGTACGCACAGTGTGCTAGGTAGACGCATCTAATAAGATCATGAAGCCCACACATTGCTAGTAAATAAAGAATTCTAGATTTTGTTCGTTCGATGATTTAAGGGCGCCTCTATTAATCCATAAAGTAAGTATCTTGAGTTCATAATTCCCAAAGACTGCGTTGCTAAGCACCCTCAATAGAAACACTATTATTAAGTTTTGCAAGATGTATCCTGGTATAAATATTCGCGTTTGATATGTACAGTCTGGTAAACTAAAGCCATTTACTATTGCTAACAAGTAACAACGGAGAACTAAGATGCATATAAATTTAATATAATATATAGTCTATGATGAAACATTAACCTGAATCCGTGACTCCACTACGGCACAGTGCACAAGCTCTTGATTCCACAGCGGTCAAAAAAATACCCGCTTAACGGATGGGTGAAACTAAGATTTTTTTGTTTCCCCGTGAAACCAATACCTTGCACCCTGTTATCCGCATTAAAGTCACGGATTCAGGATTAAATAAATCTTGTGGTTGATTATATAATTTTATTTGAATGCACAGGCTGTATCCATGAAAAGTTATAAAGTATTTTTAGTGTCTGGTGGAACAGGCTCTTTTGGGAAAACTGTTGCTAGATATTTGCTGGAAAAGGAGTGCTCCGAAATCCGAATTTTCAGCCGAGATGAAGCCAAGCAAGATCAGATGCGTTCAGAATTTAATGATGACCGCATTAAATTCTATGTGGGTGATGTGCGTGATTATCAAAGCATAAATTCTGCATTGCCAGGGGTCGACTATGTATTTCATGCAGCAGCATTGAAGCAGGTGCCCTCGTGTGAATTTTTTCCAATGCAAGCTGTCATGACGAACATTACCGGCTCTGACAATGTCATACGCGCATCAATAGCTAATGGAATAAAAAAAATTGTTTGTCTGAGTACGGATAAAGCGGTATATCCTATCAATGCAATGGGTATGACCAAAGCGATGATGGAAAAAATAGCGCAGTCATATTCAAGAAATCTTGCTGAGGAACAAACTGGAATATCTTGTGTTAGATATGGAAATGTTATGTATTCGCGTGGTTCTGTTATCCCCAGATTTATCGAACAAATAAAAGCCAACAAAGCAATTACTATTACAGAGCCCAGTATGACTCGATTCTTAATGGCATTGTCAGAATCGGTTGACCTCGTTGAGTATGCATTTAATCATGCAGAACAAGGTGATATTTTTATAAAAAAAGCACCCGCATGCACCATTGAAGACCTGGCTCAAGCACTGATCAATCTTTTTAAGTCTGATGTCGATACCCAGGTTATTGGTATACGTCATGGAGAAAAGATTTATGAAACTCTGGCCTCAAAAGAAGAGTTAGTTACGTCGGAGGATCTTGGTGACTACTATCGTATCCGGATGGATGCTCGTGACTTGAACTATGAAAAATATTTCTCTGAAGGAAACCGGAGTGAAATCAATATTGATGATTACCACTCTCACAATACCGAGCAATTGTCAGTTAATCAGGTTGAGCAAGTTTTACTTTCTCTACCCGAAGTGCGTTCAGAATTAGAGGCGTGGGCTCAAGATAGGCCATAAAATGAAAATTGGTATTACCGGAGCTAATGGCTTTGTTGGCTGGCATTTACGCTGCTATTTAAAGACAAGAAAAGAAATATCTGAGGTTCGCTTGGCGGGTAGAGAGGAGTTTTCTTCCGGGCTAAAGTTGGGTCAATTTGTATCTGGGCTTGATTGTGTCGTGCATTTAGCGGGTGTCAATAGAGCTGAACCACAAGAGCTTGTCGATGGCAATGTGACGCCCGCGGAACAGCTAATCCAAGCACTGTCCCTGGCTGAGAATACACCTGTAATTATTTATGCATCATCCGTGCAAGCTATAAATCCTGAGGTTAGTCCCTATGCGAAGGGTAAAGCGGCTGTAAACCAGATATTTTCTACGTGGGCTAAGAAAACACAGGGTCGCTTCGTTAACCTGATTATTCCCCATGTTTTTGGTGAGTATGGAAGGCCAAATTATAATTCGGCAGTCGCTACTTTTGCCCATCAGATTGCGAATAATGAACAACCATCGATTCACGGCGACGGTGCGCTTGAATTGGTACATGTTCAGGATTTGGTCGAGAGAATTGTTGCTCTTTATAATGAGGGTGCATCGGGTGATGTGCGTATAGA
>CAZVFR010000052.1:0-3113 GCA_964626505.1 uncultured Methylococcaceae bacterium
TATGTCGGACGATGATATATTTCGTTTAAACCGCGGTGGGCATGATCCGCACAAGGTTTATGCAGCGTATGCTGCCGCGGCGGCACACAAGGGTCAGCCGACGGTGATTCTTGCGAAAACCGTAAAAGGTTATGGCATGGGCTCGGCAGGGGAGGGACAGAATGCCACCCATCAGCAAAAGAAAATGGCGCTGGAGGAGATCAAAGCGTTCCGTGATCGCTTTAATCTATCGATTTCGGACGAACAAGTCGAAAATTTGTCGTTTTACCGCCCGCCCGCGGATAGTCCTGAATCTCAGTATATGCACGAGCGGCGTGAGGCCTTAGGTGGGTATTTGCCCGCACGGCGTCAGGATGCACCGCTGCTTCAGATCCCCGGTATTGAACTGTTCGACGCGGTGTTAAAAGGCAGTGGCGAATCGCAGATTTCAACAACCATGGCTTTCATGCGCATCCTGACCGCGCTGCTCAGGGACAAAAAATTGGGTAAATATATCGTCCCAATCGTTCCAGACGAAGCCAGAACCTTCGGTATGGAAGGCTTATTCCGGCAATATGGAATCTATTCCTCGGTGGGTCAGCTTTATGAGCCTGAGGATGCGGATCAGATTATGTTTTACCGCGAGGACAAACAAGGCCAAATTCTGGAAGAGGGCATCAACGAGGCCGGCGCACTCAGTTCCTGGATTGCCGCGGGATCATCTCAGGCGAACCACAATACCCAGATGATCCCGTTTTATATTTTCTATTCGATGTTTGGTTTTCAGCGCGTCGGTGATTTGATTTGGGCGGCGGGCGATATGCAAGTGCGTGGATTTCTGCTGGGTGGGACAGCCGGGCGGACTACGCTTGCGGGTGAAGGGCTGCAGCACCAGGATGGCCATAGTCTGCTGTTGTCCGCGACGGTCCCAAGCTGTATTTCGTATGACCCGGCCTTTGGTTATGAATTGGCCGTCATTATTCATGATGGATTGCGCCGTATGTATCAAGAAGGCGAACGTGTTTTCTACTACATCACGGTCATGAATGAAAATTACCCACAGCCGAAACTACCGGACAAAGTGACCGCCGGTATCGTCAAAGGACTGTACCGCTTGAAAAAGAGCCGGCGTAAGGCAGATGTTCAATTGTTGGGCAGCGGTGCGATTTTAAGAGAAGCGATTCGTGCTGGAGAACTGCTTAAAGAGGATTTTGGCATTACGGCTGATCTATGGAGCGTAACCAGCTTTAGCGAACTGCGGCGCGAAGGTGAAAGCAAAGAGCGTTGGAATTTGTTGCATCCCGAGAGCAAAGCAAAAATCAGCTATGTTGAACAATGTCTGGTTGGAACCCACGGTCCGGTAGTCGCGGCTTCGGACTATATGAAATTGGTCGCGGATCAAATTCGACCCTTTGTACCCAGACATTATTCAGTTCTAGCACCGATGGCTATGGGCGCAGCGATACTCGCAAAGAACTGCGACGGTTTTTTGAGGTCGACGCGCATTATATCGTATTGGCTGCTTTAAAGGCCTTGGAAGAGGAAGGGGTGGTGAGCGTGGAAACTGTAGGCCAGGCAATTTCCAAATACGGCATTGATCCGGATAAACCCGATCCAGTGTCGTTATAAGCAGCAATACGGGAAACTAACTATGGAACAACAAGTACTGGTACCCGATATTGGGGGCATTGCAGACGTTGAAATTGTCGAAGTTTTGGTTAAACCCGGGGATGTCATTGATCAAGAGCAGTCGTTGATTACTCTGGAAAGTGACAAAGCTGCCATGGAGGTTCCAGCACCTCTGGCGGGAACTATAAAATCGCTTAATGTGTCCGTCGGCGATAAGGTTAGCGAAGGATCTGGTATTCTGATATTGGATGTTGAAGAGGCTGCCGAAACTGAGTCTACCCAACAGGATTCCGTAGCGGAAGATGCAGATGAACTTGTTGCGCAAGCTCTGCTCGCGTCCGAGGCAGAACCTGAAATCACGTCTGATTTACCCCCAACGAATGTTCGACCGGCTGATACTGCTCAGGTCGTAGTTAGCCAACACTCGGATGATCTTCGCGTACCCGCCCATGCCAGCCCATCAGTGAGGCGTTTCGCCCGAGAACTCGGCGCGGATTTGAGCAAAATATCGGGTAGCGGCCGTAAAGGTCGCATAGTGCACGAGGACGTCAAGGCCTTCATAAAGACGTCATTGCAGCAGCCAAAATCGGCGCTGCCAAATTTTGCTGAGCAGCCGGAGATTGATTTTTCTGCTTTTGGCGAAATAGAAACCAAATCCCTTTCGAAAATTCAACGTTTGTCGGGTGCACACCTGCACCAATGCTGGGTGTCTATCCCACATGTTACGCAACATGGCGAAGCGGATATTAGCGAACTCGAAGTCTTTCGAAAAAATCTAAATGCCGAATTGCAACCTCAAGGTATAAAATTGACCGTGCTTCCGCTTATCATGAAGGCAGTCGTTGCAGCGCTTCAAAAGTTTCCAAGTTTCAATGCTTCACTGAATCGAGCCGGTAGTGAGGTAATTTTTAAAAAGTATGTTCATATCGGCGTTGCGGTAGATACCCCGGTTGGGTTGGTTGTTCCAGTGGTCCGGGACGTCGATCAAAAGGGCTTGGCGGATTTGGCCAAAGAACTGGCCGACCTGAGCCAACGAGCACGCGAGAAAAAGCTCAAACCTTCAGAGTTGCAAGGTGGCAGTTTTACGATTTCCAGTCTGGGTGGAATAGGAGGAACTGGATTTACGCCGATTATCAACCATCCAGAGGTTGCGATTCTGGGCGTATCACGTTCGGAGACCAAACCGGTGTTGGTCGATGGAGAATTTGTGCCTAGGCTGATTTTGCCCTTGTCGTTATCGTATGACCACAGAGTAATTGACGGTGCTGCTGCGGCCCGATTTATTGTGTATCTGGGGCAGGTTCTGTCGGACTTGAGACGCGCTTTGGTTTGATCCCTACATTGTGGTTTTTTCCAGTTTTAAGGTAACGGCACTATTCGGGCTAGGGTCTTAGGGGCGATGAAAAAAATTTGCAGCAATCTAATTTGAATCAGAAAATGAAAGAAATAGAATCAGACAGGCATGCCGAGGTTCTTGTGCTTGGCGGTGGACCCGGTGGTTATAC
>CAZVFR010000052.1:3213-15481 GCA_964626505.1 uncultured Methylococcaceae bacterium
AAACAGCGCAAGGTGACGGTTGTGCAGGGGACTGGCCAGTTTGTTTCGGATCGAGCCATTAAATTGGAGGGGTCGGAATCGGTACAGTCAATTTCCTTTGACCACGCGATTATTGCGGTAGGATCTCAGGCGACCAAAATTTCCAGCTTTCCGAACGACGATCCGCGCATGATGGATTCTACGGATGCTTTGAATCTTGAGGACATTCCCAAACGATTACTGGTTGTCGGAGGCGGCATCATCGGCTTGGAAATGGCGACTGTCTATCACGCCTTGGGTTCGAGCATAACCATCGTCGAATTAATGGATCAGCTTATACCCGGATGCGACAAGGATCTAGTCCGGCCGTTGGCTCAATGGATTAAAAAGCAATACGAGAACATTTTCCTTAAAACCAAAGTTACCGAGATTAAAGCGCTTAAAAAAGGTTTAAAGGTTACGTTTGAAGGCGAAGGCGCACCCGCCTCGGATACCTTTGATCGCATATTGATTGCGGTTGGTCGTCGGCCAAACGGGCGCTTTATAGGCGCTGAAAATGCGGGCATAGAGGTGAATGACGCAGGCTTTATTCCGGTTGACGACCGGCAACGCACCAATGTGCCGCATATATTCGCGATCGGTGACGTAGTCGGTAACCCGATGCTGGCGCACAAAGCGACCCACGAGGCTAAGGTCGCGGCCGAGGTTATAGCGGGATTACCGTCCGCGTTTCAGGCGTTGACGATTCCTTCGGTGGCCTATACCGATCCCGAAGTGGCCTGGATGGGACTCAGCGAGCAAGACGCAAAAGACCAGGGTATCGAATACGAAAAGGCTTTGTTTCCCTGGGCCGCCAGCGGTCGTTCTTTGGGTATAGGGCGTAAGGAAGGCGTGACAAAAATCATCTGCGACAAACAAAGCAAACGCTTACTGGGCGCGGGAATGGTCGGAACCAACGCGGGAGAGCTCATTGCCGAAGCAGTGCTGGCGCTTGAGATGGGTGCCGATGCGGAAGATATCGGTTTGACTATCCATCCACATCCGACCTTATCCGAGACGCTGGGTTTCGCGGCAGAAATGATTGAAGGAACGATTACTGACTTGTATGTGAAAAAGCGTTGACGCGTTGGAGTAGAATCTTCGGATTAATTTAGTAGTTCAGATCCGAACAGTCCGCTCGTATTTTCAAGCGAAATTTTATAATTTATCGCACTTCATCGGCTCGATTCTCCTTCAGTAGTTTAAAGATCATTTTGATATCCGTTCATCCCGTCTTCGTGAGGCCGCCTATTAATGACGAATCCCAACCCACGCTGGGAGAAGTTACGGCAGCAATAATTCTGGACATATGAGAATTTCTGAGTGAGTATAAATGATCCAGTCAGCGAGGAAAATAGCAAATATGAAGGATTTTATATTTTTTGCCTTAAAAGGATTGATTGTAATTGCGATTCTATACGGTGTCTATATGATCATCGACAAGATTCCTGGGGTCAATGATGTAAAGGAGGTAGTTGACGGTATCGTACCCTTTCAAACCCTGGACGATCAGGTCACTATCTCGATACAGAAAGTAATAATACCCAGGACTATCAAGATTACCAACGGAGCTAAATACAAGATACGAGTCCAGGTCTTTAATGCCGGCGACGCGGCATTTGAAACACCATTGGCAATACCACGCGACAGCTTCCATCTCGAGCCCGGCGAAAATCGGAGCTACTCCTACAGCGATTACCGCTATAAAGTCTATCAAGCCGCATTCCTTGATGTATACAAAGGAAGTAGCCAGGCAATAACCGGCAATGTAACCATCGAAGAAAATGGGGATGGGGTCAACATTACCGGTCCTGCCAGAAAACCAGTTATCTTTATCAATAAAACAACTGAAAACCTGAAAGTTGGCGTGTATGATCGGACTGATCAAACCTACGCCCTACCGTTAATCGGCACCGGATTTATCAACCTGAGTCCGGAGCAAAGCTACAAATGGACCAAGGCCCCAGGGGTATTTAATGTGCGCGTCTTTCGGCCCCAGGCGGTTGATAAGATACTCGGAACACAGAGCGGCGTGCCAAGCCAATCTACTATCACGATCACCAAGACTCCACGCCAGTAGATAGGGGTGAGGCGTGTCATCTAGTTTGAAAAACTAACAGCGGGATAAGGGGGAGGTTCAATCTGCCCCCTGCGTTGACCCCTGTGTTTGCGATACCGTGTAGTGTCGTGTTTCTATGCACGCAAATAGGAGAAAACCAATGGTGTTAGTGCAATCCGAACCGTCGTGACTCGTTTCGTTCAATCCTGTTCAACTCTTGATACGAGTCGTTTCTTGGAAGGAGACAAGGGATGTTAGGTCTCGTGTTATAACTAAGAGTCGTGATCAGCTAGGGGAGCAACGGTCAGGTGGCGAATTGCGAAAAAGGATTTCTCCGCAAAGGTAACAATTCGAATTTCGCGGCCCTATTCCCTCAATTCCAGGCTTCTACAATTTAATGTTCGCTGCAGCTGGGAATTCATCAGGTTCTCTAGCTTCGCGCTGTTGTAGCTCCCACAAATTGGCATATAGACCTTGCTTGTCGAGAAGGTTTACATGTGTGCCTTGTTCGACCACGCGCCCTTGATCCAATACGACGATATTATCTGCATCGACTATGGTTGACAGTCTATGGGCGATGACCAATGTTGTATTGCTCTCAGCAACCTCACGCAATGCCTCCAATATGGCCTGTTCGGAGCTGGTGTCGAGTGAGGATGTTGCTTCATCGAAGACCATGATGCCGGGATTTTTAAGTAACATTCTGGCGATGGCAATACGTTGCTTTTCTCCGCCTGATATTTTCAGGCCGCGTTCCCCTACCAGCGTATCGTAGCCTTGAGGAAGCTGTCCGATAAACTTATCCAGGTGCGCAAGCTGTGCGGCTTTTTCGATGTCTTCTCGACATGCATCTGGTCTGCCGTAGGCAATGTTGTAGTAGATGTTGTTGTTAAACAGGACCGTGTCCTGCGGGACGACACCGATGGCTGAGCGTAGGCTCTGCTGAGTGACCTCTCGGGTGTCTTGATTGTTAATCGTGATCCGGCCTTCATCCACATCGTAAAAGCGAAACAGTAAGCGGGCGATCGTCGATTTCCCCGCCCCGCTTGGACCCACTACGGCGACCTTTTTCCCCGCTGGGATTTCAAAAGACACGTCGTTCAGGATCTGTCGATCTTGCTTATAGCCAAAACTGACATGTTCAAATCTTACTTTCCCACCGTTGAGTACCAAGTCGCCGGCATCAGGTTTGTCCTTAATCTTGGTCTCTTTATCTAACAGCGAAAACAACTGTTCAATGTCCGCCAATGCACGTTTGATTTCGCGATAAACAAAACCTAGGAAATTAAGTGGAATGAATAATTGCAACATGTAGGCATTGACCAACACCAGATCGCCGAGGGTCATTGCGCCTGTACTGACGTCATAGGCAGCCAGCGTCATAATCGCGGTAATGGAGGCCGCGATAACCAAAGCTTGGCCGGAATTCAACGCGGCCATGGATAACCTGTTCCTGGCTCGGGCGTTCTCCCAACCCGTCAGATTTTTATCATATTGTTCTGCTTCATAGTCCTCATTGCCAAAGTATTTTACCGTTTCAAAATTGAGCAGGCTGTCGATGGCACGGGTATTCGCTTTGTTATCCATCTCGTTCATCTGGCGTACAATACTGGTCCGCCATTCAGTTAGGCGGATGGAATAGATGATATAGAGGGTAACAGCGGTAACGATAATGGCGGCATACCATACGCTATAGTTGACCAAGAGAATGACGGTAATAAGAGAAATTTCCAACAGCGTCGGGATAATGTTGAACAACGTAAAGCGCATAAGGAAACTGATACCGTTGGTGCCGCGCTCAATATCTCTTGCCATGCCACCGGTACGCCGCGACAGATGAAAATCCAGATCCAGTGCATGTAAATGTTTGAATAGCTTCAGGCCAATGCGGTGCATGGCATGTTCGGTGACACGACCGAAGATCGTATCGCGTATTTCGCCAAACAAAATAGTTCCGAGGCGTAGCACACCGTAAAGGGCCAGAAAAAGTAGGGGTACAACGATGATTTCGGACTGATTGGAATCCAGCGCATCGACAATATTTTTCATGATGAAGGGGATCATGACGTTTGCCAACTTGGCGAGGAGCATAAAGAGCAAGGCCAAAAGTACCCGCCCCCTGAATTCCAGAAAATAAGGGGTGAGACTTTTTATCGCTGTCCAATCCCCCGACCATCTGTTGTTTGTTGTATTATCACCGTGTCCGCGCATGACGCTAGTGTACACAGTTATAAAGCAATTTGGAGCGGCTGCTTTACTATCTTGATGCGCTCGCATTGGATGGAGTGCTCCAGAAACATAAATTGCGCCGTGAGATCTACTAATTAATCATGCATTGGTTAATTCGTTATTTAACTTCCCGAAATTAGATAATGTGAGTTTATGAACTTGGGTAAACATAAAAGCGTTAAGACTCGTATTCTTGAAGATGCCGAGACTATCGGGTGGGTTTTTGTATGGCGTGAGGAAGCCGAGCACCGACGCGGTTTTGTCTCGGAAGTTTCCAGATGAAGCCAATCGATTTGGTGTTTGATCGATATGGGGAAAGTGGTCCGCCAGTAGTAATTGTCCACGGTTTATTTGGTTCCCGGCGCAACTGGAGCGGTATTGCCCGCAAGCTTTCTGACGGTTTCTCTGCAATTCTGCCAGACCTTAGAAATCATGGCGCATCCCCACACAGTACCGCGATGGATATTCCGCATCTTGCGGCAGATCTTTCATGGCTATTGGAGCAGCAGGGTTTGGACAGTGCAGTTTTTATCGGTCACAGTCTCGGAGGTAAAGCGGCGATGTGGTTGGCACTAACTGAACCGGAAAAAGTGCAGGGGTTTATCGCGGTTGATATTGCACCAGTGACCTACACGCATGAATTCGACGAGATATTCGATGCTTTGCGCAGCTTGGACTTGAATAAGGTGAAAAACCGCCAGGATGCAGACGTACATCTGGCTCGGCGTATTAGCCACGCGGGTCTACGCCAGTTTCTGCTGCAAAATGTAATCTATGCCAATGATAAATACGCTTGGCGAGTTGATTTGGATATTCTCCACCAGGCAATGCCCGAATTATTATCTTTCCCGTCCAACGGCACTGTGGAACACTACGTTGGGCCGGCAATGTTTATACGCGCTGAGAATTCAAAATATTTGCTTCCGGAACACAACTCTGTGATCAACGCCTTGTTCCCAAACGCGTACGTAGAATTAGTTGAAGACGCTGGACATTGGGTAAATGTGGATCAACCCGAGCAAGTTTTGGGGTTGGTGCGGGATTTTATCGAGCAATGTTTCTAGCCTGATCGATTTAGCCTGGAATTTTTCCGCAACTAAGCTGGAATGCGTCACGATTCCGGTATAATGCCGGCCGAGATCGAATAACCTAGAGGTGTAAGAATAGTCAATGTCTGACGTAAAAAAAGTTGTATTAGCCTATTCCGGTGGACTGGATACTTCCGTGATTTTGAAATGGTTACATCAGCATTATTCGTGCGAAGTGGTGACCTTCACAGCGGATATTGGCCAGGGGGAAGAAGTAGAGCCCGCGCGTGAAAAAGCTCGCGCCATGGGGATAAAAGAAATTTATGTCGATGATTTGCGCGAAGAATATGTGCGTGATTTTGTATTTCCGATGTTTCGCGCCAATGCGATTTACGAAGGTGAATACCTGCTGGGGACGTCGATTGCGCGGCCATTGATCGCAAAGCGTCTGATTGAGATTGCCAATGAAACTGGAGCTGATGCGATTTCTCATGGCGCGACCGGGAAGGGTAACGACCAGGTGCGATTCGAGTTGGGTGCCTACGCGTTGCGTCCCGATATTCATGTCATCGCGCCGTGGCGTGAATGGGACTTAACGTCTAGGGAAACCTTGCTGGCTTATGCCGAATCGCACGGGATTCCGGTGGAAATGAAGCGCGGTAAGAGCAGTCCATATTCAATGGATGCCAATCTTCTGCATATTTCGTACGAAGGCGGGATTCTGGAAGATCCTTGGGCCGAACCCGAAGCATCCATGTGGCGTTGGTCGGTGGCCCCGGAAGATGCTCCGGATAAGGCGACGACCATCGAATTGAGTTATCGCGCTGGGGATATTGTTGCGATCGACGGGGAAGAACTGTCGCCGGCAACGCTCTTGGAGAAATTAAATGACATTGGTGGACAGAACGGTATCGGCCGATCAGATATTGTTGAAAATCGCTATGTGGGTATGAAGTCGCGCGGGTGCTACGAGACACCTGGAGGTACCATCATGCTGAAGGCGCACCGTGCGATCGAATCGCTGACCTTGGATCGGGAAGTGGCGCATTTGAAGGACGAATTGATGCCACGCTACGCGAGCCTGATCTACAACGGTTATTGGTGGAGTCCGGAACGGCAAATGCTGCAGAAGATGATCGATGCATCCCAAGTTTCAGTTAATGGCTTAGTCCGACTGAAACTGTATAAGGGTAACGTTGTTGTGGCCGGTAGAGCCTCAGAAACGGATAGCCTTTTCGACGAGAATATTGCTACCTTCGAGGACGACCAGGGCGCTTATAACCAGCAGGATGCGGAAGGGTTCATCAAGCTTAACGCATTAAGAATGCGGATTGCCGCACGACAGTCCAAGCGAAAGTAGAATTATCCAAGAGGGTTCTGCCTCTTGGCTTATACTGCAATGCTGTATTTTTGAATTCTATACAACAGCGTGTCGCGGCTCATTCCAAGCAACCGAGCGGATTTGCTACGGTTGCCGTGGGTGCGTTCAAGCGCTTGATTGATCAGATCGATTTCCAAGGTTTCCATGTTGATACCAGCTTCCGGTAGTGAAAACGATGATGGCTCGCGTGTCTTATTACTGATTGTCGTATATTCGTAGGGAAGATTTGCCGGCTCGATGGTTTGTCCAGGAAGCAGCACGCATAGACGTTCACAAAGGTTCCGCAGTTCTCTGACATTACCCGGCCAACTATAGCTAGTCAGACGATTTATTGCCGCTTTGCTGAATTTTGGTGCTTGCAAGCCATGCTCTTCAGTGAAATAAGCTAGAAAGTGTTTGATTAAGCGTTCTGTATCGCCGCTACGCTCGCGCAAAGGCGGAATTCTAAGCGGTACAACATTCAGTCGGAAATACAAATCCCGGCGAAATTCGCCGGTTGCGATTTTGTTGTCCAAGTTTGTGTTGGTTGCTGCAATAACGCGTACATCGACAGTTTCAGTCTGCGTTTGGCCAACTGGCTGGCATTCGCCGGTTTCCAGAAATCTTAAGAGCTTGGCTTGGATCGGTAAAGAAAGTGAATCTATTTCGTCCAGGAAGAGTGTGCCTCTATGCGCGGCTTGAAGCTTACCGATCTTATTGGACGAAGCACCAGTGAACGCACCTTTGCAGTGCCCAAACAATTCTGATTCGGCGATGCTTTCAGGCAATGCCGCGCAGTTGATCGTGATAAACGCCCCATTTGACCGCGTACTTTTCTTCTGCAAAGCGTTGGCAACAATTTCTTTACCGGTTCCTGTTTCGCCGGTAATTAATACCGTAACGTCGGTTGCGGCGATCATATTGGCGCTACGTAGCAGCGACTCAAAATTTGGTGATCGTCCGATTAGTGTACTGCATGTGTCCATGGTATTGCCTCTTCTAGACCCCAATTGGGTGTCTTGTTTAAGATCTTTCTGACAGTATTACTTACAACGAATTCATTCTAAGCGGATAGAGCTGTGGGAACGCCGCAAATATCGCGAGCATTATCATAAATACCCCAGCAAACTGTCTAAATTTTTTATTTTGCGACAGTCGGCTCATCAGATTGGTCATTATACCGACTCCCATTACCGCAGGTAAAGTTCCCATGCCAAAAGCCAGCATGGTGAATGCGCTGCGCTGGATATCACCTGCGGTAGCCGATAGCGCGAGTGCAGCGTACACCAAGCCACAGGGTAGCCAGCCCCAAATGATTCCAAAGAAAAAAGCACTAGGTAGCGTATGGATTGGAATTAGACGGCGGCCTATCGGTTCGATAAGTTTCCAGAATACCGAGCCAACCTTTTCTATATAAGCGAAACGCGGAAACCATCCGGCGATATACAGTCCGGCGCCAGCCATAAATAAGGCGGAACCTATTTGGAGTATGCGGTATGCGGCTTCGCGGCCGAACGGAAGAATGAATGCGTGATGGAGCAACCCAACCAATAGTCCCGCGGCAGTATAACTAAGGATGCGTCCAAAATTGTAGCAAAATACATAGGGTACCAATGTCGCCGTGCGTGCACGAATATCTTCCCTAAGGCCCAGTGTAAGTGCCCCGATTATCGATCCACACATACCCAGGCAATGCAGGCTAGTGAAAAGGCCCATTATCAGTGCGACAAGATACGAGGTATTGAATGCTTCGTTAATGACCATGGCGGAGACGAACCTTAGCACAGAACAAACACGCTACAAAAACCTAATGTGGTTTGTTGTGAATGTGTGCCGAGTGATTGTTCTTTGCAACAAGGTTTGTATTTTGCGCACATAAATGCGGGATATGGCTACAAAATATTGTGTTATTTAACACAGTTTAATTGGTTTATATATCGTTATTGCTGGCCATAATATTGATATTGTTATAAAAAACATAAAGGCACAATTCGTGCTAAATCCACCGAAGTTAGAAGTGTATCTATTACACCAAGCGCCAATCGAAAACACCGGTCGCATGACCGTTTAGAGCGGTGTTTTAGATAATAAGCAACTATCCAATGTGCAAAGGGTTTGAGCAAGTTTCAATAGCTCGGCACAAAAAACGACAATAAAAGCGATCTTCTTTATAAGACAGTGAGGGGTGGAATGAGTTTGAAAAAAATAACAACGTGGGCGGCCGCTATAATCCTGGTCGCTCCATTGCAGAGCATAGGCGATGAGCAAAATATGTCTGGATTGGAGCAGGACAAAGTTGCTGCTGCTGATAGCAATATTGTTGAAGATACTACAGTGGCCGAGCCCGACGAATCTTCAGGAATCGAAGATAGTGAAGTTAAGGAACATTTGTCGACAATTACCATTGAAGGTCGATACGAACGTCAAGGAACTGTTTCTTTGCAACCAGGCGCAGGCGGGTCTCTGGATACCGCCGAATTATTGAAACGTGTTCCCGGTGCAAATGTGAATCGTAACGGCGCGTTAACCAACCTACCTCAATATCGGGGTTTGGCTGGTAACCGAATCAATGTATCTGTTGACGGGGTAAATCTCAAAGAGGTCGGCCCAAACAGCATGGATACTAGTCTGAGCAATCTTCCCAAAGCTGTCGTTAAATCGGTAAAAGTATACCGTGGTATCGCGCCCGTTAGCAGCGGGATCGAGACGCTGGGTGGAACCATAGCCACCGAATCCAAAAAGGGTGAGTTCGCCGATGCCGGTGAAATTGTAACGCACGGCGCGGCGTCTGCCGGGTATAGCTGGGTTAATGCCGGACGGTTTACAGGGCTGAACGCAAGCGTTGCAAATGAAAATAATCTTTTGTATTTCAATGGCTCTTATGAGAAAGGTAACGATTATAAATTTACTGATAGCCGTAGAGTACGCCCATCTAACTACGAGAGAGGGACTTGGGGCCTCGGATATGGTTTTCAAAAGGACGGTCACGAAGTCGGTATTGGCTATGACTATAAAGATACCTCCAATGCCGGTACACCGTCGCTGCCGCTGGACATTGTATTTATTCGCAGCCACGTCGCGAATGCAAATTATTCGCTTGGATTCGACAACGGTTATGAGCTGGATTTTAAAGGCTTTTTCCAAACTTCGACTCACCAAATGGACAATTTCACTTTGCGTCCGCCGCCGCGGCCAATGGGCGTTCCACGTTTCAGGTTTATCGATAACGAATTGGATTCCGGCGGTTACCGATTGATGTTGACGATTCCGGAGATTGCATCGGGTGATTTGAAATTAGGCGTGGACGGCGATTTAGCCACCCATAACGCATTGGTGCAGGATCCGACTAATGCGGGTTTCTTTATTACCGCTTTCAGCGATGCCGAGATTAACCGCTACGCGGCGTTCGTGGAATGGGACGGCCGTTTCGGCGATGATTGGGGATTGGAACTCGGTCTTCGCTATAACCGCATAGAAATGGATGCCGGTAATGTGGGTACGAGTCTACCACCGCCGCCCGCTCAGTTGTTGGCCACGCGCTTCAATTCCAGGAGTAAGAAGAAAACCAATAACAATGTTGACGGCGTCGTTGTGTTGCGCTATTCGGCTTCTGACTCGCTGGATTTGGAACTCGGCGTTGCCAGTAAAACGCGCGCACCCAGTTATCAACAACGATACAATTGGATTCCGTTGGAAACAACGGGTGGTCTGGCGGATGGCCGAGTGTACGTGGGAGATATAGATCTTGATAGCGAGCGGTCTTACGAAGCTGAATTTTCGTTGGATTGGCATACTGACCGCTACTACATTACCCCTGGTGTTTTCTATCGCTACATCGACGATTTCATCCAAGGTGTTGCCGTAACCGATGGACCGACCTTGATGGTCGCGGGCGCTATTCAACCGGGTGGCCCCGGACCTTTGCAATTCGGCAACATCAACGCGGAATTATGGGGCAGCGATGTTGAAATGGGCCTTAGGCTTACCGAGTGGATGCGCGTAGATGGTATCTTAAGCTACGTCCGCGGACGTCGGGTTGGTGGTACTTCCGACAATTTGTACCGCATCGCACCTTTGAATGGGCGTGTAAAGATGACCTTGGAACATGCTGACTGGTTGGGCGTATTCGAATTTGTCGGCGCCGCAAAACAATCCAGTACTGCCGCGTTTAATGGCGAAACCAGCACTGCTGGCTATGGCCTGTTTAACGTCCGGGTGCAATATCAACCGCATTATAGCGCTGTGTCAGGCTTAACCCTGGCGGCGGGTGTGGACAATATCATTGATAAGCAGTATGCGGACCATCTATCGGGTGTTAACAGAGCGGCAAACGTTGATCTGGCAGGTGTGACCAACCCACGCGTACCCAGTCCGGGACGCAACGTCTATGCGACGCTCAGCTATGAGTGGTAAGCGAATTAAAGATCAACATTTAGAGTAGGGTAGTAGCCATTCTATCTTGGCGCGGGCTTTGGCCCGCGTTTTTTTGGGCTTGGGTTCTAAAAATCTGCTTCATAAAACTCAACCGGCTCCCAGCGTGAAGACAACATTCCGGGCGATATTATCGGTACTGATTAACATGAAGATAACGGGCTGCCCAAAGCTGTAAATCGGAGTGGTGCAGCTTTGGGCAGCCCGAGTGACGTGTTTGCTATGCTTGTCAGAAAAAAGCGTAGCTTAAGGGAATTGCCATAATACCAGTAGCTGTATGCTAACGTTTTCCGATTCTATAAACTTCACCGTCGAAACCTGGTACAGATAGGACAAACGGATCTGTCGGATAACAGAGAGCCTGTTCTTCCAGTATTCCCAGTGCAATTTGTTCGCCCATGCGTAAGCTGTCATAGTAGTCGGAAAAATAATGAACCCCAGCCATGTTACGGCCAATAGAAATATTAGCCGCAAGTTTGTTCAATTCGCCTTCCAAACTTAAAAATGGTTGTCCGCTAGCCTCGACAAGATTAGTACCAGTAATATCTGGAGTGTACTCAACTGCAGTATCGCCATTTTGGTAACGGCTGAAAGTGTCTTGTCCGCCCCTGCGGACAAACAAACAACTGGTATCGAAAAATGCCTTTAGAATGGTCACACAGGCTCCCGCAACCGTGGCGTGTCCCGCTCCGTAAGAAGGATGCATCGGAGAACCTTCTTGAAATGCCATGGGTAGTAACGGGCTTGCATCACCAGTTGCTGCGTTGTTGAAAGCTGTGACCTCTGTAACGGTAGGCCCAATCGCAGCGCCAAGATCGGAAAATAGAGTGCCGACACTGGGAAATGCGGTTTCAATCTCACTGGCACGATGAATTCTGGCCGCCAATGCTTCGGGGCGAAGTCGCAGGTGGTTATTGAATTTCTGATAGCGCACCGCCTTGAGCGCCCGTGTTGCAACCTCGGTGACTAAAGTCAGAATATGGGGGCCTCCATACAACGCAAACCCTCCGGCTTGGCGTGCATGCGCTTCCAAAAAATTCGAGTTAATGTTATCAAGGCTATTAAGGAACAGTTCCCCTTGGCCTGAAAGCTTTGCAAATCCTGGGTCAAAGGGCGTGCCCATAGACAAGAGGATCAAGCAGG
>CAZVFR010000053.1:0-2034 GCA_964626505.1 uncultured Methylococcaceae bacterium
CAGCGCATAATCCTTCATGTCCGCGGGAGCATTCAATATGTCGACTGGAATCGAGAGATGGGCCGGACCACAGGGTGAGCGCAACGCTGCCATTATTGCGGCGATTAGTTTAGTCTCTAACTGCGCCGGATGAGAAACCAACGAGTTGTAGCGCGTGCAATGATGAAACATCCCCAAAGTATTCAAGCTGGTACACGAAGATTCCTGCAACGCGCCTTTGCCAAAGGTACTCAGCGCAGTTTGCGCGGTGATCACCAGTTGAGGGATCTCGTTTTCGTACGCGGACGCAACGCCAGTGATTAAATTCGTTGACCCTGGACCGGTCGTGCCGCAGCAAACGCCGAGTTTGCCGCTTTCCCGAGTGTAGCCATCAGCCATAAATGCGGCACCGGTTTCGTGGCGGGACACAATCGCCCGAAGGCCACCGCGCGCCTCACTTCTAGCCATCGCGTTATAAAGTGGTTCTATTGCACCGCCCGGTATACCAAACACATATTCGACACCAATTTTTTCGAGGTAGTGGACAATAAGGTCGCCATTCTCCAACGGCTTGGCATCGACCTTTTTGCCTGGATGAGTGCTTCTATTTTCCGCTTGGGTGTCACGTATTGATACTTTACTCATTGGATTCGACCCATTTAAGCTAGTAATCGCGAATCTTTCCGTTTCTGTTTCCACGTCCACGTTCATCTCTTAGAGTATAGACTCAAGAATTTACGATTGTTGAAACTGCCAACTTAAGCACCAAGAACCGTTTCCAACCAAACCAACAGGGCCATTTCATGTTATTAATTTTTATCGATCATCAAGATCAATTGGCCGTTGTATATCGCCATCCAAAGCAATTTAAACAAAATCTGTACAAACCGAATATCGGAATATTAACCGACGGTTTTACAAGTAGGTGGTTCCTCAAAACTGAATAGTCCATCAATCTTTAGTTCGGATCACACCCAAGAATGCGGCCAAACTGGCAAGTCGAACTCAAAGATAATCCTTAACCCAAAATCGGGGCTACAGAGCACCCATAATCGGGGATAATTAACAAATTTTGGCATTTTTCAGCCAAACGGAATTTATTATTGAATTTGTTGCTGGGAGGTAAACTTGTATGCGAGTAGTACTCTCGCTTTTACTAAAAAAGATTTCGCGCATGGGTATCCTAACACCCAAAGAACCGGTTATAAGCTGCGCTTTACAGAAGGTTTCCGTGTCGGTTGTTTCTTCCATCAACCACCACCCTAATTAGAATAAATCGCTTCCATCGCTGGATAGTTTTACGTTAACCCTTCGCCGATACTCCCGAGCGATAGTATGTTGACGTCTATTGCACCGAATCTAATCGCGTGATCCGCTCGCAACATGGGCATTCTGACCAGTTTTAATCATTAAATCAAGAAGATATTGCCGATCAAGCCTACTGCGCTCATCGTGGCTGGTAAAACGTATCAATTATTAACAACTTTCATGCCAATTCCACACTGGAAACAACCAGGACACGACAAGCCCGGATTTCTCACCAGAACGACAATCCCTCGCTTGATCTTTGTTCCCGCGCGTTGTTCCTGTCGCCGGAAAGACAGTCCGTATTCCGCTCGGTAAAAAAATTCATATAAAAACAAATCTCTGCGCGATCATCTTCCCCCTGGCGAGAAACCCGAACCCGCACAACCAAGATCAGGCGATCCACATGCGTGCATTCCTGAAAAACCGCATCCAAGGACTGTAATCGCTACCAACCCGGGGATGCCAAAAATTCTGATTCTCCTTAAAGCAACGCTCCGGATGGGGCATCATCGCCGTAAACCGGCCGTCATCGTTCGTAATAGCGGTTATTCCTGACCCAGAACCATTTGGATTGTGCGGATAGATCTCGGTTCTATCGCCGTAATTGTCAACATAGCAAAGAGAAACCGCTCGTTGCCGCAACGCGTCAACCCCGCCGTCACTGAACACTGCTTGTCCTTCACCGTGCGCAATCGATATGGGGATCAATGCCCCCTGCATACCGGAGAAAAAAAGTGACGGAGATTC
>CAZVFR010000053.1:2044-15447 GCA_964626505.1 uncultured Methylococcaceae bacterium
TATTACCAATGAACCGCGGCCAGCAGGCTGTTCCAGGTATCAGATCCTTTAGGCTTGTGAGCATCTGACAGCCATTGCAAACACCAAGTGCAAATGTATCCAAGCGTTCAAAAAAACCGACAAATTCATCTCTCGCACGATCATTGAAAAGAATTGTGTTAGCCCATCCCTGCCCCGCACCGAGGACATCCCCATAGGAAAATCCACCACAGGCCACCAATCCAACAAAATCCCGCAATGTAACTCTAGCATCAATAATATCCGTCATATGCACGTCGCAGCTGGCAAACCCGGCACGATCAAATACGGCGGCCATCTCAACATGACCGTTGACGCCTTGTTCGCGCAATATGACGACTTTGGGACGTTGTGTATTGACGTACGGCGCAGAAACATTGTTGTCCTTGGCGAAAGTTAGAGAAGTGTGCAATCCCGGATCACCGTCGTCACGAATACCAACGTATTCCTGCTCCGCGCAAGCGGGATTATCGCGTAAAGACTGCATACGGAAGCTGGTTTCAGACCACATTTGTTGAAGGTCAGCACGGGTGGCTGTAAACAAATCCCGCCCCCTGTATCCAAATGAAAGAAAGGACTCGGAATCGGGTGTGCCAATAACATGTGTACAACACGCCAGTCCCGCGGCACTTAAAAGCTCGAAAACTCGGGGCTGATCTGTTTCCCGAATCTGCACGATAGCCCCGAGTTCTTCATTAAACAGCGCGGCGATGGGATCACTTCCAAGCGCGTCCAGGCTCACTGTAACGCCGACCCTTGCCGCGAATGCCATTTCACAAACCGCGGCCAATAGTCCACCATCAGACCGATCGTGATAAGCTAATAGAAGACGTTGATTATTCAACAACTGAATACAATCAAAAAACTGCTTAAACATGTCCGCATCTTCAAGATCCGGGCACTGATCTCCCATTTGCTCAAATACCTGGGCAAACGCCGAACCACCGAGTCGATTTTTGCCTAATCCCAAGTCGATGAGCACCAGGATCGTTTCGCCGCTATCCATGCGGAGTTGAGGCGTTAAGGTCTTCAGCACATCAGCCACCGGAGCAAATGCTGAAATAATGAGTGATAGCGGCGACGTCATCTCGATATCTCGATCATCGTTTCGCCATACAATTTTCATCGACAAGGAATCTTTACCCACCGGAATTGCAAGACCCAATGCCGGACACAAATCCATACCCACGGCCTTAACGGTGTCAAATAATACGGCATCTTCACCCGGATGACCGGCAGCCGCCATCCAGTTTGCAGATAATTTGATATCCGAAATTTTACTTATCGACGCAGCAGCAATATTGGTCAAAGCCTCACCGACCGCCATGCGCCCTGAAGCCGGCCCGTCGATTACCGCAATCGGCGCCTTCTCGCCCATCGCCATGGCTTCTCCCACTTGCGCATGAAACCCCGCAGCGGTAACGGCAACGTCTGCCACCGGAACTTGCCAGGGTCCGACCATTTGATCTCGAACAACCAGACCGGTGATCGATCTATCACCTATAGTGACTAGAAAACTTTTATCGGCCACTGCGGGAAATCGCAATACCCGGCAAACTGCGTCTTCAATATCGGCCCCACTCAGACTTAGTTTTTCCGCAGTCGGTTTGTGTCTATTGACATCCCGCAACATCCGCGGCGGTTTGCCAAACAGTAACGACATCGGAATATTAATTGGATAATCATTATTTTGCTCATCGTGGAGTTCCAATTTCTGATCTGCAGTGGCATGACCTACAACTGCAACCGGACAACGCTCACGCGCGCAAATCGATTCGAACAATTCCAGCGATTCGGGTGCAAGCGCCAATACATAACGTTCTTGCGCCTCATTACACCAAATCTGCAACGGTGACATACCCGCATCTCCAATCGGAATTGATTGAAGGGCGATTGTTCCACCACGCTCACTATCATGGAGTAATTCAGGAATTGCATTAGATAAGCCGCCTGCTCCGACATCGTGAATCGAAATCATCGGATTTGAATCCATCGTACAACAAGCGTTGATAACTTCCTGACAGCGCCGCTGCATTTCTGGGTTTCCACGTTGTACCGAAGCAAAATCCAGCTCCTCGCTACCTTCACCGGATGCTCGAGATGACGCCGCGCCCCCTCCTAAACCAATTAGCATAGACGGACCACCCAACACCACGACGAGAGCACCCGCCGGTATGCTTCGTTTGGTTACATTATTCGGACGAATATTACCCATGCCGCCAGCTATCATAATGGGCTTGTGATACCCGAGTAACGAACTTTGCAATTCAGACCTAACGGATTGCTCGAAGGTACGGAAATAACCCGCAATATTCGGCCGACCAAATTCATTATTAAACGCCGCCCCGCCTATAGGTCCCTCAAGCATGATATCCAACGCCGACGCGATGCGATCCGGTTTACCGTTACTCCTTTCCCAAGGCTGTATAAAATCCGGTATTCGAAGATGTGATACAGAAAACCCTGTCAATCCGGCTTTAGTGTACGAACCGGTACCCGTGGCTGCTTCGTCGCGAATTTCACCCCCAGAACCGGTCGCCGCACCGGGAAACGGAGATATCGCAGTAGGATGATTATGGGTTTCCACTTTAATCAACAAATGCACGAACTCTTCCCGATATTGATACAGCGCTGTTTGTGTATCACGCACCAATGCTAAGGCTTTGGAACCTTCCACGACCGCAGCATTATCATGGTATGCCGATAAAATACCTTCCGAACTGCACTTCGCAGTATTGCGAATCATGTCAAACAGAGTAATAGCCTCCTGCCTGCCGTCAACCCTCCAGTCCGCATTGAATATTTTATGCCTGCAGTGCTCGGAATTAGCTTGGGCAAACATCATCAATTCCACGTCCGTGGGACTGCGATCAAGCGCCTTAAAGCTATCCGCCAAATATGCAATTTCATCGTCGGATAGCGCAAGACCCAAATCCAAATTTGCCTGCTGCAAAGCGTCCAATGGTGTGTCAGACAGCTCGACGTATGCGAGTTTTTCCGAGATTTGCGGGGCAAATATTAGTTTGGCATCTTGATCCAGTAACGGCGATTCCGTCATCCGGTCATACAAGCATGGAAGTGCTCGATCGCGCTGTTCGACAGAAAGCGATCGACCAAATTTAGTTTGCAAAGCGTAGATTATTCCACGTTCAATGCGCTTGACGGCGGACAAACCACACCGACTTGCAATTTCTGACGCTTTGCTGGACCAAGGTGACACAGTACCCAATCTTGGAACGATGGTGTAAGCATTGGCAATCTGATCATTACTTGACGACGAGTCAGCACCATAGTCCAGAATCTGGCCGACCCTGCGACTTTCGTCAGTATCGAGCTCACGTTCTAAGTCAAGAAAGTGTATAAATTGCCCTGAAACGCTTGTTATGGAAGGTTCTACGGTTTGAAGTTCAGCAAGCAGTTTGGCTCGTCGAAACGGCGATAACGCCGATGGACCTAAACGATGGAGTAACATTTACGCTATTGATACCATGCCAAAATGCCAGACAGTTTTCCCGAAATCAAGCAAAAGGTTCTAACTCTAAAAAACTCTGCGTATACAGACACACATTATTTACAGGTTTGCTTGAATAGCATACCCACCATTAGCCCTAAGAATGCGCACACAATATTTGGCAGCCGGTTGAAGCTTTAACCCTGTTTCTTAGAAATTTGCTGATTAACTTGTTTTTGAATCATCTTTAAGACATTCAATCCAACGCCTTGAGACTGAACCTGCCCTTCGTCATTCAAGACTCGAACTTCAGTTACACCTTTCGCGTCAGTCAGTTTAACCTGATACTCTTCCTCCGCTCCTGCCGCGTTATCATCCGACCAGAATGCCAGACTAGACCAAAATCCAGCATCTTTCTGTTGATCTTGTTGATCACGAAAAATTATATAATAGAGACCTTCGGACCGATTTAAGTCGTCGATCTCAATCTCTAGCTGGCTCAACGCTCGCCCGATCATACGCCAAGCAATCGGATAAGGCTTTTCGATTTCAATAAAACTTCCACCATCATCAGCCGCAACCACCGTGTGGCCTTCAGGTTCCGGCTCAACCTTAGGTTTTTCAATTTCCTTAGGCATTTGTTCCAATGAACCAACAGCATTTGTTTTGACCGATTTTATAGGCGTTTTCTCTATCGTGGATGCTGTCAAATCGGGGGGGATTTCGAGCGGTGGAATTTCGGAACTGAACTGGTATTCTTTTTTTCGATCCGGAAGGATTTTCTCCATGGAACCACAACCGTGGAAAATGCCCGCAATACTCATCACGATCAAAGTGACGACTAACTTAATGTATAGATTCATAAAACATAACTACTAAGCGAACTTAAAAATACCTGTACTTAGCTAAAGAACCTTAGCCTGACGCATCGCGTCTCGAACAGCGTCGTGATACTGTGGCTGAAGCCACGTTAAGGGGAGAAGTATACCGCTTTTGATAAGACCCATTTCGTGAACCGCCCACTTGACCGGAATAGGATTGGATTCAACAAATAACTCCTTATGCAAAGCCGCCAATTGCTTATCGATTTCTTCGGCTGCCACACGATTTCCCGAGATCGCCGCTAAAACCATTTCGTGCATCAGTTTCGGAGCGACGTTCGCTGTAACCGAAATAACACCCTGTCCACCCTGAAGGCAAACCTCGCAGGCAATTGCATCATCTCCAGAATATAGCGGGAAATCCTTCCCACAAAGTTGTTGTACCAATCGCACCCGATCAACACTTCCCGAGGCCTCTTTTACGCCAACAATATTGTCGATCCGCGCCAAACGCGCAATTGTTTCAGGCAGCATATCGCAGGCAGTCCGTCCCGGAACATTGTACAAGATCTGCGGGATATCCACGGCCTCAGCGATTGCTTTAAAGTGCAAGTACAAACCTTCTTGGGTCGGTTTGTTGTAGTAGGGGGTTACCAAAAGACAGGCATCTGCGTTGGCTTCTTTTGCCCGGCGGGTTAACGTAATGGCTTCTGTAGTAGAATTAGCGCCGGTACCCGCGATGACCGGAATCCTGCCTCGCACTTGCTCTACAACATGGCGAACAACAAAGCAGTGAAGTTCTTCATTGAGCGTTGCCGATTCACCCGTGGTACCTACGGCAACGATAGCATCGGTACCTTGATCGATATGCAACTCAATCAGCCGATCCAAACTCTCGATATCGAGCGCGCCAGATTCGTCCATTGGCGTTACTAACGCAACTATACTACCCCGAATCATTCGCAAATCCCCCACGGTAATTAAACAATGCATATTACCGTGGACCTAACAATCATGACAAGCCATGTTAACTTTGCTTGACCGAAAACCGCACTACAACGCTTTTATGTCCGGTTTTTAAAAACGGCTTTTTACGCTTCTTTTCGCTATCGCGTATATTGTCATGTAGGATCGATCATTCACTGGCTAAGCAAGAGATACGTTCGTTGCCAGGCTTTCGGGCACAAATTTTTCCGCCGTCAACATTGCAATAAACTGAGCCGCAGGCACCGGTTTTCCGAATAGAAATCCCTGATAATGTTCGCAACCAAGGCCCACCAAAAATGCCAGCTGTTCCTGAGTTTCAATCCCCTCGGCAACGATACCCAAATTAAGACTGCGCGCCATGGCTACAATTGCAGTAACGATAGCCCTGTCATTGGTTTTGCCGGGAATATGTTTAACAAAAGACCGATCAATTTTTAATACATCGACGGGAAACGCCGTAAGATAACTCAAAGACGAGTAACCCGTACCGAAATCATCGATCGCCAGCGATATCCCCATTTCCTTCAACTGATTCAACGCGGCTATATTTTCCGCAGCATTTTCCACAATCAAACTTTCGGTTAATTCCAATTCTAAATACTGAGGATCCAAGCCGGTACTATCCAGAATATCTCTTGTTATACGGACAATTTTTCCACGATGCAGTTGTTGACTGGAAACATTGACCGCCATTCGTAAATTTCCGAGTCCAGCCAGTTGCCAGACTTTGCTTTGGTTACAGGCGATTCGCAATGCCCACTCACCCAACGCATCAATAATACCCATATCTTCGGCCATCGGGATAAAAATTCCCGGTGACACTAGACCTCGTGTTGGATTCTCCCAGCGCATTAGCGCCTCGGCACCGAATATCCGGCCAGTTTTGATATCGATTTTAGGCTGATAATAAAGCCGCATTTCATCACGGTCCAAAGCTTTGCGCAGTTGATTGGCTAAGTCCAACCAATCAGCGGATCTTTTGTTAATATTTTTTGCATAGAATTCGTAGGTATTGCCACCGAGTTTTTTGGCATGAGAAACCGCAACATTAGCATGTTTAATAAGCGTGTTCGTCTCATCGCCGTCATTCGGGTAAACCGCTATACCGATACTGGCTGATATAAAAGACTCATGCCCCTCGGGATTAAACTGCTGTCCCATAACACCTATGATCCGTCTCGCCACATGAGCCGCATCATCTTCATGGGCAATATCGACAAGCAATACGGTGAATTCATCTCCACCGACTCTGCTCAAGCTGCCTCTGGAAGATTCATTCCCGGGCTGTGCAAGAAAATCACAGGCTCGCACGCAAGCTTCCAGTTTTGTTGCGACCTCTTTCAGCAAAGCGTCCCCCACCCGCGGTCCCAAGGTATCGTTAACCTGTTTGAATCGATCCAAATTGATCTGCAAAATCGCGCAGCTTTTCAGGTCTCTTTTCGCATTTGACAACGCCCAATCAACGTGGTCCATGAAAGTACGTCGGTTGTGCAAACCTGTTAATGGATCATAGAAAGCCAATCGGTCCTGGTAGGCTTTGGCGGCTAAGGTGTTTCTGAGTCGCAATGCAAGCTCACTGGCATCCACGGGCTTGGCTAAAAAGTCGTTAGCACCCAGCTCTAACGCTTTTAACTTGGTGGCCGAATCAGTAGACGAGGTAAGTACAATAACGGGAACATGCTTCAGCAGTCTATCCGCACGCAACTGAATCAGAATTTCAAACCCACTGACGTCGGGCATCATTAGATCCAGTAGTACAACATCCGGCCGTTCTCGAAGCACGATTCCAAATGCCTCGGTTGATTCACTTGTCTTGATGAAATGCTTGTACCCAGAGTCTTCCAAAAACAACTGAAGAATCTCGATGGTACTGGGTTCATCGTCGATCATCATTATTTTTGCATCTGTCAACGCCGCGAACTCATTACCGCTTTGCGCTTCAGAATGGGTTTCGACCATTACGTCGTCACTTCGACTATCGTTAGCAACAGGTAAAACATTTACCAAGTTATCATGTCTATTCAAAACGATTAATCCTATATTGAGTGCTTAGGTCTATCCTAAATTTAGTATGTCTAAGCCCAAACGTAAAGTATGCCGGCTAATACTCCGCAAAGGATTAAGATGCTTTTGCCGTAGTTTCCAGTTTATCGGTTTCACCTGGTACAACCACGCGGTCCGTCAAGGCGTGCACTATAGTGATAACTTCACCTATTCCGCTATCCACTCAGTCTTTCGCCAGGTTTTCCAAGCGCGCCGCTGGTTTGGTAAATTCATCATAGCCAACCGTACTACCGGCACCTTTTAACCAGTGCGCCAAACCGGCCAATTCATCATAATCTTTATCCTTCCAGGCCCGATCCATCGCCACAAGTTGCTCCTGAAGCCGATTTACAAAACTTACAATGATGTGCCGGAAACGCGGATCGCCAGCCAAACGCGAAACAACCGCCTGACACTGATCCGGAACGTCTTGCGGATTCGAATCACTGGTGGAATCCGGTTCTGTCGGAACACAATCATCCCCCCCTTTCGACGGATATTGCTATTCCGCGCGGTACCGAATTATTGTCAAGGTCAGGAACCACAATCCGATCACTCATATAATGGAATTTCTCTAACAATGCAGCGACTTGGGTATCGTCTTCAGATTTTATAAACCGCTCCAGTTCTTTTGCGGGCTCGGTAAACATATCAAACCCAACCGTTCCTCCGGCCCCTTTCAACCAATGCGCCAAACTACCCATCTCGTCGTAATTCTTTTCCGCACAAGCCGAGTCCATTTCTGCAAGCTTTATTTCAAGCCGTTCGGCGAATGTACGAATAATGGGATAAAAACGCAGGTCATCCGCCAAACGGGAGACCAAAGGCCAATCTTCGCCAAGCGCTTCGCTGTTCTCCTGAACAAGATTTGTCGAAACGACATTGTTGTCACACTCAACCGATTCAACATCGAGCAAATCCGCAAGCGTTAGAATCAGCAGCTCCAAATCCAGGGGCTTGCTTTGATAACCCGAGTACCCCGCAGCTAAACATTCGTTTTCGACCCCTTTCATCGCGTTGGCGGTCAGCGCAATTATCGGCACATTGATTCCACTTTGCCGCATTAAGCCTACAGCCGTGTAGCCATCCATTACCGGCATCTGGATATCCATTAGAATGATATCAAACGATTTTTGTACTGTTTTGTCCACACCGACCTGGCCGTTCTCTGCTAGCTCAACATGAAGACCCACATCCTCAAGAACAAGTTTCAGCAACTCCCTGTTTTCTGTACCGTCATCCACCACCAGAATATTAGCCGGTGGGAATAGCCACTGTTTTTGCTCTGTGTTGTCGGATTCCAGTTCCACCGATTGCAAGACTTCCGCACCGACAAAATCAACACCGTCCAACGAACCCGTATCCAGCGAAACTGTAAATATAGTTCCTGTACCCAGTTCACTACTTACGGAAATATCGCCACCCAAAGCTTGAGCAAACTTGAGGCTGATCGCCAAACCCAACCCGGTTCCTCCAAAATTTCGATGCACTGAACTATCCGCCTGAACGAATGGATCAAAAATAACGTCCAGTTTTTGCTCCGAAATACCAATACCGCTATCGATTACGTCTATGCACAATGTTGATTTGCCGCCTGATTGCATATGGCGAAGCACAACCTTTACACTGCCTTGTTCGGTAAACTTGATTGCATTGCCCAAAAGGTTGGTGACGATCTGGCGTAAGCGAGCTGGATCACAAAAAATACTTTCAGGAATCGACTCAACAATGTCGAAATCCAGGCCAACCCCTTTCTCTTGCGCCTTGATACCGATAGCCTGGATCACATCATGAATTATGGTGTGGGGAAAACAACGGATTTTATCGATTTCCAACCGCCCGGCCTCGACTTTGGAAAGATCGAGAATATCGTTGATTAGCGTAAGCAGATGCTTACCGCTGGAATGTATCGTATCCAGATATTTTTTCGAATCTCCGTGGTTTTTCCCATAGCCGCGCTTGAGCACTTCAGTAAATCCGAGTATAGCGTTCATCGGGGTGCGTATTTCGTGGCTCATATTTGCCAGAAATTCGCTCTTGGCTTGGTTTGCGGTTTCGGCATTCTCCATGGATACGCGTAGCGCAGCTTCTTTCTCCTCCAACTGAGTCACATCCTGAAAACTGATCAGCACGCCTCCGGTTTTGTCTCCTTCACCCAGCACCGGCGAACAATTCACGATAAAAGTTCTACGTTTCGATTCCGCATCGGACAAATTGAGCAACCCTTTTCGTTGAGAACTTCCCTCATTTAGCGAACGGGTCCAAGGATAAACCAATTCTCCACCCTCAGATCCATCTTTAGTAGACCAGTCCAGATCCGAAATTTTACGCCCCACCAATTCGTCTGAGGTTTTGCCAACCGTCGCTGCGAAAGATTGATTGGCTAGTACAATATATTCATTGTGATCGATGACCAGTAAACCTTCAGTTAAGGTATCCAACGCTGATCGAACACGTCCCGGAACCGCATTCGACGGATCAAGATGGCGCAACATCCTAGACAAATAAAAATAAAACAGGATAAAACTACTGACTGCCATGAACGCAATCAGCATGACTCGCGGACTAAATAATATTCCTCTCCAACCGCCAACCGTCAAAGGACGACTACGCAGTTGCAGATAACCCCATTTTTGACTTCCAGCCCAAATAGGGACTTGCAACTGCGAATCCGTGGAATAAGTAGATGAAAGCTCCTCCCAAAGCTGCTTGTGCGCGCCAACAGTAACCAAATATTCGCCATTAACGCGTCTTACGCCCGCGGATAGAATATCGTCATTTCGTTCGACCACCAGCTTGAGATCTTCATAAAGTCGGTCGATGTCTTTCTGGCCAACAAAGATCGAGCTATTGACCGCTAAAACTTCAGCCAATGCAGCTCGACTTTCGCGAACCGCGCCAATACGATCCGGAACCAAACCCAAAAATAACGCGGTCAATAACAAACTAGCGACCAACAGTGCTTCACCCAGCGCAATATGAAATTTAGCCGACAACCCTTTCATCATTCAGTTCTACCTTCAGAATTCCTGTTTTAAACCCATTATTCCGACATTGTGGTCGGGCTACCCGTATCCTTCATTTTTTGTGCAAGACGGGTCTTGGCTAACTGTGCCTTTAATTTGACCGCGGCTGCCCCCTTTCGAACCAAGGTATCCAGAGAATCCCGATCATCGATATCGTCATCCAAGCGATCATTCATACGGCCCAACACCGGTAGCGGGTCGATCATTCGCCACGCCGGCAAAGAGCTCAACACACTACTCAACAACACGCCACCGCGAACCAACCACATCACATAACCCACGGATAAACCGGTGGTTACCGCAACACTAGACCCTACGACTGATTTTTCAAGCATTGCGTCTTCCTCTACCTCTTGACGCATTCGGTTCAGTTCTTTCCTAAAATTTGTGTCGCCGGCAATAGATTCGGGATCTTGCGTATCCACCAAGCCAAAAATATCAACCTCCTTAAGCGTAACGGTCCCTAGACGGTCCTGACTGCCACCACGTTTAGCATTGATGTTTTTCTTGTCATAGCCCGCATAGAACGACGCATCTGTTTCAGAATCGCGCGTAGATTCCTGGTTAGCTGAATTGAATTGGACACCCTCACCCAAACCACCTTCACCCGAAGAAAACCTAGATTGTTCTGATAGTGGTTCATCGGCTGCTTTATCTTGAATTTCATCACGCTCATTCACGTCATCGAGATCCAATTCGCCAGACCTTCCAACTGCGGATTCTGGTGCGGACACAAAACCCAATATCTGCCCGTCATCCTGGCTTTCCGCACTCGGACTCGAAGCAGCAAAGCTGGCCGAAGTTAGCTGAACGGTGATCGTTGCCGTGTCAGTCAAACCCGCATTATCTGTCACTTGGAGCGTTACAGTAATTGCATTAGTGGCTTGTGAATTCAATAGTGCATTATCGGTAACCACGAGATCTCCGCTGGCATTGACTCCCAACGCGCCACCACTGCTATCGGCCAGTATGCTATAGCTCAGAGTATCACCTGTATCCTGGTCGACTGCTTTTGGGTTACCCAGCAATGTACCCACGCTGGACGATTTATTGAGGCTCAATAACCCGTCATTAAGTTGCGGTGCTTCATTGACACCCACAACCCTGACGACCAGGTTTTGTGTGGCCAGCCCACCATTTCCGTCGTCTACGGAAACGTCTAGCTTATAGAGGTTGTCATTATCAAGATCAGAAGGATTCTCGAAATCGGGTGCGAAATCAAAAACCAACAGACCGGTATTCCCATCGACCGAGAAAAGCCCGGCATCCACACCACCCGAAATCGCATAACTCAGATTTTGAGCCGGAACATCCTGATCGGTAGCGATAACATTGATGACTGTACTGGTATTTTCATCGACATTTGGTGAATTGCTCGAAGTAATGACCGGCAGATCATTAAGATCACTAACATTGATAATCAGATTTTCTTGGTAACTCAATCCGCCGGAGTCCTGTACCGCGACCCTAACATCGTAAACTGCTTGAGTTTCATGATCGAGTATGCCATCTGAAAGAATCAATTCATCGCTATTGGTCCCGCCGATGGTAAATTTAGCCTGATCGGCACCACCAACGATTGAATAAGCCGCAGTATCGCCCGTATCCGGATCCACAGATGACAGCGTACCTATATTCAAACCACCACTGGTATCAGTGTTTTCCGAGACGATCGCGTTGCTGAGGTTGATATCGGTGGGCGCCCCGTTGGCAGTTACATTAATATCGAAGGTTTGGTCCGGAGACGAATCAACACCACCGTTGGCCGTCCCGCCGCTGTCGGTCACCGAGACCGTGACGGTCGCCGTGCCGGATTGCCCCGCTGCGAGGGTATACGTTAACTGTCCATTCGCATCAATACTGGGCGCTACGCTAAACAGCGTGGGGTTGTCATTGCTCACCGTATAATTGAAGGTCTGGCCTGATTCATCCGTACCACCACCGGCTGTGGGCGATGCAAAGCCTGCTACGGTCTGCGCCCCAGAATTCTCCGCCACGGCCTGATTGCCCAGCGTCGTGAACGACGGCACATCATTGACCGCATTCACGGTAATGTTCATGACCGCCGAAGTGGTGCCGGTCCCGGCATCATTAACAGTGTAAGTAAAACTGGAGTCAGTTGAATCGTTCAGGGCTGAAGTAAAGGTTAAATCCGCTAATTGAGCTGCAGTTACCGTCGTACCATTAGTGACATTCACTGTGCCACTGGTATGCGTCAAGGTGCCGCCGTTCAGATTCAATCCGGTAATCGTGACCGAGGCTAGTGCATCGCCTTCCACATCCATGAAGTTAAAATCGGAAGCCCCTATGACCAAAGGTATATCTTCATTAGTGATCAAGGTGTTACCGGTGGCAACAGGCACATCGTTGACTGCATTGACCATGATGTTCATCACTGCTGACTCGACACCAGCATCCGCATCATTAACCCTATAGGTAAAGCTGGAATTGGTTGAATCGTTAGCAGCTGAAGTAAAGGCTAAATCCGCCAATTCTGCTGCGGTTACCGTCATGCCGTTGGTAACATTCATCGTGCCGCTGGTATGCGTCAAGGTGCCGCCATTCAGATTCAATCCGGTAATCGTGATTGAAGCCAAGGCATCGCCTTCCTTATCGTTGAAGTTAAAATCAGAAGCACCGATACCTAAAGGTATATCTTCATTAGCGATCACGGTGTTGCCGGTGGCAACAGGTATATCATTGACGGCATTTACAGTCGCGGTAAACGTAGTGTCAACAAACAAACCGTCCGTGTCTGTGGCCCGGATCGTCAGATCCGCGCTGCCATTCTGGTCCGGCGCATAATTCAACGTTAAGATACCCGCCACACCATCGATCACGGTCGATGTAAATAAACCCGTATTGGTGTTGCTCTGAACGGTATAAGTCAGATTTGCATCGCTGTCTTCGACATCGGCAAACGCCGCGAATAAATCGATCGGCGTATCCGGGGAATCTTCGTTAACCGTTACATCGCTGATACCCGTCGTCGTCGGTGCGGCATTGGCAGTCACGCTAATATCAAAGGTTTGGTCCGGCGACGACTCAACACCACCG
>CAZVFR010000054.1:0-15266 GCA_964626505.1 uncultured Methylococcaceae bacterium
TCATAATAACAATTCTGGAGACCCCCGTGAAACCATTTGCCTTATAATCGGCTAGCCCAACGTATCCAAATTCGAATGACCATAAAAAGCCTGGCAGTCGCCCTCACCTGGTTTTCTCTCGCGTATGACAAACGCCTATTTAATCTCTGTTCCCACAAGGCATTTTCTCCCCTCTCAAAACCAATCTTTATTCCGCTCCGCAACGACTCATTTTGTGAAAACAAATCGCTACGCGATTATCTTAGCCTGGGGTGAAAATTCGAGGTTATATGGAACGAGAATATGCAAGAAATAGTTTCATAAACCGATTGAATCTATAGGGTTTATTAAAACTTGATTGAATTAGGTCTCATTTTTCATAATGCATAAAAAATAGTTTATAGTTTTGCTGATTTTGGGCTGAATACTACCGAGCATCGACTATACTCAGCCCCAATACTAATTGGTCCCAGCTATATCAATCTGACTTCCACCAATGGGATACGTTTAAATTTGAATCTGTAAACAACTGCAACTCGTGGCGGAATATTAAATTCTACATTTCATAGACACAGATACAACTAAATAATTAGCGTGAAACCAAATCGTTCTTTTTTAGGGGCTAGAAAACTTAGACCACAACTTACCGGTTGCCCGTTAATCGAGTTAACTTTGCGTTGAATAAGGATGAATAATTTTGGTTAAGAATATTTTCATGTCAAACTCCGAGGGTATCTGTTCATGAATCTGCTAGAACCACTGCGTCTGCTGATTGTCGCGGACAAGCCCGATCAGCGAGAAAACACTAAGCAACTGCTGTGTCAAGACAATAGAGTAGATTACATTTTCTCCGAGGTTGAATTGGGTTCGGCAGGGCTCTCAGTCTGCAAAAAAGAACAATTTGACTGCATTTTATTTGACCTGGAAGGTATCCTGGACCCTCTGGATTTTTTGTCGGCGCTATCGGACAACAATAACCGTATCTCGCCACCCGTTGTGATTCTGCTGGACAAATGCAACATCGCTTTTGTAGTTAACGCAATGAAAAACGGTGCGCAAGATTGCTTGGTAAAATTCGAGCTACAAGCCGAGACACTTCAGCAATCGGTTATCCATGCGGTCGAAGCAGCGGAATTGATGCGGTCCGCGAAAACCAAACAAGAAGAACTCAGGCGTCTAGCGGTTACCGATGATCTTACCGGACTCTACAGCCGGCGTTATTTACTAGAACATTTGCAGCAGGAGCAACATCGCGCCAGCCGCTATAAAGTCCCATTTTGCATCTTGATGATTGATCTCGACCATTTTAAGCAGGTTAACGACGTACACGGCCATCTCGCGGGAGACCAAGTACTAAAATCATTTAGCACCTTATTGCATAAATGCACGCGTCAATCTGACATCGTCTGCCGTTATGGCGGCGAAGAATTCTTGGTTGTACTCACAAATACTTTGCTTAATGCAGCTCAAGTGGTCGCGGAGCGTATCCGCATGAGCGCTAAAACAAAAACTCACACCGCCTCCAACGGCGATACATTTCGAGTCACTTGCAGCATCGGACTGACCGAGTACGAGCAAGGTATCTACGACGTGAATGCGTTGATAAACACCGCCGACGAAGCCTTATATCGAGCCAAATATTTGGGTCGCAACCGAGTCTGCACCTGGTCAAACGAGACCTCACCATCCACTTATATCGCTAAAGTTGGCTGAACACTATAAAATTTCCTAACGACTTAGCGCCTATAGAAAACCTAAGCCCGCACTTTCCCACCGCTAACGCGAATTTTCAACCCGGCTGAAATCTAGTTCGAATCTCCGTAAAAGTCCATTCATCCTTTCAAGTTGCAAGCCCCTCGGGCTACGCCGAATGAATTTAGAAGATTCAACTATACTAAATTCTCAGTACTCAACCACAGTCACGGAACGTCAGCCAAACAAAGCGCCAACGATTCGAAAAACCACTAACTCAGTAATTCGCCGCGGTTCACTACGTTACAAATCGGACCCTCACCATGCATGCAATAAGCACCACTTTAACTGGTTTTAATTCGATTGGTTTATTGGGCTCGAACAATGATTCGGAAAAAATACCAAAATTAATCGTCTGGGCGATAATCGGGTTGAGTATCACCCCATTCATAATGACCTTATTCGGTATCGATTTCGGCAATGAACCGCACCCTTTCGATGCAACAATTCTAAGCGGACAGGGTTCGCAAAATCCAACCGAAACGGCTTTCCTTCATTTAGCCGGTTCCTTTACCCATACCATCCTGGAATGGAGTGCATTCTGCATCGCAATCTTTACCGTATGCCTGGCTTTTAATAATTACAGTGCGACTCATGACGCTACCATGCCAATCATCGGTGTCGCATTGATCTGCGCCGGGTGCATGGATGCGTTTCATACCTTGGCCGCGGACCGTCTAATCACCGCCGTTGCCGATAATCGTTCTCTGATTCCATTCACCTGGGCTATTTGTCGAGTCTTCAATGCGCTAATCCTAGCAACGGGTGTGGCATTATTACTGGTAAGAAAACAGCACCGCCTGACAACCAGCCTTCGATTCGTACTAACGATTAGTGCACTATTCGGGATAATCGCGTATGCAATTATCCAATATTCCGCAACCCACACCAATCTACCGCAAACCATGTTCCCGGATGAGCTGATTACCCGACCCTGGGATTTCGGCCCGTTATTACTGTATTTATTTCTGGGCTTGTACCTGTTCCCATTGTTCTATCGTAAGCACCCCTCCATTTTCGCCCATGCTCTGATAATCTCCGCTATTCCGGATGTAGCCGTGGAAGCGCACATGGCGTTTGGATCTACGGCTTTATTCGATTCGCACTTCAATATCGCCCATTTCCTCAAGATCGTTGCGTACATCGTCCCGCTAATCGGGCTGGTTTTGGACCACGCCCACGTTCACACCAAACAAAAGATCACGCTAAAACTTCTGGGAAAGACCAGTGCCGAACTCGCGGAAAAGGGTTCGCAACTAGCTTACCTTATACATAGAAACCCGGCGGTGATTTACAGCATGGATTTGGCAAACAATTTCCAACCTAAATTTATCGGTCAAAATGTTTTGATACTTACCGGCCATAGACCGAGGGACATGCTAAGCCCCGGTTTCTGGGAAGATCATGTCCACCCAGACGACCTAGCAAATGTTTTAAGTCATCTGTCTGGCCTATTCGATCAAGGAGGCAAAGTTCATAACTTTGAATATCGCTTCCAACATAAGCAGGGGCATTACCTATGGATCAACGATACCGCTACGATTAACTATAGCAAGGCGGGACAACCCCTGGAAAGCATCGGTTCATGGATGGACATTACGGAAGCCAAGAATAAAGAAGCCGCCATTCTGCGGGTCAATGAAGAACTGGATCAGTTCGCATATATCGCGTCTCACGATCTTAAAGAACCTCTTCGAGGCATACATAACTACTCGAATTTTTTACTGGAGGACTACGCCGAGGTTCTCGATGAGGAGGGCCGCTCAAAACTCGAAACGCTCACCCGTCTAACCCAACGCATGGAAAATCTGATCAATTCGTTGCTCGAATTCTCCCGTTTGGGTCGTGAGAAACCCTCTCTAATAGAAACTGATCTAAATGAATTACTTCGAGAAACACTCGATACATTACAATTCAGTTTGCAAGATAATAACACCGCTTTACTAATACCAAAACCGTTGCCCAACGCTGTTTGTGATCGAGTTCTAGTGAGTGAGGTATTCGCTAACCTGATCTCCAACGCGATCAAATATAACGATAAGCCTGATCAATGGATTGAAGTTGGCTGTGTGGACGATAAAACTGAGATAGACACGCTGGCACAGGAACAATCTTTGACCTTCAAACAAGGGACGCTGGTTTACTATATCCGCGATAACGGAATCGGCATACGTGAGAAACATCTCGACTCGGTTTTCCGCATTTTTAAACGCTTGCACGGACGTGATAAATTCGGCGGTGGAACCGGTGTGGGCTTAACCATTGTCAAGAAAATAATCGATCGCCACGAGGGCCACATCTGGGTCGAGTCAAGCCATGGCGAAGGCACAATCTTTTATTTTACCCTGTCAGGATCTGAGTCACATGCCTGACACAAAAGAAATAACCGATCAAATTATTCCAATTGTTGAGATGGAAACGCTTAACATCCTTATCGTCGATGACAGCACCGAGGACCGTACGCTGTACAAACGACTATTGATGCAAGATGCGGAAACCAATTACATTATTACCGAAGTCGCATCCGGCACCGAGGCTCTTGAAGTATGCAATACCGAAGCGCCGGATTGCATCCTGCTCGACTACAACATTCCAGACCTAGACGGCCTCGAAATTCTGCATGAGCTGTCCAGAAGTAAAGCTGAGATTACGCCCCCCGTGGTGATGCTGACCGGCGAGAGAAATTTGTCGGTAGCCGTAGAAGCCATGAAAAACGGCGCTCAAGACTACCTGACTAAAGGTAATGTGAGTTTTGAATCACTGAAACTGGCACTCGACAATGCGATCGAAAAAAACGCCCTGAAACGCGCATTGAAGACGCGTGAGGACGAACTGAAGCGTCTGGCCTTAACCGACGATCTCACAGGGCTCTATAGCCGTCGGTATGTACGCGAGCAACTACAACAAGAATTTCACCGCGCATCCCGATATAACATCCCGTTTTGTATCGTGCTGATCGACCTGGATCATTTTAAGCAGGTCAACGATCTCTATGGTCATCTGACCGGAGATCGAGTGTTGATAGCGTTTAGCGAACTGCTCCGCCAATGTACGCGGCAATCCGACACCGTCAGTCGTTACGGAGGTGAAGAGTTTTTAATCCTGTTACCGAATACTCTATTAAAACCTGCTCAGATCGTAACAGACCGAATCTGTGCGAAAGCAAAGAACTTAGTTCATCGAGGATTGGCCGGGGAAACTTTTCAAGTGACCTGTAGCCAGGGTCTGACCGAATTTGAACCGACGTTGTACGGTTCCGAGAAATTGATCCAACGCGCCGATGAAGCCCTGTATCGAGCCAAAGATCTAGGTAGGAATCAAGTTTGCGTCTGGACTGGCAAAACATCACCGGTTACCTCGATTCCAGGCTAAATATCCATCGGTTACTATCAACCAAACACACTCCTGCCACTAGCCCCTAATCCGCTCGCTCAGGGAATCCCTGGTAAAAATAAATCTCTGCGCGACTCTCTTGCCCTCTGGTAAGAAATGCGAACCAGGTAGCAAAAATCATAAGCCCGTCTATACTAAAAAATATCGTTTATATCGGTATTACAGCTTAAAGCGGACGCTCCGTAGACGCCCAATGCCAAGGATTGCGGAAATTTTTAACGTTCCTGGGGAGGATGCCAGTGGAACTACCTATTAATCGTATCAACCTTGCTGGTGGCCGATCTAGATTGGGTTTTTTACGAAATGCATCACTAGCGATTTACAGAATAAATTTTTTATCCCAAACCACCCTGATTCTCAACTTATTGCAACCTTATGTCCATGTCGATAGCCTCATCAACTAAAACGATTTTGATCGTTGAAGATAATCCGGAAGATTACGAAACAACCATTCGGGCCTTCAAAAAATCGGGATTATCTAATCCGACTGTCTGGTGCGAAGACGGTGACCAAGCTCTGGATTATTTGTATCGACACAATCCCTATGATAATCCCACGGATTCCCCTCGACCATCGATCATATTACTCGATCTGAACTTACCCGGAACGGATGGATACGAGGTGTTGGCCGACATCAAAAAGAATCCTGAATTAGCCAGCATACCCGTGATCGTATTGACCACATCCGATAGCCCAAAGGACATTGATGCCTGTTATCAGGCCGGCGCCAACAGTTACGTTCAAAAACCCGTAGATACGCAGGGATTCGTTGCAGCGATAGAAAAACTTAAGGATTATTGGTTTGAAATCGTTATCTTACCGAACGGAGAAACCTCATGATCGAACCACTTCGAATTCTAATCGTTGACGACAGCGCCGAAGACCGTAGCACCTATAAGCGGCTTTTGATGCGCAACAACGAGAACGACTTCGTGTTTTCCGAAGTTGATTCCGGTTCGGCCGCTCTGACTAATTGTATGAACCATAAACCTGATTGTATCTTGCTGGATTACAATCTTCCTGAACTCGATGGCTTGGAATTTCTCGATGAACTCACCGAAGGCGCGACGAGTGATATACCCGCCGTGGTCATGCTTACCGGCGTGGGAAACGAAGCTGTCGCGGTCAAAGCGATGCAGAATGGAGCACAGGATTACCTGGTTAAAGACGGTATTACCAGTGAGGCCTTGCAACACGCAATCAACAATGCGATTGAAAAGGCGGAACTGAAGCGGCTGCTTAAAATGCGCGAAGACGAATTAAAACGCAGAGCTCTGACCGATGATCTGACCGGAATTTATAGTCACCGCTATACGGTCGAGCATCTGCAGGAAGAAATATACCGCGCAAACCGTTATAGCATTCCGTTTTGCGTTGTGATGATCGATCTTGATCATTTTAAACAGATCAACGATAACCATGGTCACCTTTCCGGAGATCGGGTGCTCATGTCGTTCAGCAAGTTATTACGCAAATGCACGCGCCAATTGGATATCGTTGGACGCTATGGCGGCGACGAATTTTTAGTGATTCTGCCGAGCACTACTTTGGACGTTGCGCAGGTCGTGACCCAACGGATCCGGACAAATACGCAAAAATTGACTTTTCACGGTTCAAATGAGCAAGCGTTTCAGCTAACCGCAAGCATCGGCCTAACTGAATATGTCAATAGCATTGACGATAATGTCAAGACCCTTGTTGAACGCGCTGACCAGGCAATGTATAGGGCTAAACAGGCAGGTCGCAACTTAGTTTGCACATCGCAATGTACCGAAGAATCGACAGACCGGATTCTGAATGTATGTTGATAGGTCATTCTACTCCCCCACCTTGAATTCCTAAATGGAATCGAGATACTAATACCCCCGCTGTAAATCCAAGCGCTTCCTTTTAATTCTGACGCGACTCAAGACCATCGAAACAATGAGTTTCGCCCTTACGTTGTTCTGATAGAATAGAATACAATTCAAATCAATCTCCACATCTCGAGCTGTCCTAATTTCTCGATTGCCGAACACTCTGTGCAGATTCAGGCGTTTAAAGCTTCGCTGACTTGTTACAACTGTGATAACATTTACCAGTTTAACATCGCCTTAATAATAAAACGGAACAACATTGAAAAACGCCTTTTATGCCCAATCAGGTGGGGTTACCGCTGTAATCAATGCCAGTGCCTGTGGCTTGATCGAAACAGCCCGCAAACACCCGGATAAAATCGCTAAAGTCTACGCGGGCCGAAACGGCATTATTGGTGCACTTACCGAAGATTTAATCGACACGAGTGCCGAGTCGGATGCCGCTATAGCGGCATTACGCCATACTCCAGCGGGCGCATTTGGCTCCTGCCGTCATAAGCTCAAAGGGCTGGATCAAAGCAAAGCCGAGTACGAACGTCTTATCGAAGTTTTTAAGGCGCACAATATTGGTTATTTCTTCTATAACGGCGGCGGTGATTCACAGGATACGGCACATAAGGTTTCACAAATAGGCAATAGTCTAGGTCATAAAATGACTTGTATCGGTATCCCAAAAACCGTTGACAACGACCTGCCGATAACCGACAACTGCCCCGGATTTGGATCGGTCGCCAAGTATGTTGCGATCTCAACGCGAGAAGCAAGTTACGATGTTGCATCGATGTGCTCCACGTCAACGAAAATTTTTGTATTGGAAGTTATGGGCCGCCATGCAGGCTGGATAGCCGCAGCGGGAGGGCTCGCCCAAGATGATAACAACGATATCCCACTGATCATTTTGTTTCCCGAGTTGGAATTCAACCCGCAGCTATTCTTGGCCAAGGTCAAACATCACGTCGAGTCTCAGGGTTATTGCACGATTATCGTTTCCGAAGGCGTAAAGGGCAGCAATGGCAAATTTCTGGCCGAGGCCGGAGGAACCGATGCATTCGGCCACGCCCAACTCGGCGGCGCCGCACCGGTCATAGCAAACCTGACAAAGGATGCACTGGGTTATAAATATCACTGGGCAGTCGCCGATTACTTACAAAGATCAGCCCGGCACATTGCCTCGCAAACGGATACCGATCAAGCTTATGCGGTCGGAAAAGCAGCCCTTGAATTCGCGCTGCAAGGAAAGAACGCGGTAATGCCTACCATAGTCCGCACGTCCAATAGCCCGTACACCTGGGAGATTGGTTCAACCAACCTGGCCGATGTCGCCAACGTGGAAAAGATGATGCCGCCGGAATACATAAGCGATGACGGTTTTGGTATTACCGATGCCTGCCGCGCTTATCTTAGCCCGTTGATCGAAGGCGAAGCCTATCCACCGTATAAAGGCGGCTTACCGGATTATGTCAAATTGAAAAACGTTGCGGTTGCAAAGAAACTCAGCAATACCTTTTCAATTTAGGTTAAGGCAGCCGTAACTTAATGAAATCCATAATGACAAGATTCGATACATCAACAGCTACTAACACTCAACATAACTAAACCAGTTAAATCCAAGGTCATTTCAATAGAGGAGGAATTCATGGCCATAGTAAACAGTGAAGCGATTCGGCAAGCACTAATGCCGTTAACTGATCAGAAACACTTTCGCAATATTTGCATATTAGCCGGCTTAGTATTGCTTATGATTGGAGTTGTCGCAGGCTGGGGGACACTCTTTGCTCTCGCTGCGGCCGCCGCAGCGATCGCCTACGGCGTAGTCTCAATCGACTGGATCAGCTCAAAATCCAGCGGCAATGCAACCATGCAAGAAATCGCATCCGCGATTCAGCAAGGCGCTCAAGCTTATCTCACGCGTCAATACAAAGCGATCAGCTACGTTGGCGTAACCTTGTTCTTCGTCATTGGGTTTTTCTTGGACTGGAGTACAGCAGTAGGTTTTGCGATCGGCGCGATTCTGTCCGGAGCAGCGGGCTACATAGGCATGAATATCTCGGTAATGGCCAATTCCCGGACCGCGCAAGCGGCCTATCAAGGTCTGGATGCAGCGTTTCAGGTCGCATTTCGCGGTGGTGCGATCACCGGTCTTTTGGTTGTCGGTTTAGGATTATTCGGTGTCGCGGGATACTATGCTTTTCTGGTCGCGGCCGGTGTTGATAACCCACTGCACGCGCTGCTCGGACTGGCCTTTGGTGGTTCGTTGATCTCCATATTCGCTCGATTGGGTGGCGGCATATTCACCAAAGGTGCCGACGTCGGCGCCGATCTGGTAGGTAAAGTTGAAGCCGGTATCCCGGAAGACGATCCCAGAAATCCCGCTGTGATCGCCGATAACGTGGGCGATAACGTGGGCGACTGCGCGGGAATGGCAGCCGACCTTTTTGAAACCTACGCCGTTACCATTGTCGCCACTATGGTTTTAGCTGGCTTGTTAGTCGAAAACGCAGAAGACGGGGCGATTGTTTACCCACTGGTTTTAGGCGCTGTTTCGATTTTCACGTCAATCATTGGCACCTACTTCGTCAAGGTTAAAAAGGATGGCCGGGTAATGACCGCGTTGTACAAAGGCGTCGCGGTTTCCGGCGGATTAGCGGCTATAGCTTTCTATCCGCTGACCTTTATAATGCTGGGCGACTCAATCACAGTCGATGGGACGGCCATTTCAGCAACGAACATTTACTATTCATCATTGATCGGATTGGCGCTCACCGCGGCCATGGTGGGCATTACGGAATATTACACGTCAACCGAATTTGGCCCGGTAAAAACCATTGCAGAAGCCTCCACTACGGGTCACGGTACTAACATTATCGCCGGACTGGCGGTTTCCATGAAAGCGACCGCGGCTCCCGTTATCGTTGTGTGCGCAAGCATTTGGGTCGCCTACGACCTAGCCGGCTTGTTCGGACTCGCCATCGCTGCGACCTCCATGTTATCCATGGCCGGTATGATTGTCGCGTTGGACGCTTACGGTCCGATTACGGACAACGCAGGCGGTATCGCTGAAATGGCTGATTTACCGGAAGAAATCCGCAACATCACCGATCCGTTAGATGCTGTAGGCAACACAACCAAAGCCGTTACCAAAGGTTATGCAATCGCTTCGGCAGCACTCGCCGCCCTGGTTTTGTTCGCCGATTACGCTGCCAACTTGGGTGGCAACATTGCCTTTGATCTATCCGACCACCGGGTCATCATCGGCTTGTTCATCGGGGGCCTGGTACCTTATTTATTCAGCGCTTTGGCAATGGAAGCAGTGGGACGCGCAGCAGCAGGCATCGTGACCGAAGTTAGGCGCCAGTTTAAGGAAATGCCCGGAATTATGGATCGCACGCAAAAGCCTGATTATACCAAGGCGGTCGATATGCTCACCGTCGCCGCTATTCGCGAAATGATCATACCTTCACTACTACCCATAGCCGTCCCAGTGATCGTCGGGTTGACACTGGGTAAGGAAGCTTTGGGTGGTGTATTGATCGGTTCAATCGTTACCGGTTTGTTTGTGGCGATCTCGATGACAACCGGTGGTGGAGCTTGGGATAACGCCAAGAAATACATCGAAGACGGCAACCTGGGCGGTAAAGGTTCCGAAGCGCATAAAGCAGCGATTACTGGCGATACCGTCGGCGACCCGTACAAGGATACGGCGGGCCCCGCAATCAATCCGATGATTAAAATCATCAATATCGTCGCGTTGTTGATTGTTCCATTACTGTAATACTTTGGAAACGAGCGGCAGGCTCTCCTGCCTGCCGCTTATCCTGACCCGCCATGCCGTCCCCCGCCGATAAACTTAGAAAGCTACTTGATCAACCCGGCTTGGTACTAATGCCGGGCTGCCACGACGCGATATCAGCCAAGCTCATCGAACAAGCAGGCTTCGCTACCGCGTTTATGAGTGGCTTTGCGGTTGCAGGTAGCCGCCTGGCCATGCCGGATACCGGCTTAATATCGTACGGCGAAATCATCGCACAGGGACACAATATTTGTAACGCGATTTCAATCCCTTTATTTGGTGACGGGGACACGGGTTTCGGCAATGCACTGAATATCAAACGCACTGTCCAAGGCTACGCACAAGCCGGGTTCGCGTGCATCATGCTGGAAGATCAAATCATGCCCAAACGTTGCGGGCACACCCAAGGCAAAGCGGTTGTGGATAGACCCGAAGCATTTATGCGTATCCAGGCCGCAGTGGACAGTCGCAAGGAAGGCAAAGATATACTGATAATGGCCCGCACCGATGCACGCGCCACGCATGGACTGGACGAAGCAATCGCCAGGGCTCAGAGATTCGCCGATATCGGGGCCGACATTACGTTTATCGAAGCACCCGAGTCCGAAGATGAAATGCAACGTTATTGCAGCTCAGTACCCGGCCACAAGATGGCCAACATGATTGAATACGGTAAAACGCCTAATCTTCCACCGGCTCAGCTTGAAGCACTCGGCTATAAGATTGCAGTCTATCCTTTGACCTTACTGAATACATCGATTAAAGCCATGCAAATCGCCTTGAGCGAGATTAAACAAGGCAAACAACCTCAAAATATTCTTGATTTTAAGGGCTTAACGTCAGCGGTCGGCTTTCCCGAATACTATAGCGAAGAAGATCGCTACAATCTGGGTGATTAATTAAATGCGTCTTATTTGCACACGAAGCTTGACAGACACCCGGCAACTTCGCGAACATTCGCGTTACTGGTACAAGATATAAAAAAACTGTGTAATTATTCAGCTTTCCTGTGCTTGGCTCCATAACAACAGCAATCTGAACATTTATATTGGATAGGGTGAATCGTTTCAAGAAATATTTATTTGCCCGCAACACAACTATGGCGTAACGCCCGAAAGCACTGGAGTATCGCCGCTATGGAGCAACACGACGGCGCCGTGGTCTATCTTAAATCAACGAGGAGGAATGTATGGAAATTGTAACAACAAGTTTTGGTATTGAAATGCTGCTGCGCTGGGGTCATTTCCTGGCCGGTATCACCTGGATTGGCATCCTGTATTATTTTAATTTCGTACAAACCGAATTCTTCAAAGAGGCCGAAGCCGGTGCAAAATCCGATGCCATCCAAAAATTGGTACCGCGTGCATTATGGTGGTTCCGTTGGGGTGCTATGTTCACCTTTCTTACCGGCGTTGGCATTATGGGTCTGCGCGGAGCGGGCATGCCCTATGACATCTATATCGGCGCGCTTTTAGGCACCTTCATGTTTCTGAATGTATGGTTGATCATTTGGCCCAAGCAACAAATCGTGATCGCGTCCGCAAAACAAGTCGCGGGTGGCGGCGAAGCCATCCCTGAAGCCGCTAGCGCACTTGGAGTTGCGGGTCTCGCATCCAGAACCAATACGTTATTTTCAATTCCCATGCTGTTTTTTATGGGCGCATCAACGCACTACCCGCATGTGGGAGCCAGTACCTTTGCTTTTCTGCTCGCGGTAATCGTGATTCTGGTATTGCAGTTAAATGCTGCGCAAAGCTCGCTTGCCACATGCTCTAAATGCGATATTTTCAAGAAGCTGCCAATGGCGGATAAATTGGGGAAAATGGGTCCTATGGCTAGCGTATCGGGTGTTATACACTGTGGTTTAGCACTTACCGTAGTACTTTATTTGATAATCGATCTTCTCTAGATCATCGGATGTTTTGAATAGGGGCTGCAACGCAGCCCCTATTTAACAATCCACGCACAAATCTAGCTGGAGACAAGTTCAACAGTATATCCGCCAAATTTTCGAATATTGATAACTCCGCTATCGAAAATTAAGTATTGACCTTTAATCCCCATCAATACTCCTGAAACCTCGGGGGTTTTGTCGAAATTGAACGACTTAACTTTGCTCGGATATTCCAAAACCGGGTATTCGATACTGACCACATCAGTATCCTCCAGAATTTCTATAGCACCCGCTCCAAAACGCTGGCCGATTTCATCTATTTCCCGACCACACTTGGCCAACAGCTCATCGCGAACTGCTCGAAGATCGACCGGCTCTGCAATGCCTTTTAGCATTTTCTGCCAACTGGTCCGATCGCTAACATGCGCTTTCAGGGCGACTTCAATTAGACCAGACTGCAGACGTGAGCTGACCCGCATAATCGCCAAAGCTTGAATGGCGCCTTGATCAATCCAACGAGTCGGAATTTGAGTTTTTCGGGTAATACCCACCTTGACCCCGGACGAATTGGCCAAATACACAGTGTGGTCTTGCATACAATGGCTCAAGCCCCAATCCGGCTCCCGGCAGGTACCCTGATCGTAGTGGCATTGCTCTGGCCTGACAATACACAAATCACATTGCGCCAATGAGATAAAACACGGATAGCAATAACCCTGATTGAAACTCTTTTTGATTTGCCTACCGCAGTGTATACAAACAATATCACCGGTAAACTTCAATGTCAGCGCAGTCCCAATCAGCGGATTGACCGGCACGAGACTATCACCCAGCACAAAGCTATAGTTTACCGGTGCATCCAGTTCGACTTTCATTTTGGTTAAGGGTCCACGCTGCACCACTCGATCTCTCCGCTATTCTGTTTCACCAAAAAACATAGAGGGTCGTAAGCCAAACCGCACAGACAATTTTTCAATCGCGGAACGAGTCAATGCACGATCTCCTTTCAGCACCTTGGACACCATTGTCTTTCCACCAATTTCAGGAAGATCACTCCCGGTTAACTTATGCTGATTCATCAATGTCCGGATTAAAGCAATGTCAGAGGGTAATTTTTCAGCCTCAGACACAAACTCCATCAGCTCTTCATCCTGTGATTCGTATTGCTCAATCGCATGACTCAACATATCAATCAGTGGATTCAACGGGTCATTCTTGGTGTCATTGGCTGACTCTAAAACATGCTCCAGAGTATTCAATGCCACTCCGTAATCCTCTTCATTGCTGATGTTTACAAATGGATGAGCGGTGGCCATGAAAGACTGATAAGCATGAAGTAAATGCGCGTGTGCCATAACATTATTTCCTATCTTTTGAATTACGATATTTTTCGGTCAGCTTTTCGTAATCAGCATGATTAACAATATGTTTTATATACATCCGTTTATTTACAAATTGGATAAACGCAATGACCCTCAGATTGTTGCCACCCACATCGAATACCCACCATTTGTTCTGGTACTTAAAATTATCCAGTGACGGAAAAACAGACTTCAATTCGTCAGAATTGTGAAAGGTGGTTTTTTGCAGCACCTTAAACATCTCCAACAAGGCAGTTCGATCATTCGGATATTTCTTACCGGCATCATTAAAAGGCCGCTTGGAAATTACATTCATACCTTTCCAAAGTTAACAATATGTCTACAATAGGTAGACGTTGACTATATGTCAACTTCAATTCATTTCTATGGACTGCTCCTTCATTTCACTCTATAGTAATATTTAGTAGCAATAAGTATTACCCAATAGAAGTTGTCATGACAAAACCCATTGGCGTTAAAATCGATGATGAGTTGCAAGCTCGACTAAAAGCATTAGGGGAACGATGCGAGCGTTCGCCCCATTGGCTCATGAAAAAAGCCATTTCTGAGTTTGTTGACCGGGAAGAGACCGCGGAAAAAGAGCGGAAATTACTGCTGGAACGATGGAATCGTTATCAGGAGACAGGGGAAGGCGTTCCGCACGAAACAGTCGTCAAATGGCTTGAAACGTGGGGTACAGACAAGGAAGCTCCATGCCCGACAAGCCAAAACTGATATGGGAACCCGGTGCTCTCGATGATCTGACCCGGCTCCGGGAATTCATCCGGCCTCATAATCCAAAGGCCGCAGCGAATGCCGCGAAACGCATCATTGAAGCTACAAATCTGTTATTAGCTCATCCGCATTTAGGCCACCCGATAGATGACTTGCTGGAATTTAATGAGCTTTTTATTCCCTTCGGCCAAAGAGGCTACGTGCTGCGTTATCGCATTGATGATGAAAACATCATCATTTTGCGGATCTGGCATGGTCGTGAGGAGCGATAATTCAATAGCAGTTAAATCGCGAGAATGGTGAAGATTTTGTTAGCAAAGTGTTCACTTGAGGCTTTTTCTATTTTACATGTGGTGCGTATATGGTGTATTATTGAATCATACTGGTTTATGGAGGATTTGCAATGACAAGACAAAGTATTTCATTTACAACACCAAATAATGACTGGCTCAATGCTCAAGTTGAAAGCGAAGAATATACCAGCAAAAGCGATGTTGTGAACGACT
>CAZVFR010000055.1:0-6564 GCA_964626505.1 uncultured Methylococcaceae bacterium
CCTTGGCGACAGCATCCCTGCTGTCGACAGTCTTGAAAATCAGATAGGAAACATCTAATTGGTTATGCAACCTGCAATAGGTTCCTAGCCATGTTAAAAAAGGGGATGCTAGTTTGGATTCAGGCCGATTTCCATTTGATCGAACAGCCAATGCTTGGCGTTTGATCGGCAGGTCCGCATCCGGATTCGGCTATCTGCTTCATGGCTTCGAATAAATCGCGTTGGACGGATTCCGGTGCGGTTTCTATGCGGCTGGCGTCCAATTGTCCGCGGTATTGCAATGCAAGATTCTGGTTGTAGCCAAAAAAATCAGGCGTGCAGACGGCACCGTAAGCTTTTGCGATTTGTTGGGTTTCGTCGAATAGGTACGGAAAGGGGAAGTCAAGATTTTGCGCGACAAGCTTCATATTGGCGAGCGAATCTTCTGGATAGTCTGTCGGATCGTTGGACATTATGGCCACCGATTCGATACCGAAATTTTGCAGTTCGCGCGTGTCACGGACGATTCGGCTTTGAATGGCTTTCACGTAGGGACAATGGTTGCAGATGAACATCACCAACAGCCCTTTTTCACCTTTGCAAGATTCCAATGGCCAATTGCGTCCGTCTATGCCGGGGAGCGAAAAATCGATGGCAGGCTTGCCGAATTCACACACTGGGGTTGCTGTTTTTGCCATAGTTTATACCTTCACTAAACTAAATTTGGGGTGCCTGTAAAACTTCCTATTGTCCAAGCAGATAGAGCAATGTGCAAACTAAAAACGTTAGTAACTACTCACCTCACGGCTTATTTTCGAGATTACTGCGTTAAAAGTGCTCATTTATGCTTATAAACTCCGCGCTTTTGTCTTGTACTCACAAAAATAAGCCGCAATCTGAACAGTTACAGGGTTATGCCGAGTAGTTGTAAATGTTTCAGAAAAGCACGTTGTCGACTATTCCGTCTTATCCTCCAGATATAGGCTATATTTTAATCAGATTTTTACACAAAAAATCCACTGACAATGGCAACTTATACAAAAACACACTCTCCTCGGTGCGGAATTCACTGTAGCGCGGTAAAACCAAGCGGATTACAACCGCTTCGAATGGGTTCGGCCTTGATCGTGTTGATCATTACATTATCCGGCGGGTCGCAGCTGTTATACGCGGAAGAAACTGTGGATCCGCCCGCAAACGATGTACGCGTTTTGATCGATGTTTCCGGCAGTATGAAACAAAATGATCCCGCGAATCTGCGCATCCCGGCCTTAAAACTTTTGGTTAATTTGCTTCCGTCCGGCAGCAACGCCGGCATCGGGTTGTTTGCGGCGGACGCGGTGGAATTGGCGCCGAACGCTCGTGTGGGCCAAAAATGGAAGACCAACGCTTTGAATTCGGCGGGTAAAATTCATTCCAGAGGCTTGTTCACGAATATAGAGACGGCGCTGGAATATGCCATCGATAACTGGACCAAGCCCAAGAATGCAACCCGGCGTAGTGTGATTTTATTGACCGACGGTGTGGTTGATGTTTCGAAGGATTCAGCGCAAAGCGCTGCGTCCCGAAAGCGGATTATTCAGAGTTTGATTCCGCGTATGCAGCAACTTTCAGCACAGGTCCACACCATCGCGTTGTCCAAGAATGCTGATCAAGAGTTGCTTGAGAAAATAGCGTTTGATACCGGGGGTTGGAATGAATCCGTACATACCGCGGAACAGCTGCAGCGAATCTTTCTGAAAATGTTTAACAAGGCTGTTTCCCAGGATAGCGTACCGCTCAACGATAATAAATTTAATATTGATAGCAGCATCACTGAATTTTCGTTGCTGGTCTTCCGTAAGGCGGGTGCATCGGCGGCGCACTTGATTGATCCGAACGGCGCGGAGTTATCAGAAGAAAAGATCGGCGAAAATTTGCATTGGTACCACGAAACCGGCTACGACCTGGTAACCGTAAAAAATCCTGTTCCCGGAGAATGGCAATTGGTCGCCGATATTGACCCCGATAATCAAGTAATGATCGTTACCGATTTGAAGCTTAGCTTGGATGAATTACCGAATTATGTAGCTGAAAACGAAGCCCTGGAAATCAGTGTTGCGTTTACTGAACAAGGGGAACGCATAACGCGCAGTGATTTTCTGGATTTGGTCAGCGTGGATTTACAGCAAACTGATACACAGGGGCGCAAGCGGGATTGGCATTTGGAACAAGATAAAGCGCAAAGCGGATCGTATGTGCAAGCTGTTGGCGAAACGCTGAGCCCTGGGGTACAAACTTTTCGTATTGTAGCGAACGGACGTACGTTTCAACGCGAGATCGAGCAAACTTTGGAAGTCGTCGAAAACCCGATCAAGCTGAAAGTATCGGGCGATGCCGATGCTGAACCCGCGCAAATCATGATTGATCTGTTACCGGACCCGGAGATTATTGATCAGAACAGCCTCAAGGTTAGTGTAACGATAGGCAATGCGGCCGGTGACAGTAAAGACCTAGTAATAGAGCCTGATAGTGGTTCGTGGCGTTTGGTTTTGAATGTTCCTCCTGAGGGCGAACGCGTGGTTGTCAATTTTTCCGTAACAGCTAAAACGCTGCGCGGGAATGCGGTGGCGCCCAAAGTCAGGCCGGTGATTCTGGATGACAAGACTATTGCTGATCTGTTATCTCCGCCAGAGGATGAACTGGACGAGATAGATGATGAGGACAGCTTCGTAGACGATGAGGCAGAGGCTGAAAGTGAAATTGATGAACAACCAGATTGGGTAATGACAGCAGTGATAGCGGTGGTTGTGAATCTTGTACTGGGTGTTGGGGGATTTTTTCTTTATAAAAGGATGAAGAAAAAAGCTGCTGAGCAACAGTCGAAACTTATCGAGAGGTTGGCGACATGATTGAAGTAAATTCTCTGGTTGCGGTTTTTGTGGTCGAGGGTTTAGCCGCCTTGTTTTTGCTGGTCGTGATTGTTGCATTTTTTATATCGAGCAAAAAGACTAAAGAACGTTTGGCGGCAAGAAGATTGGTTAATAAATTAAAGAATGGCGAAAGCTCGCGCAAAGAAGATCTCAGTAACCGATTGTCTGAGTCTTGTGCTCTCGGTGGGGCGGCTATCGAAACGGCCCTTACCGAGATAGACAGTCAGGAAAAAATCCTGTATCAGCAAATTGTGAAAATGTTTTTGGGTCGCGATGCAGCGTTGTTGTTAGAGATTGATAAAAGTGTTCAGGCCTTGTCTGAACCATTTTGCAAGTTGCTGGCGGACGTGGCGGCCATTGAGAAGGTTGACCCGGCTATAACTACTGCAATCGAAACAGCCAATGTCGAAATCAATCGGCTTCGCGGTGAAAGCGAAAGGCTTACTGAGCAATTGAGCATGGCGATGCAAACCATGGATGAGGTATCCAGCGAGTATTCTAAGATGTTCGGATCTACAAAAGATGTTGAGGAATTGGATGTCAGTCGCAAACGCATGCTGAATACCTATAAACGTGCTGAAGCGAAGATGAAAGAAGTATTTATGGAGCAGAAGATTGAAGAAATGGAGAGCGAAGAGCTATAGCCTGCACATGGATGATTTGTTGATTGATCGGCTTAGGTAGATTGTTTAAACACCCTTGAGAGGGATTGAATAATGAATTCTGCGACGTGGATTTTGATTGGCGAATCGTTCCTGATCCTGGTGTCATTGGTTATCGCGATTGCCGTCTATGCTTGGCGCAAGAAAAAACGGTTGTTGGCGGCGCTTGATACTTTGTTGACGAATCTAAGCAAAGCCGAACCAGAGCGTAAAATAACGCTGATAGAGCGATTGAAAAATTCATACCAAATCGACGAAGCGAAAGCAAAATTGTTGAGTGACGAAATTTCTGGCGCCGAGCGCCAGTTTATTCAGCAACTGATTCAACTGCTGTTGAGCCCCGGGACCGATAAAATAGCTGGTTTTAACGAAGACATGTATGCGCTTGTGACACCCTATCGGGAATTGTTGCCCTTGGATCGTGTGGCCGACAGCCCACCGGTGGAACAGGAGGGGAGATCTGCTGCTGTCCCGCTGGTATCGCCAGATTCTGAATCAGATGATCTACCGGATGAAGACTATGATTTGGAAGTTACCGTTGTACCCGCGGGCGCGGAAGATTCGGAAACTGAGTCCACATCTATCCTTACCCAGGAATCTACTCCAGACATCGAGATCAATGAAGATGATGTGGTCGAGGCAAGCGAGGTCGCGGATCAACCTAAACCCATACAAGACCCAAGCGAATCGGATCAAAGCGAAGAGATTAAGCTATCGATGCCAGTGCCACCGCCGGAAGAACTTGCCACCGATAAGATCGTTGATGATACTTCAGGGCCAGCGCCTCAGAGTGAACCAGAACAAGAATTAGGAGCGATGGAGCCGAGTGATTCAGGAGGCTATGAGTCTTTTGTTGCCGATATAGTTGAAGATGAATACCGGGCTGGAGAGACGTCTGATGGCGTTGAGGTCGAGGAAGATGAGCCCAGTTGGGGTGACGCTTTCGATGAAGTTGCTCAGGAGCAGGAAACCAGGGTAATTAATCTGGACGAGAACGATGGCGAAGAGAGTAAATCAAAGAAGATTGCTGAACTTTAGCCCAGATTTCCTATCAGATTGACAAGTCCTCGCATCTCTATAAGAAGTTGTCTTCATTCGGAAAGACAGCCTCTAGAACTCTGTCAAGGCTATATGACAGAGTTCTAATAGTGGTAAGTTTTAAACTCTAGCTGTATATTAAACGCCTCAGTTGAATTTCAATTCGCCTGGATATAAGACTTCCTTTTTTTGATCGCCGCATTGGATTCGTGATTTAGGATTGTACGAATTTCGTATTGCGGCAGGATTGATCTGGAGATTTTCGGTAGGCGTACATCGGCTTAATCGGTTGCATCAATATGGGGGCTGCGGTGAAGGTTCAGCAAATTGAGAATCGCAGACTTCGAAATTCCCTTACGCTGACTGGAATGTTTAAACAAAGATGACCATTGTTGGATTATCCGGCAATGAGTTTGGCTAACCTATGTATACGCAATATTTTGGTCTTCGAGCACCGCTATTTAGGCTATCGGATAACTCAGCCGGACAGTATTTGACGGCACAGAATAAGGTAGCCTACAAGCAACTATACACCGGTCTTGCAGAAGGAAAAAAAGTCCTCGTTTTGACTGGCGTGGCGGGTAGTGGCAAAAAAACCTTGGTTCGCAGAGCAGTTAGTGAACTAAGGGAATCCTGCGCGCTAATCGAATTGCAAACCGGCGATCTACAGATGGGCGAATTTATTGACTCTATCTGCAGTAAATTAGGCGTAGAAATCGACACAACGGGTACCATAAGCCAACGTATTACCGGTCTTAAAAAAACCCTTCAATCCCAGCGCATAAAACATACGGTAGTGTTAATCGAGCAGATGCGCGAGATTCATTCCGACTTGGTTAAAAGCATGTTGTTGTTGAGCGGACACGAGTCGGATTGTTCTTTATCTCTACAGTTCGTGGTGGTGGGTGTGCCCGATCCGAATAAGCGTATTGAACAGCTTGTTTTAAGAAGCTTTGATCGTAATGAATTAAGCTTTTGTTGTATCGAATCGCTCGATAGTGTTGAGGTTGCATCTTACGTTGAATATTACCTTGATCAAGTCGGCTGCAAGAATAAGATGTTGTTCACCCTGCAGGCGCTGGAACGAATCGCTAAATATTCGGGGGGTGTTCCTCGGCTGATCAATCTGTTATGTAATGGTGGGTTGTTAGCTGCATATTTGGAAGAGAAGAAAAATGTCGACGCTGCGATGATCGATGAGGCCTCGATTCATTGTTTGTACATCGGGCCCGGTGGTATTCAGCCACTTATGAATGAGAAGGAAATTGAACTGCCGGCCAAAGCTGACAGTCCCACGGAAAAGATTACCATTGTTCAGGGGTGGCCATTCGAGAATCAACAAGAGGGCTTTGAAATGGAGGCCTCGTCTACCACAGATCTCATGCTTCCGAAATCCAAGGATAAGCAATCTTCCAGTGCCGCGATTGTCGAAGTTGAAGATGCGAATTCTCCGGTTGAAAGTGTATGGGATCGTTTGTCATCTAATGGAAGTTGGAACCAAGCGCTCCCGACGAACACGGATACTCTGGTACGCAGTAACGCACAAATACAACAATCTGATGGCCTGCAATGCGATCAAGATTTGAATAGCGATAACGCTGATGAATTTACCCCACCAAAAAAGAATAGTGGAGCAGGGCAGGGTTTGCCTGAAATGATTAAGAAGGCGTCAAAATTCGATATTCCGGATCAAAACAACCTTAGGGGGGCCTACAATTGGGCTGAGTGGGTTCATAGTGCAGTTGATTTGGAAAAAAACGCTACTGTGGAATCGGTAAATACCGAAAATGCAGAAAAATCACAAGGGTTTACTGCCAATTCCGATACATTGAGTTCTTCGCATACTAGTGATAATGAGTATGAATGGGGTAAACAACTAAATCCGATTGAACAAAGCTCTGATTTGAAAGATCAGAGTTGCACGGTCGATTCCGTGTACGGCACATGTGTTTCCTTGTCGGAGATTATTGGTA
>CAZVFR010000055.1:6574-15230 GCA_964626505.1 uncultured Methylococcaceae bacterium
TGATTTTGATCGCGAGGTGGGTTCATGGATGGGTTTAGAAGTGTCCAAATCGGATCAAGTAGCAAAACTCGATGAGTTGATTGGAAGGTTTACTTTGAACAACAAGAGTGGTGCGGAGTCAAATATAAAATCTGAATTGCCAGGCAAATCTTATCCCGGTTTCTCGGGTGATCAAGAGGGGGCAGAACCACTAGGCGAAGGTTTTCCCACCAATTCCACGCAACCACCACGAACGGATTCAGGTCTTCTGTCCTCCCTGCATCCGCAAAGACCTCATGAGACACAAAGCGGTGAAAAGTTGGATACTGAATCCATGTCATCACCGTCCAAATCGTTTAGTTCAATCTTGGTTGTTCTAGGAATAATTGCGTTAGGTATGTTTGTGACTTTTGATTTAGAACAACGACCGGCGGTGTCTAACCTAAACACAGGCGCGGAGGTTGATTCGCGCTTGAGTGATATCAGCCTCGCGCCAGTTGATAAAACGTCGATCGAACCCGAACATTCAATACATGACAAAGCAACACCACTCCATTCGGGATTGACTTCAGTGGAAACCGATAATCCAACTGATCGTCGAGAGGCGGACAAACTTAGCGAGCCAGTCAATCGGCAAGCGGATCTCATCAAAATTAAAACGTATAGGTTAAAGACGGAGCTAGATGCGTGGGTGAGATTAGCTGAACAACAGCTATCGAAAAAACAGTTAACGACGCCTAAGAACGACAATGCGCTCGCCAGTTACCGAGCAATCCTTAAGGCGGATCCGGCGCATGAAAAAGCGCTATCCGGTATCCAAAAGATTAAGGAAACGTATATGGTTTGGGCGCGAAATGAGATCAGGCGCGGTAATGTTCAGCACGCGCGAATGTTATACCAAAAGGCTTTAGATGTAGCGCCCAACAATGCGGAAGTCTTGACTGCGCTGGAGGGTTTGAAATCTAGCCAAAGGAATACCGCGAAACGCCTTGCGGAAAAGTCCGATACAGCGATTTTCGAATTCGTACCCGGGGTTGAGCAAATTGACGAGCTTTTGGATCGTGCGAACCGGCAAATGTATCTGAATCAGTTGGTTGTTCCAGCGGGTAATAATGCGCTGTCAACGTATCGAAGGGTATTGCGCTTGGCTCCACGTAACTCTGAAGCGTTGGACGGTATTGCAGGAATCAAATCGATTTACGTAAACTGGGCGAAGTTGGCCATGGATAACCACGATTGGGATAGGGCGGAGGTGTTTTATGAGCGCGCATTGCTAGCTGATCTGACTGATCGCACGGTGATTTCAATGCTGCAGGGTCTGAAGATGCGCAGAGTTTCCAATAGGTGAATTCAAATAGTTGATGTCTGGTGGCGGTACGTGAAAACTTTGGGAGTCTAAACGAGCGAATGTAATGTGGTTTATAACTGATTCGCCTGCCGACATTGCATTAATTTCGCAACGAATAAACCAGAAAAAGCGCACCTGTTACGCCACACAGCCAAGCTAATATTGGGATGTTGCCCAGGCTGGCGGCGTACCCGTTTAATCCCATCAACACCGCGGCGCTGACGATGAGTGCTCCACCGGTAGTGGCGGCAATTGAATGCCGATGGTTTTGCTGGATCTGTTTGCGGAGTTCGTCCAACTGCTTATTTTGCCAACGTACTTCCAATTCACCTTTGCTCGCATCGGAAAGGAGATGGTGGACTAATCCCGGGAGCTCGGGTAACTGCTCGGCCCAATCCGGCAGTTGCTTGCGGACTTTATTGAAGGTCGCTTTGGGACCGACCTGTTCCTTGAACCAGTTTTCCAGGAACGGTTTGGCGGTTTGCCAAAGATCTAATTGAGGATAGAGCTCACGGCCCAAGCCTTCGATGTTCAACAATGTTTTCTGAAACAACACTAACTGAGGTTGTACTTCGGCGTTGAATCGGCGTGCGGCTTGGAACAATCGTAACAGCAGATTGCCATAGGAGATCTCGCTGATCGGTTTTTGGAATATGGGTTCGCAGACGGCGCGTATTCCGGATTCCAGCTCGTCTACGCGGGTGCTTTTGTCCACCCAACCCGATTCTACGTGGAGTTCAGCTACACGCCGATAATCGCGGTTAAAAAACGCCAAGAGGTTATATGCCAGGTAATGTTGGTCGGCGTAAGACAGCGAGCCTACGATGCCGAAATCTACAGCTATATAGCTCGATTCCGGCGTTACGAATATATTTCCCGGATGCATATCCGCATGGAAAAAGTTATCTCGTAGGACCTGAGTAAAGAAAATTTCGACGCCACGTTCGGCAAGTAGTTTGAAGTCGACGTTTGCTTCTCGTAAACGGTCTATATCGCGTACCGGGATGCCGTAGATGCGCTCCATAACCAAGACTTTTGTGCGCGTCCAGTCCCAATATATTTTGGGGATATAAAGCATCTCGGAACCTTCGAAATTACGCCCCAATTCGGATGCGTTGGCACCTTCCCGTATCAGGTCGAGCTCGTCGATAATGGTTTTTTCAAATTCGGCCACAACCTCTAAAGGCCGAAGCCGTTTGGCGTTTACCCAAAATTTTTGCGCCAAGCGGGCCAATTCGTACAACAGTTCTACATCGTTCCTGATGTGTTGTTCGACATCGGGCCTTAAAACCTTGACGATAACCTGCGTTCCGTCGTGCAACTCCGCGGCGTGAACTTGTGCGATAGATGCTGATGCAAGTGGTGTTTCATCAAAGCTTGCGAAACTCTCCGAGATTGGCTGTCCAAGTTCTTTTTCGACAATTTGGCGTGCCAAAATACCGCTGAATGAAGGAACCCTGTCTTGAAGTTTCTGCAGCTCGTCGGCTATGTCTTCCGGTAACAAATCCCTGCGTGTAGACAGCGCTTGGCCAAATTTGACGAATATAGGTCCTAAGTCTTCGAGTGTCCGTCTGATACCTACGCCGCGCGGTTCATGAACTTTGCGTAGCCAGAAATTTGGAGACAAAAACGCCAAATAACGTATCGGTCTAAATAAATGTGTCGCCAGTATAATTTTGTCCAGCCCGTGGAAGACCAATATCCAATTAATGTACAGCAAGCGAAGAATCAGTTTTGGTCGAAGCACTGGGTTTAATCCTGCGTGAATTTAGTTTTGATATGGAGGCCGGCTGGAATCGACTAAGTGTCGGAGTTTGTGACGTTTCGCAGCAATCGTTGGACGTGTGCTTCGAGTCTATCGGAATCGGTGCGGACGTTGTCGACGGCGCTGAAAAAATGATTGGTTTCAATACGTGTCGGCAAATTCCGGGTTTCCTCCTGCAGGTATTCGGTTACATTCATTCTGAACGAATCAACCGATTCGAGGCTCCAGTTTTTTGCGGAACGAAATAGTCGGCCGATTTGGTGTCCGATAACGTCGCCGGTTAGCCGGGAGATTTGTTCTTCCCAGTCGATTTCAAGCCGGTCGAATAAATTTTGAAAATCCCGGCTCGTGTTCACATCACCGGAAACGGTAATTTCTCCGGCAAACAAAGCATCCATAGGACGTTTCCGAAAGCCCACTGCCGCGAAATCCATAACCGAACCTTGTAAACGTGTGTCCGGTATTGCCTGATAGCTTTCCAGTATTTGTATGTCTTTGGTGGTTGGGCAAAGAAAAACTGTAAGATCCGGATTTAGCAGATCGAGTTGAATTACCTTGCCGCTCAGGGGTTCTAGAAATAGCTCTGCGTCAGGGTCCAGCCTGATAAAATGCGACAAGGCGGTTTCCAGGGTTGTGAGCAATAAGCCGCGGATTAGCATGGATTTAGCCTAGTCCGCATTCCGTTCGCTTAGAAAATTCCTTGCGAGAACAAATTTCTGCGCGATCATCTTGCTCTTTGATGAGAAACCCGGGTTTGCCGTAGTCGTCAAAACTTATAGCCACGATGGATTGCAACAATGCCGTTGGTCAAATTGAAATATTCACAGCGTTCAAATCCGGCGGTTTCCATCATATATTTTAATTTATCCTGGTCTGGGTGCATTCGGATCGACTCCGCCAGATATTGGTAGCTATCGGCATCGTTCGCGATTATTTTGCCAATGACGGGTAATAATTTGAACGAGTAAACGTCATAGATCTTTTTGACTATGGGGGCTCTTGGTTGTGAAAATTCCAGAACTATCAAGCGTCCGCCGGGTTTGAGTACGCGCAACATCGACACCAGGGCTTTGTCTTTGTCGGTCACGTTGCGCAGACCGAAGGCGATACAGATACAATCGAAACTGTTATCTTCAAACGGCAAAACTTCCGCATTAACCTGGGTATAGAGTATGTTCGAGATATAACCTTCGTCGATCAGCCGGTCTCTGCCGACTTCCAGCATCGATCGATTGATATCCGCCAGGACCACTTGTCCTTCATCGCCAACTCTCCGGTGGTAAAGTTTTGTGAGGTCTCCGGTACCCCCGGCCAGATCCAGAATCTGATCGCCTTGGCGCACGTTGCTCAGCATGATTGCGGTGCGTTTCCACAAGCGGTGGATGCCCAGCGACATCAGATCATTCATCAAATCGTAGCGGCCCGCTACGGAATCAAAAACATCCCGGACCAAGCCGACTTTGTCTTCGGTTGGAACGTGTTTGTAGCCGAAATGCGTGGTGTTTTCGTTATTCATCTTTTGAAATTTATGGCGAGTCAAAGTAGCCAGGGGCTATGGTTGTATAACTATCCCCGGGATTACCGAGGATGATAATGCACGCGAATAGTTTGTCGTATCGTTTTAGGCTGAGGCGTGTTCATGGCCCGCGGCTTTCAATCGATCCAGATATTCGGCCCACAGTTCCTGCTGATGAATGCCCAGGTTATACAATGTTTCCCAGGAATAAATGCCACTGTCGTGCCCGTCGCTAAAGGTGGGTGCAATGGCGTAATTTCCAATCGGTCTGATGCTGAGTATGGAGACATTTTCCTTGCTGGTTTGCAGAACCTCCTGCCCGGCGCCGTGTCCGCGAACTTCAGCTGATGGCGAGTAAACCCGAAGGTATTCGCAGCTAAGATTGAAATTGCGACCGTTATCAAAGTGAATCTCAAGGACTCGTGATTTCTGATGCAGCTTGATTTCGGTCGGAACAGGGTTGTTCATAGGTGAATCTATAGAATATAGCGTGACAAATCTTCATCGTCGGCCAGGTCTGATAACTGGGCTTCAACATATGCTCGATCGATAACGATAGATTTTTCCAATAAGTCCGAAGCGTCGTAAGAAACAGATTCCAACAAACGTTCCAGGATCGTATGCAATCTGCGCGCACCAATGTTTTCGGTGCTTTCGTTGACTTGCCAGGCGACTTCCGCAATTTTGGCAATACCATCGGCACTGAATTCCAGAGAAACACCTTCGGTTGCCAATAAAGCTTGGTATTGCTCGCTGAGCGAAGCATCGGGTTCCGTGAGAATACGGATAAAATCTTTAGTAACCAGCGGGTCGAGTTCGACGCGAATCGGAAAGCGACCTTGTAGCTCCGGAATCAGATCTGAAGGTTTGGATAAATGAAACGCACCCGAGGCGATGAACAGTATATGATCGGTTTTTATCATGCCGAATTTGGTGCTGACCGTACTACCTTCGACCAAGGGCAATAGATCACGTTGCACGCCCTCTCTGGATACGTCCGGGCCGCCGTATTCGGATCGTTTACAGACCTTGTCGAGTTCGTCCAAAAAAACAATTCCGTTTTGTTCGACTGCTTCTACAGCACGAAGTTTGACGTCATCTTCGTTAATCATCTGGCTGGCTTGTTCTTCGGTTAAAACCAGCAAGGCGTCTTTGATGCGCAATTTGCGGGTCTTGGTTCGTCCCGATGTTAGGTTTTGAAACATGCCTTGAAGCTGGTTGGTCATTTCCTCCATACCTGGAGGCGCCATGATCTCCACACCAACCGGCGAGCTGCTAACTTCTATGTCTATTTCTTTGTCGTCCAAATCGCCTTCGCGTAATTTTTTGCGGAATTTTTGCCGGGTACTTGATTCGGAATCAGACCAGTCGTCGGAGCCCTCCGCGCTGGGCAGCAAGATATCCAGCACTTTATCTTCGGCTGCGTCTTCGGCGCGGCGGCGGACTTTTATCATTTCAGCTTCACGGGCCATTTTAACCGCGGAGTCAACCAGGTCGCGGATTATCGATTCCACATCCCTTCCGACGTAGCCGACCTCAGTGAATTTGGTGGCTTCGACCTTGATAAAGGGTGCGTGCGCGAGGCGCGCCAGGCGACGGGCTATTTCAGTTTTTCCGACACCGGTCGGGCCAATCATCAAAATATTTTTAGGTGTGATTTCATCCCGCAGCTCTGGTTCAACTTGAGTGCGGCGCCAGCGGTTACGCAATGCAATCGCGACGGAACGCTTGGCAGCATCTTGGCCAACAATATGCTTGTCCAACTCATGAACAATTTCTTTGGGTGTCATTTCGGTCATATTCGTAACTTGTCCTTACTCCGAGTCCAGTTCTTCTATGGTGATGTTGTGGTTGGTATAGATACAGATATCCCCGGCTATATTTAACGCTTTTTCCACAATTTCACGTGCCGAAAGTTCGGTGTTTTCCAATAGTGCCATCGCCGCGGATTGAGCAAAGGGACCACCGGAACCAATCGCCATGAGATCGTTTTCGGGTTGGATGACATCGCCGGTTCCCGAGATAATCAAAGAGGCTTTGCTGTCCGCGATAGCGAGTAAGGCCTCTAATCTACGCAGTGCACGGTCGGTACGCCAATCTTTGGCCAGTTCGACAGCCGCTCTGACAAGATTTCCGCGATGTTTTTCCAATTTTCCTTCAAAATGTTCGAACAGGGTAAATGCGTCTGCCGTTGCGCCCGCAAATCCTGCGATTACTCGATCATGATATAGCCGTCTAACTTTACGGGCATTACCTTTCATAACGGTATTGCCCATGGAAACCTGCCCATCCCCACCAATGATAACTTTGTCGTCCCGGCGTACCGAAACAATGGTCGTGCCTCGAAATGATTCCACAGCTTGTTTAACCCTAAAAAAACAATAAATTTTACACGATTTGTAGCGCTAAGGCTGCAATCGCATACATCTAATTCGTATTTCTGACTACAACGGTCAAGCGAGGGATTGTCGTTCTGGTGAGAAATGCAGGTTTAGTTGCCATTCATCAATTTGTGATAGTCTACAGGATATTCAAAACTGTGGAGGTCCGCGCCATGGAGCCTTTAAACGAAATTACCAGTACTATCGCGCTGACGATGGGCGTCGCCTGGGCGAGCGGGCTAAACCTATACGCCACATTACTTACATTGGGTGTATTGGCTAGCACTGGCAACATCGATTTACCGCCTGATTTACAAGTGCTTGCCAATCCTTTGGTTATCATAGCTGCTGGTCTGATGTATTTCGTCGAGTTCTTTGCCGATAAAATACCCGGCGTCGATACCGGTTGGGATGCGATTCACACCTTTATTCGAATCCCCGCCGGAGCTATGTTGGCCGCGGGTGTGGTGGGTGAAATTGGACCTGCCGCGCAGGTTGCGGCGGCGCTGGTCGGCGGTGGTTTGACAGCTGGAACACATGCGACTAAAGCTGGATCCAGAGTTCTGATCAATACATCTCCTGAGCCATTCAGCAACTGGGCTGCATCGATAGGCGAGGACGTTGCGGTTATCGCCGGTGTCTGGGCTTCATTGTACCATCCGGTGTTGTTTTTGCTGTTGTTGGCCGCATTTATAGCGCTGGCGATTTGGCTAATGCCGAAGATTTGGAGTGGTATAAAAAAGGTTTTCCGCTACCTGGGTAATTTGTTCGGAAACAAGCCAACCCCTGCCGATAACAAATAAGCAACTGGGTTGTTTGTAGCCGAGTTTTGCGCCCTGTTTCGCTTGACTATCATCGCGCAGACCGGTTTAATACGCGTCCATGTAAATTCCTAATAATGGCCAGGTAGCTCAGTCGGTAGAGCAGAGGACTGAAAATCCTCGTGTCGACAGTTCGATTCTGTCCCTGGCCACCAATAAAAGCAATGACTTGCGTGATTTTGCTGGAAGTTACCGAAAATAGCGTCCTCTGCTCATACCATTTTTAACCTCGGCGAGAAGGGAAGATTACCGAAATTTGGGCATCGCTTTTCGCCATTGATCACTAGCCCTATCGTTTGGCTGTATCATCTTTCACGCTAAGCTTTCGAGACATCGAAGACCTGTTAACCGAACGTGGTCTCGTCATTTTCTTTAGATAGGGGGTTTGCGTGAAACGCCTCCAAAAGTACCAGTAGAATCAAATTGAACCAAGATTAACGCTAATGTTGGCTATCATCTCATCGAGATCCGGTATGCTCGGTACACTGTTGAATTCGTATCGACCAAACAGATTAATATGCCGCCATGCCACCGGCGACAAACGTTTGACCATTTTTCCTTTCCTTCTGATTCTAGCTTCGCCAGCAACTTGGATAGCATTAAGGCGTTGTAAAAAATGGTCACGTTGGCTATGAGACGACTGCAATCACTTTCAAGGGCGATTTCATAGTCGGTTGACCCCCTAAATTTACCACCATTGGGATGCGTAATGGCGCGCTGTAGTTGATGATAGGCCTCTCCCCGATTCAGAGCCCGCTGAACATTGCGTCTCAAAGTGAGGTCGTCAATATATTCAAGTACGTACAGGCTCATGTAAATATTATCCAATTCCCACAAGGCTTTCTT
>CAZVFR010000056.1:0-8639 GCA_964626505.1 uncultured Methylococcaceae bacterium
GATCAAGAATCCACGCCCGGGTAGCCACAATACCTTGATCTTCATAAAGCGCGCCGATAAGCGCTTCGAGAGCATCCGACAAAATCGAATTCCTTCGATGGCCGCCACTTTTTAGCTCGCCCGAACCCAGGGTTAAATATTCACCAAGTTTTAAACCTCTAGCCAATTCCGCTAAAGAATCTTGATTAACCAAACTGGAACGCAGTCGGCTCAAAATTCCCTCGTCAGCTTGCGTAAATCGTTCATAAAGATATTCAGCAATTACAAAACCCAAAATGGAATCGCCTAAATATTCTAAGCGTTCGTTATTACGTGAACCGGCACTTCGGTGGGTTAATGCCCGTTGCATCAACTCCAGATCGTTAAATTGCAGCCCAAGTTTGTTGCAGAGTGCGGCGGAATTGTGCGTCAATTCGACGCTACTTCAATAGCTTCATTGAAATACACCAGGACATCCAGATTGCCCACAATGTTTTCGGTAACTTCATAATCTATTTCTATAGAAACGCGCTCATGAGTTTTGGTAACTGATATATCTTCATTAGACACATTATCGACCATATTCACGTTTAACCGCCTATCAAGAAGATCTCTTAATTTTGCCTTACTATGCGATGTTAGATCCGGCTCAGCCTCCAATGACGCCAATGTATCTTGTACTTTAAAATGGTTCATATAGATAGGACCAATCTTAAGTATTAGCAACCCAAAAAAACCAATCACCATAAGAATGACCAAGATACTTATAAACGTTAAGCCTTTTTGTTGATTAATATTGGTTTTCACTTTAAACCCTCGATTATGGATAACACACATTGAGGATAGTTCATTTAATAACCGTGCCAAGGCGATCTAGCCCTATCCCATCGTTTTCCGAATCCCAATTCATCCAGACAAAAAATGCCTTACCAACCAAGTTAGCTTCCGGCACCATGCCCCAATAACGGCTATCGTTGCTATTATCCCGATTGTCCCCCATTGCGAAATAATGTCCTTGGGGTATAACAAATTCACCATTGAGTGCGGGTCTCTCACGCATGGTTAGAATATTGTGTTCACCATTGGGGAGATCTTCTACGGAATGAAGCGCGCCGGTCATATTAGCCCCCCGACCAATTCCGTGATAGCGACCCAACGGCGTTTGCTTTATTTTTGCCCCATTTATATACAGTTGCTTGCCTATATACTTAATCGTATCGCCGGGCAATCCGATTACACGCTTAATATAATCCAAACTTGGATCACTCGGGAACCTGAATACAACAACATCGCCACGCTGCGGCTCACCAACCTCCAATACTTTGTCATGCAGAACGGGTAAACGCACGCCGTATGCAAACTTGTTAACCAGGATAAAATCACCGATTAACAGGGTTGGCATCATCGACCCGGAAGGAATTCGAAAAGGCTCAATTAGAAATGAACGCAGAACCAATACGATCAGTACAATGGGAAAAAAAGACCGTGCGTATTCAACCAGTATAGGTTCTTCTCTCAGGTCACCTTCGCCGGCATAGCCAATGCTGCGCAAATAAAGCGCGTAGGTACCCCAAATCACACCGGTTGCGAACGTTGCCATAACCAGAAAAAATGAAAAATCAAAATCCATAATTAAAACTATACGCTAATCAAAAAATTCTTTCGGCAACATACCGAAACAGTGAAGAATAAACCCCTGGGCGCAAAGTATCTTTCTACGACTCTTTGCTAACCTGCAGTACGGCAAGAAACGCGTCTTGCGGAATCTCTATTTTGCCGACTTGTTTCATACGCTTCTTACCCGCTTTCTGCTTCTCCAGCAATTTTTTTTTGCGGGTAATATCGCCTCCATAACATTTAGCTGTAACATTCTTGCGCAATGCTTTGACGGTTGACCGCGCAATAACCTTGGCACCAAGCGCTGCTTGTATGGCAACTTCAAACATTTGACGAGGAATCAATTCCTTCATTTTTACGACCAATTCGCGCCCTCGAATTTGACTCATTTCCTTATGTACAATCAACGACAAAGCATCAACGCGGTCACCGTTAATCAGGATATCGAGCTTAACTAAATTGGCCACTTGAAAACGTTTGAATTCATAATCAAACGACGCGTAACCTCGACTGACCGATTTCAAACGGTCGAAAAAATCCAACACCACCTCACTCATTGGAAGCTCGTAAACCAATGAGACCTGAGAACCCAGATAATGCATATTTATTTGCGTACCGCGCTTCTCGATACACAAACCGATTACCGCCCCCAAATAATCCTGCGGCACCAGAATATTTGCCTGAATAATGGGCTCGCGTATTTCAGCTATCTCGCCAACGCTGGGCAATTTGGCAGGATTATCAACATATAAAATCTCGTTCGAATGAGTGACTACTTCGAAAATTACTGTCGGAGCGGTGGTTATCAAATCAAGATTGTACTCGCGTTCCAAGCGTTCTTGGATAATCTCCATATGCAGCATGCCCAGAAAACCGCAACGAAATCCGAAGCCTAACGCCTCGGACGTTTCCGGTTCATAATGCAATGCCGCATCGTTTAACTTGAGCTTACTCAGTGCCTCGCGTAATCCTTCGTAGTGATCTGAACTAACCGGATACAGCCCCGCAAAAACCTTCGGCTGTATCGTCTGAAAACCAGGCAACGGTTGCTCGGCTGGATTATCCGTTGCCGTAATCGTATCGCCCACCGGTGCGCCGTAGATATCTTTAATGCCAGCCACAACAAAACCAACCTGTCCGGTCCGCAGAACCTTTTTTGGCTCGCGTTTAGGCGTAAAAACGCCTACGGTATCCGCATAAAAGGACTTGCCGGTTGACATGATTGTGATGCGCTGTTTCTTGGCAATCTCTCCATTTACAACTCGAACCAGGGATACAACGCCTAAATAGCTGTCAAACCAGGAATCAATAATCAAGGCCTGCAAAGGCTTCTTCGGATCCCCCGACGGCGCGGGAACTGTCGCGACCAATTGCTCCAGCAGAAGATCGATGCCGACGCCGGTTTTGGCGCTGATATCGATAGCTTCGTCAGCGGGTATCCCAATAATGTCTTCAATTTCCGTCTTAACGCGCTCAGGTTCCGCGGACGGCAAATCAACCTTGTTCAATACCGGAATCACCTCTAATCCCTGCTCGATTGCGGTATAGCAATTAGCGACACTCTGCGCTTCCACGCCTTGCGCCGCATCAACAACCAGCAGGGCACCCTCGCACGCTGCTAATGAACGTGAGACCTCGTACGAAAAATCGACATGACCGGGTGTATCGATAAAATTCAGCTGGTACTCTTCGCCGTTGTCCGCTTTATAGTCAAGCGTTACACTTTGAGCCTTGATGGTAATACCGCGCTCCCGTTCCAGATCCATGGAATCAAGAACCTGAGCCTCCATTTCACGTTCGCTCAACCCACCGCAAAGCTGAATAAAGCGATCCGCCAGCGTGGATTTCCCATGGTCAATATGCGCAATAATCGAAAAATTTCGTATCTGTTTTTGCTCTGTCACATTCAATCTTCTAGTTTTATGGCTAGGAAAACCGGGCTTCCACGACGCTGTACCAATACTGCAACCGATTTACCGGAACGCAGATGGTTGACGATTTTTTTCAGTCGAACCACGTTTTTAATATCTTTGTTTTGGATTTGTAGAATCACATCGCCACGCTGAATACCGGCGTCTCTAGCGGGGCCTGGCTTAACCTGCTGAACCAAGACACCGTGATTTACATTCGGCAATTCTTTAAGCTGTTCGTCGGTTAAATCGCTTACGCGAATACCTAAGCGCTCTATCGATTTGTTGTGACTTTCCCCGGTCGCCATACGCGTCTCGATTTCCGGCGACAGTTTCCCAATCTTAACCGACAATCTCTTTTGGCGCTTTTCTCGAATCACCGTGACTTGAGCGCGCTCGTTCACGGATGTCATGCCCACCAGCGGCGGAAGTGCCGCCGAGGTTTCAATATTATGTCCGTTAAAATCAACAATCACATCACCGACCTGAAAACCGGCTTTTTCCGCGGGGCTGTTCGGCAAAACTCTCGCAACCAGCGCACCGTGTGGACGTTTCATGCCAAATGACTCCGCCAATTCCCGGGTTACATCCTGAACTTGTACGCCCAACCAACCGCGCGTCACCTTCCCATGAGCTTTCAACTGGTTGACAACGTTCATGGCAACACTCATGGGTATTGCAAAGGACAAACCCATAAACCCGCCGGTGCGGCTATAAATTTGCGAATTAATGCCAACCACCTCGCCCTCAAGATTAAACAGCGGTCCACCCGAATTCCCCGGATTAATCGCAACGTCGGTTTGTATAAACGAAACATAATTATCGCTGGGTAAACTTCTACCCATTGCACTGACTATTCCCGCCGTCACCGAATGATCAAAACCAAAGGGGGAACCGATTGCAAGTACCCATTCACCAACTTGCAGGCTATCCTCCGATCCGATCTTAACGACCGGCAAATCATCTGCATCGACCTTTAACAAAGCGATATCACTGCGCTCATCGGAGCCGATCAATTTCGCTTCCAACTCGCGCCGGTCCTGCAATCGGACAATGATTTCGTCGGCATTCCTAACCACGTGGTGATTGGTCAAAATATAGCCATCATCCGAAATAATAAATCCAGACCCTAAAGATTTAGCTTGACGCGGTTGGAATCCTCTGCCTGGATTGCCAAAAAATCTGCGGAAAAAATCATCGAAGGGTGTACCTTCCGGTATCTGCATACCTTCGGGAAGCGACTGTTCAATTTCGGTTTTTTTCTGGGTCGTACTGACATTGACTACCGCCGCGCTGTTCTGCCTAACCAAACCCGTAAAATCCGGGAGTTGAGCGTTCGCGGAATTTACCGTCACGAGTAAAATCGCAAAACACAATAACAGCGGACGTTTGCACAAAAACATAAACATACCTCTCCAACTACGGATATTTAGTGGCCTAATAGATGAAAACTAAAGAAGGGCCCGGAACATCAAAACCAATTCTGCCCACGAACGCATGGATCAATACACATTCATCAAGGGAACACCTCAGCTTACAGGTATTTTTAAGTGCGCTGAGTAGTTACTCATCAAGAAAGATTAAGCTAAATATTACATAACTACTCAGTGAATCTTAAAACGCCGGTAACTGCTCAGATTGCCCTCAAATTTAGTCGAGTACAAGGAGAAAACGCGCAGTGTACGTGGGTACATGAGCATTTTCGACACCGTAATCGGGTAAATTTGAGGGCAATCTGAGTAGTTACAATATTACAGTCTTTATTCACCAATAGGCAATGCCCAACCGCGTATCGAACAGGCCAGGAGTAAATTTGTAACGCTTATTTTAAACGCTTGAGTTAGAACGAATCCTACAATTTGCAGCGGGTGAAACCTAATAAAAGCGGTATCCTCGAGCTGTACACATCCGGTTCAATCTAATTTTCCAACAAGATTAATGCCATCTCCTATTGTTTTTACAGTCTTTCCCGGCACCGCCCCCAACACGGTAATTTGATACCCGTTTTCTAGGCGACTATAAGAATTAATAGCCCCCATTTTCTTCCTATAGTCGTCAAGATTATCCTGAAGTTTACTATCGATATAAACCGACACCGCGGAAAATCCATCACTGAATAAAATATGCTCTACTTCTTGCTTACTACTAGGCATCATGCGGTGCTTATAGAATATTCGCGCGAAACCATCCGGAACGTTGTGAAATTCCCAGGCTTGATTCTCGCTCGCTACCAACCCTCCATTGCCTGTCGCCCATTTCGATTTTTCAAGTTTTGACGATGCTTTCAGTAAGTCCGGTGAAATGCTGTCGACGACACTCAACTCAGTGAACATCATCTGTTCAACCAATTCACCCTCCTCGTCGATCAACTCATACTTGAGCAACAACTGATTTTCAATATCAATCCACATTTTCCTCGCGTAGCGAAATTCGTCTTTAGGAATGATATGAATGACCTGGGCCTCTTTCTGAATGACGTGCTCACGGCCTTCGAAAACAAAATCGTACAACTCTAAAGATTGCGCTTGAGTTTCCGGTAACTGCACCAATATAGATTTTTGGGTGAGTTGACGGTCAACAAAAACCATACGCGAATCGGGAAAATAACAGGTTACTTTATTATCCAAACGAACCACTTCACGCATCGGAGAATTTAAAGCAATGATCCTTTCTCGCACGATTCCATCGTTATTGGAATGAAAAACGCGCATGGTCTGCGCTTTACGGTCACGCAGATAGACAACAGTACCTTGGTAGGTTTTGGCTTTTATAGATTCGACCATCGCCATCAACATGCGCTTGGCGGCGTTCTCCGGCATGTCTTCGGCAAACACAGCGTTCGCCACTAACAAACCTAGGGTAAAAATTAGGAATCTATACAAAACCTTCACTTTGTATGACTACCGGCACAGTCCATATTCAATCGAAAAACACCGCGCTCGCAGCCCAATCGGATCGCAGAAAAGAGGCTGTTATTGAGAGGAAGTATGGCTGACAACGCGTGCATAAGACAGCATGCTTTGTGTGCCCGCGGAGTAAGTGCTTTCATCATGCGTAATCAGGTAATCATTCAATCGACTCGGTACAGTCGGGCTCTTGGCAAGTTGAACTTTTTGAATAGCAATAGGCCGTTCTTTTTCGCTAGATGCGACCGTTGATTCCAGAGGTTTATTCAGACCCACTGGCAAATTCGACCCAATAAAAATCGCAACCGCAACAACAGACGCAGCCAATGCCGCGGCAATAGCCGGATAATTTTGCCATGGTTTCTGGCGTGCGATTGATGGACCTATAATCGTAGGTTCGTCATCTAAGGCTCGACTGACACTATGGAAAAAACTGGGTTTTGGCAGTACCACAGAGTCGTGTCTTAAGGCGTAGCTCATCGATTTATACCGATTCCATTTCGCCCTCAACTCCGGATTAGTACTAATTTCAGACAATACTTGCAATGCTTCTTTAGAATCCAACTCATCGTCAACGAGCATGGACATCTTAATTTCCAGATCCTCTTGCATTAAACTTACCCCGCTAACCCACTAAAGATTTTAATTTTTTATCTATCGCTTCACGCGCCCGAAAAATACGTGACCGCACCGTACCTACCGGACAAACCATTGTTTGCGCGATTTCTTCATAACTCAACCCTTCAAATTCTCTTAAACTGATTGCGGTGCGTAATTCTTCCGGTAATTCCTCAATAGCCAAGCTAATCGTAGTCGCGATTTCATCACTTAGTAATAGATGCTCGGGCGTAGCATGCTCTTTTAGACGGTCAGCACCTTCAAATTGTTCCGCATCCTGAATGTCTATTTCATTGTCCGAAGGCCTCCGGGATCTTGCTACAAGATGGTTCTTTGCCGTATTGATCGCGATACGATAAAGCCAGGTGTAAAACGCACTATCACCACGAAATCTGGGTAATGCCCGATACGCTTTAATAAACGACTCTTGGGCAATATCCTGGGCTTCTCCGGAATCCTTAATGTAACGGCTGATAAGCTGAATAATCTTGTGCTGATACCTAAGGACAAGCAAATCAAAGGCCTTCTTGTCCCCATTCTGGACGCGCCGGACCAATTCCTGGTCAACCGGCTCATCCAAACGGCCATCACCGTTCAATGCGTTATACTCCTCAACTGCTTCCCATTGACAACCGCAGACCGTTTAAGTTCTGAAGAATTGATCACGCTTATCTTTTATGCTCCCAGAATCGTGAGCCGTGTCACATTCTTGGTGACACGCCCACCGAATTAATTGTTATTTTTTTGCGTGCTGAAGTATAGCCTTCTCCTAATTCTTGGTATTATCGTATTTTCGTTGTTCCCATTCAACGCAAATCGGTCAATATCGTCTGACTTGTCTACACAACCATCAGAATTGACCGACCATTCAATAATTATAACAATCCATTGACCATCAACCCCAATGTCTGAAAATCCGGTTTATGATGTTCTCATCCTAGGAAGCGGTGCTGCTGGTCTCAGCTTGGCATTGCGCATGGCCGAGCAGCAGCAAATTCGTATCGGTGTGCTGTCCAAGATAGCGCTGCAAGAGGGTAGCACCTATTATGCTCAAGGCGGTATTTCCGCTGTCGTGGACGATAAAGATTCGTTGGATGCGCATATCAATGATACCTTAAAAGCAGGTGCCGATTTGTGCGATCCGGAAATTGTCCGATTGACGGTATCAAAAGGTAAAGAATGCATTGACTGGCTGTTACAACAAGGTGTTGATTTTACAAAAGAATTAACCGCAGGTGGTAAAACCCGACTACATCTGACCCAGGAAGGCGGCCATACTCATAGACGCGTAGTACACGCGGCCGACGCGACCGGCAAAGCGGTTTTTTCGTCATTGGAGAAGTGTGCGCGCGCAGCTGGAAACATAGATTTCTATGAATTTCATTCCGCGGTAGATCTAATTACAACACAAAAATTGGGTCTGCCCGATCAGCGTGTCGTGGGTACCTATGCCTATGATGCTCGCAACTGCAAAGTCGAGGTGTTCCGCGCCAAAATCGTCGTACTGGCAACCGGCGGAGCCAGCAAAGTTTATTTGTACACCAGCAATCCCGATGTTTCAACGGGCGATGGGATCGCACTTGCATGGCGTGCGGGTTGTCGAATTGCC
>CAZVFR010000056.1:8649-15225 GCA_964626505.1 uncultured Methylococcaceae bacterium
GCAGTTTCACCCGACTTGTTTGTACCACCCTGATGCTCGGTCATTTCTGATCAGTGAAGCAGTGCGCGGCGAGGATGGTAAACTAGTACTCCCGGATGGTTCAAAGTTCATGCGGAATTTTGATCCACGCGCAGAACTGGCACCCAGGGATATTGTTGCCAGAGCAATCGATCATGAAATGAAACGCTTGGGTATAGATTGCGTATTTCTTGAACTCAGCCATAAACCGGCGGCATTTATTCGCGAACATTTCCCAACCATTTATGCGCGCTGCCTGGATTTAAATATCGACATCACTCGCCAACCGATTCCGGTCGTACCCGCTGCACATTATACCTGCGGAGGCGTGATGACCGACCGCAACGCAAATACGGATATACCGGGCCTCTACGCAGTAGGCGAAGTGGCATTCACAGGTTTGCACGGCGCCAATCGAATGGCCAGTAATTCACTCCTTGAATGTTTGGTTTTTGCCCAACAAGCCAGCCTGGATATTCTCCGTCGGCTACCTGATATTCCCGCCCCACCGACTCTGCCTGCCTGGGATGAATCCCAGGTTAGCAACTCCGATGAAGAAGTAGTCGTCTCGCACAATTGGGATGAAATCAGACGCTTTATGTGGGACTATGTCGGCATCGTACGCACCGACAAGCGGCTGGAACGCGCCCAACACCGTATCGATCTGTTACAGCAGGAAATCATTGAATATTACGGTAACTTTAAGGTTACCGACGATTTGCTCGAATTGCGCAACCTAGCCACCGTCGCGGAATTGATCATCCGATCCGCAGCTGCCCGTAAAGAAAGCCGGGGGTTACACTTTACCTTGGATTATCCGGACTCGGTCGAAAAAGGACTCGCCGAAAACACGGTGTTGAATCCGAACGATGCGTAACACCGTTAATCCGGCTTTCCCACCAAAGGGCTGAACAATCTTATACGCCAGGAACTGTGCTGAATCCTCGCATATTCACAGCCATTCGTTTAGCACCCCAAGTTCCGGGTAACTGTTCGAACACGCCCGAGCAAGGCGTGCCACAACTATTACAGCGACCGTCTTGATTCAAATTCCATTCAGACAATTCATACCAATCACGGCCTATCAACAAGTGCCCACAGTTGTGACAATAGGTACTGTCAGCTTGTTTGTTGTGTACATTCCCAACGTACACGTAGCGAATACCCTTGTTGAGAGCGATCCGCCGAGCTTTTAGCAGCGTATCGGGTGGCGTGGAGGCGATATCCGTCATTTTCCAATCGGGGTGAAAAGCCGTAAAGTGCAGGGGTACATCAACGCCTAAGTGCTCCACAATCCATTCAGTCATGTCCTGGATTTCATACTCCGAATCATTTTGTCCGGGAATAAGCAAGGTCGTTATCTCTAACCAGACCTCGGTTTCATGCTTGATATATTCGAGTGTTTCCAGCACTGCATCGAGATGCGCACCGGTAACTTTGCGATAAAACTGTTGTGTGAACGCTTTCAGGTCGACGTTTGCAGCGTCCATATGCCGGTAAAATTCCGCGCGTGGTTCGCTGCAAACGTAACCAGCGGTCACCGCTACCGACTTGATGTTGCGCTCTTTACAAGCTTGCGCAACATCAATCGCATACTCATGGAATATAACCGGATCATTATAGGTAAACGCAACGCTGGAACATTCAAGCCGCTGGGCTGCTTGGGCAATCGTTTCGGGTAACGCTCGGTCCATCAGCGAATCCATTTCGCGGGATTTGCTGATATCCCAATTCTGACAAAACTTGCACGCCAAATTGCAACCCGCCGTACCAAAAGAAAAAATCGGTGTGCCGGGCAAATAGTGATTAAGCGGCTTTTTCTCGATAGGGTCTACCGCAAACCCGCTGGAACGACCGTAAGTGGTTAAAACAATTGAATCGTTTTGATTCGCGCGTACAAAACACAAGCCCCTCTGTCCGTCGCGTAATTTGCAAAAGCGGGGGCACAGTTTGCATTCAACACGACCGTCGTCCAATTTTTGCCAAAACCGAGTTGGGACAGTATCACTGGAAGATTGCACGTTCATGTCCATATATCATTCGCCCCGATCAGCATAGCTAAAAGACGTTGTTCGATGGCTGACCCGGAGGAGATTACAATATGCGCCCGCTTAAGTTCGGATACAAGCTTTTCAGAGGAATTTTCACGAAGTTTTGGTAACACCCAGCGACTTCAGGACAGCATAATTTTTGAAGTTTTCTCACAAAGTGTACAATAGGTAAGGCCGGAGCATGGTTGATTTTGGTTTCCGTGGTACGCAACAAATTGTTCACTATGCTCAACACGAATTCTTTAGGATGCATCATGGTCAGCATACGCCAACCTGCGGTCGCCGGATCTTTCTATCCCGCCGATCCTGAAGAATTACGCAACACGCTCGCGGATCTCCTAATTGAAATTCAACCCACCCGGCAGGTCCCAAAAGCGATCATCGCACCGCACGCGGGTTACGTGTATTCCGGACCGACGGCCGCCGCGATATACGCACGTTTGAAGCCGGCACGGCAGTTGATCAAACGTGTCGTATTGCTAGGCCCTTCGCACCGGGTCGGCTTCAAAGGTCTCGCGGCCAGCAGCGCGGATTATTTTTCCAGCCCACTGGGAAACGTAGCAGTCGATAAACAAGCGATCAGTTTGATTACAGATCTTCCATTTGTCGGAATACTCGATGAAGCACACAAGCATGAACACAGTCTTGAAGTCCAAATTCCGTTCCTACAGGAAGTCCTGGATAAGTTTAGCTTGGTACCCATCGTCGCGGGAGATGCCAGCGCGGAGCAAGTTGCACAAGTATTGGACAGACTCTGGGGCGGCCCCGAAACCATCGTCGTTATCAGTTCCGATTTAAGCCACTTCCACGACTACGATACCGCCAGGCTCATGGACGAAAAAACCTCTAGAGCCATAGAATCACTCAATTGGGAAGAGATCGATTACGACTGTGCCTGCGGACGGATCCCCGTCAACGGACTGCTCTATACCGCACGATCCCGCAAACTGACCGCAACCACGGTAGATCTGCGCAATTCCGGCGATACGGCCGGCTCCAAAGATCGGGTTGTAGGATACGGAGCCTATGCCTTCAACTGACAAACAATTTCAACACTATCGCTCCCTATTTGTCGATACAGCGTTTGAATCTATTGAGCATGGGCTTGAAACGCAACAACCGACAGAAGTCGTTGTAGTGGATTACGACCCAGCGCTGCAGGAACATCGTGCCAGCTTCGTGACGCTACATAGACGAAACGCGCTACGCGGTTGCATCGGTTCATTGGAAGCCTGCCGTCCTCTAATCCAAGACATCGCAAGAAACGCCTTTTCCGCGGCATTCCACGACCCGCGTTTTCCAGCAGTAACCCAGCCGGAAATTAGCCAACTGGAAATACACATTTCCATACTCAGTTTACCTGAGGCCCTGTCATTCGATTCCGAGCAAGACCTCATCAGCCAACTCCGCCCCGGCATCGACGGATTAATCATTGAAGACCGTGGATACCATGGAACATTTCTTCCCGCGGTGTGGGAGTCGTTGCCCAAGGCCGATGACTTTCTTAAGCAACTAAAGATAAAAGCCGGACTCCCCAAAAATCACTGGTCTCATACGATAAAAGTAAGCCGTTATACCACGGAAGTTGCCCACTCATAATCAGATTTGCCCTATCCGCTCGGTTAGAAATTCACTTGAAAAAATAGCCCTCTACTCGTTCATCGCGGCAATGCCACGCCAGCTAAATATAATCATTGACGCATAAAATCTAATATGGCAAACGGTTAGACTCGAATTCCTTCTAAAAGGGGGTCTTAGATTATTTAAAGACATCTAATTCTATAAAATTTCTTCTCCGCGCCTAATCGGAGTAAAAGAGCATATTATGATGCACTAGAATTTTCTTGCTAACTCACTAAAAAGCTTAAAAGGATTTGATTATGCATATAAAAAACATTAGCTTTCCCCTAACGATTGTCTGCTTGGTTATGCTGGTTGCATGCGACAAATCGTCCACAACCACCGACGCCTCTACGGATAAAAAGCCATCTACAGACACTACGCAACTACCGCAACCAACACAAGCTGGAGATCCTAAAGTAGCGAAAGGCCGAGATCTTTTTTTTAACGAGACCTTCGATGGGAACGGCAGAACCTGTGGAACTTGTCATCGTGCCGAGAATAATTTGACTATCGATCCTGCTTTCATTGCAACGTTGCCCAATGACGATCCACTATTTGTTGCCGAATTTATCCCGGCACTCAACGAAAACTTCGAAAGCCCAAAACTAATGCGGCAAGTCGGTCTAATTAGGGAACATCAGGATGGATTTGGCGATCTGCCGAATGATTTTAATATGCGCGGCGTACCTCACGTGTTTAGCCAGGGTATCTCGATAGATAGTTCTAAAGGACCACAAACCGGATGGTCGGGTGATGGTGCTCCAGAGGGTACATTAAGATCTTTTGCAACAGGAGCGGTTAGACAACATTTTACAAAGACCAATAATAGGACTGTGGGTGTTGATTTTCGTTTTCCAACAGATGAAGAACTCGACGCACTTGAAGCCTTTCAGTTAACCCTTGGCCGACAGACCGAATTAAGCTTGCCGCTGGCCCTCAAAAGTGTTGAGGCAATCCGTGGACAGGAACTATTCAATAACGAAGGCCGGTGCTCATTTTGCCATTTTAATGCGGGAGCAAATGTTTCTCCGCGAGCACCCGCACCCGTTGGAAGCGGCAATATAAATTTCAACACCGGCGTTGAAAATATTCCTAATCAACCGGCCGATCAGTTGGGTGAACTCAATCCACCGGATGATGGTAACGGTGATCTGAACAATGGGAAATTTAATACACCTTCACTCGTAGAAGCAGCAGATACTGGTCCTTTTTTCCATAACAATTCGGTTAATACGATTGAAGGCGCAGTTGGATTCTACAACAGTGGTGCATTTAGACAATCACCCGCGGGCCAAGCTGGCAGACCGATTAATCTCGATCCCTCCCAAGTTAAAGCAGTTGCAGCATTTTTACGTGTCATCAATGCGTTGGACAATATCCGCGAAGTAAAGGTAATGCTCGGAGCCATTGAACGCAATGAATTTTTAGCGGGTGAACATCCTGATGATCTGGCTAAACGTTCAATAAACGATATAGATGATGCGATTATGGTGTTGTCGGGTGCTGGATTGCACCCCGAAGCAGTCGCCAAACTAAAGAACGCGCGGCGACGCATGGAATCGGCTAGCGCAAAGCCCTCAGATCGTATCAAACTGGCAAAGAAGGCCTTAACCAGTCTTGATATGGCCAGGAAATCGATGATCAATTGATTGGTCGTTGCCTGTTTTCAATACGAGCATTGGATCGGGCATAAAACAAACGTAAAGGGTCCATCCGCAGAGTGGATGGACCCTTTGCTATTAGCCCACTTTTCCCACCAGAATGACAGCCCTGTGGGTACCTGAGCAAATTTAGCCCACGCGTTCCATGCGTCGGGCCAGCCTTTGGTTGTTCAAAAGCGCTCCGGGCGATTTTGTGACACCCTAATCGGGTAAAGCTGAAGTGTTACTGAAAAGTTTTGTGAAAGCTTGGCAATTAACTGGTGTGTATCTTAAAGACATTGCCGGACGAGTGCGTCGCTCGCGAGCAGGGTGTCGATATATCAAAGTTCTACTTCAAGTCCTTCCCGCGCCAAATTATAATCCGGATCGCCGTCGGCACGCGGATATCGCGATATTATCTCGGAAAATACCTGCTCCAAATTTGCGTCCGTTCGGGTTGGCTCGTGGTGGGTAAAAAACAGTTTCTTTGCATTGGCTTTCTTCGCAATATCCAAACTGGAATCAAATGTGCCATGCCCCCAGCCCTTTTTGCTCGGATATTCCTCAATTGTGTACGATGAATCCGCGATTAATATGTCCACATCCTGCATGGATGCTACGAGCATTTGATCTTGCTCATCGATCATGCGTTGATATTCCTCATAAGTCTCGTCCCCAGATTCGAAAATATTGTAGCGGGGCTCGTGGTCACCCGTGAAGAAAACCGATTTACCATTCGACTCGACCCGGTAGCCGAAATTCAAAACCGGATGATTCATCAAGGTCGGTGTAATTGTAGCGTCCCCGATTTGGATGGGCTCTTCGGCTCTGATCGTTGTGTACTCTAAGCCTGCTTTGAGTTCGGCTTCACGAACCGGAAAATAACTGTATTGAAACTGCGTCGTCATTGCATGCTCAATACCACGCCCCGCAACCACATCGAAACCTCCGTACAAATTGATTTTGTTGCCCGGTATAAACAATGGCGTAAAAAATGGTAAGCCATGAATATGATCCCAATGGGTATGTGTAATAAATATATGCGCTTCAATGGGTAGCTCTTTGGCCAGCTCCTGAGCCAATATATAGATCCCACTCCCACCGTCAAGGATAATCAACTCGCCCTGGTCGGTACGAATCTCAATGCAGGTGGTATTACCGCCATATTTGACCGTATTTGGCCCGGGTGTCGGTATGGATCCACGCACACCCCAAAATCGAATTTTCAATTTTCGTCCTTGCTA
>CAZVFR010000057.1:0-15044 GCA_964626505.1 uncultured Methylococcaceae bacterium
AAGGCGTCGTCGTGGTAGAGTTCGCGCGAGCCCAGCGTATATTTCAACGAGGGTAACCCCATGCTTTTGGATCGTTGTTTAACTGCATCTATCCAACCCATGCGATCGGCCGGCGCAAAACGTCCCGAAGCCAGCAAGCCTAAAAACTCATCCTTTTTATCCTGGATAATTTTTTTCTCATCGACACGTTGTTGCAGTTGAGTCTGTAAGCTAGACAAGCTGTGTCGGTACGCGGATTTTTGTTTGTGTACACGAGTATCCATATGGCCAGCAAATAGTATTGTTGCCAATGACACGCTTGAGACCACAACCAAAACAAGTAAGTCATCTTTGAAAAAACCAAAATCGAGTTTCATAAAGAATCAGCCCTGTAGTCAACTATGGCTTCTACGGTAAAAATAGCAGTATCCTTTAATACTTCAGTATTCCGCACCTCACCAGAAATGTCGACCGTAGGACGAATATCCATCGGTAACCGCGATGCCGTAGCGGATATTATCCCGTGCTGCCGATTAAGCGACGCAACCCAGTCCTCAATCTGACGATGGGCTTTTCTATAGTTTCCATTGAATGCAACCACTTCGCCGTGAATTGTCGCGTATACCACTGCTTTTTTGCCTGAATCGGATATTGCTTCGACATCGAGAACGGCAGAGTCAGTTGCATCACCAATTGCGCTCTGATTGTTCTGATAGGAATCCATGCCATTCAGTTGATCGGCAGCATTGTCTTGTGCCGGCCGTTGCCAACCTACTTTGTTTATTTGAATACTCAAGTTTGTGCTTAAAGTCCGGCTAATCGGCTCCAACACCGCTGTCAGCAGGATTGATTTATCGCGGATTATTTCGTCGGAACGAATGAACGATTTGATTTGAGTCGGCGTGTAGCCTTGCGTCAAAATAATCGGTGGGGTATTACGCAATAGATTGGCAATGCGGCTTATTTTATTCTGCACACCGACAAGCTCGACTTTGGATTGCTGAATATCCAACCAGCATGCGGACGCGTACGACAGGGCCCCAATCAACAAAGCCCCGCTGACCATCTGCATGATGCGTTTTGCCATATGATGCCGATAGTAAAAACTCGTTATCTTGTTGCTGTACTGTGTCTGAAAAAAAGACCGTCGGGCCGCTTGGTGTGCAATGATCGCCTCAAATCCTTGCGGTTCCGGCATCGATTCCAAACCCAAGCGTTTTGAGAATTCTTCAAAGGTATAATTATTCAACTCGATCTGTACCAATTCAGAACTTTTTTTATGGGCCGCGTCAATGTAAATTTTGTCAGTTACGAAATGAACCTCCAAATCATTAACCCGATCCAACGAATGGGCTCGTAATAAGTAGCTGCGAGTACGATTGATCTCGTTGAATATATCGCTAATGATCGTATCCGATACAGCTTTAAAACTCAGACGACTTAGCACAAGTTTGCCTTCCCGAAAAAAGCTTTGACGAACAGAAAGCTTGCGTGCGGAGATTCCCGACGTGGAGATAAGCAATACGTCACGATCCTTAGCAATATCCTTGCACATCATTTCGCAAATAACGGCTGCTGAAAACATACCTGAAATCGGGACCTTGCACTTAAACAAGTAATCCAACCAGGAGGGCGGCAACCCATCGGTTTGCGGAAGCGCACAGACTAGAATCTGGTCATCTTTACGGCCACAAGACTCGCGGCCCAATCGGTGAACTGAAGTAAACGAACTATCCCCCGCAACCTGCCGGATTTTCCTTTCCAACAGCGCTTTGCGATCACTACCGATTAAATGCGGAACCGTTTCATAATGCAGGAGTTCCTCTTTTAAATCCACGACGATTCGTACCGGCACCTGACCTAAGCCTTTCAGGTATTGCACAAAAATCGAATATTCAACTGCTTGGGCTGACAGTCGCAATATCTGACTAACCCGGTTGCGGCCTATCGCATAAAAGGTAACAAATTGATTGGATATATAGATGACTTGTAAGTCGGCCATGATCAAGTCTCGATCTTCGTCATTAGATCGTAAATGGGGCCCAGCACGGCCATCATGACCCAACCCAGAATCAGACCTAAAATTACTGTCATGGCCGGTTCTATCAGAGTTTGCATACGATCGATTGAATCATCGACATCACGCTTGTAAAAATAGCTGACATTGAGAATAGAATCTCCGAGTTTGCCGGTATTTTCACCCACACCCAGCATGCGAACAACCAAGCGCGGAAACAAGCAAGTTTGCTCAAAAGCTTCACTGATGCTACTCCCATCCGCTATCTGCTGACGTGCGTCGTTTAATGCAATTCGAAGCATCCGGTTCGAAACAATTTCCTGGCTGATTTTAAGTGAATCCAGCACCGTAACCCCGGAGTTATAAAGCAACGCAAAATGATTGGAAAAACGTGCAAGTTGGATTTTCTCCAGAATCGGACCCAACACCCAAACTTTTAATATCAACCGATCCGCGAGTATTCGCAGCGCTTCGCTGCGTTTCATTGCAATGCGTAAACCGACTAGGGTCACAACCGGTATCGCAATCATCAAATGCCAATAGTTTACAAAGCAATTCGAGACGAAAAGTAACGCGCGCGTGTACAGCGGAATTTCTTGTCCCATGGAGGTAATAAACGACAACATCTGGGGTACCAGATAAATCATCAAAAAAAACACCACGGCAATTACAACAACACCAACAAACGTCGGGTAAGTAAGTGCTTTTTTGGTTTGCGCGATCAGCTCATCTTGCCACTTAATCGAATCCATCAGGTCTTTCATAACGACCGGCAGCTCACCGCTATATTCACCGGCTTTTACAATGCTGGTAAACGATGGCGGAAAAATCGACGGATAGGCTTCCAAGGCCTGGGAAAACGTACGGCCTTCTTCTATACCCTCAACAACTCCACCGATAACTTGTTGAAAATATCCGCGCTCCAGACTTTCTTGCAAATCTTTCAAACTCTCCAATACCGGCACTCCTGCACCGGTTAATTGTTCCATATGGAAACAAAAATTAATCATTTCGCGGCGCGATACGGTTTTACGCGCCCCCCATTGGAATAATGGCTTGTGCTCTTTGCCCGTAATCAGCTCCAATTTTTGCTTGCCGAGCCGCGTTTCCAGCTCGATTAGACTGTCGGCCGCTAATGCGCCCGTGACAATTTTTCCAGCTGGATTGACCGCGCGGTACCAATATTCACTCATAGGATCAAGATCCTTTCCACACACAACGACTCAGGATCTGACAGCAACCCGATAGGATCAAACCACGTTATGGGCACCGCGCTGATTGCTAAAAGTAGTGGCATACGACCTTCAATCGTCCAAACGGGCGGATAAATCGACGACGCGGGAAACCTCTTCCAGCGACGTCGTGCCCTGCAAGACCTTACGAATTCCATCGTCGGTTAGCGGGCTGAAACCTTTCTCCCTAGCTACTTGCTCGATTTCTTGGATTGCGGCGCCACGCGCTATCACCGCATCAATATCCGCATCCATGCGAATTACTTCAATGATCGCAGTTCTGCCCCAATAGCCTTTTTGATTGCAACGATCGCAGCCCACAGCACGATAAACCGCTGTTTTACCGTTGTTTGTGGTAAAGCCTAGCAGGCGGCATTCCAATTCGTCCGGCTCGTATTGCTCCTTGCAGGATGTGCATAACTTTCTAAGCAATCGTTGCGCGATCACGCCGATGATGTTACCGACCATGATGGTTGAGCTTACACCGATATCGAACAGTCTCGGAAACACGGCCGCCGCCGAATTGGTGTGCAAGGTCGAGAACACCTGATGCCCCGTCATGGCAGCACGGAACGCCATACTGGCAGTATCCGAGTCGCGGATCTCACCGACTAAAATAATATCCGGATCCTGGCGCATCAATGAGCGAATACCGGTTGCGAAATCCATTTTTGCCGCGACGTTTATCGAACTTTGGCGAATTTGTACCATGGGATACTCGACCGGGTCCTCCAGGGTCATAATATTTACGGATTCGCTGTTGAGATGGTTGAGCATCGAATACAGCGTGGTTGTCTTGCCGCTTCCGGTAGGTCCGGTTACCAATATAATGCCCTCGGGGCGTGCCATCATCATTTCGAGATGAGTGCGATCCTCCGCCTTAAGATCCAACTGGTTCAGCGGCACTATTCCTTTTTTACGATCCAGAATGCGCAGCACGATATTTTCGCCGTAAAGCGTCGGCTGGGCCGATGCACGAAAATCTATCGGGTGCCCACTAATCGTTAGTGTGATGTGGCCGTCTTGCGGCGCGCGCATTTCGGCGATATTCATGCCCGCCATCACTTTCAAACGTACCACCATTGCCGACCAATAATTCTTATGCAGGCTGCGAATTTTCTGCAGCACACCGTCTATGCGATAGCGGATTCGTAGAAATCCTCTTTCCGGCTCAAAATGTATATCTGAAGCGCCTTTTTTAACCGCATCGGATAACAATGCATCGACCAGCCGCACGATGGGGTGACTGTATTCGTCTATCTCAAGCTGGATATTGGAGGTATCGATGCGACCACCCTCCATCTCGTGCAGAATTCCATCAATCGATAGCTCAAAACCATAAATTCTATCGATCGCGGTTTCCAAATCAGTGGCGCCGGCCAACACGGTTTGTATACCGATGTCAGTTCCGAGCTTAGCCGCAATACGGTCGATGGTAACGATATCCGCGGTATCCTGCATCGCTACCGTCAATTGGTTATTTTCCGGGTCGTAATCGGTGGGGAATACGCGTAGTCGCCGAGCCAAGTCCTGATCGATCAGCTTCAAAGCGGCAGGATCGGGGACTAAGGTCTTCAGGTCTATGCTTTCTTGCCCGGTTGATTGACCGAGTTCATCGCGGATCAGGTCATCGGATACGAACCCGAGGTCAACCAGCACCTTACCGAGTAATTGTCCGGACGATTTCTGCTCAATCAGAGCGATCTTTAGCTCATCCGGCGTAATGATTCCATCATCGATCAGTTGATCGCCGAGACGTTTGCGTGGCTTACTCATGATCTAATTAAATCTCGCCCCGAATTTGTTGTCGGAGAGAAAAATCAAGCGAGAGACAATCATTGTGCGCAGAAATAGGAGTTAACCATGACGAATCTGCGCAAGCCTTTGTCGCACGGCCGGCACGTCAAAATGGGCGGGTGAATCCTCAGCCAAATGCAAAGCAGTTTCGTAGAAGCGGCGGGCAATGCCTTTTTTGCCCAGGTGATCCAAACTGATAGCAAGATTATAGGCATAATCCGGTTTTGATTTATCCAGGTTATAGGCATTGAAATATGCACTTTCCGCGTCGCTCCAACGCGATTGCGCTGCATACAGATTAGCCAGATTAAATTGCAAAGGGGCTGAATTACGGTTCTCACCAATCAGAGTTTTCAAACGACTCTCGCTCTCCAGCGGATCACTTTCCCGTTGCAAACGAGATAACGCGGATTTGGCGTAAACGTTAGAAGGATCTTACTGCAAGGCCTTGTTAAAATAGTCGCGCGCCACATTGGGTAATCGTTGACGACTGGCAATAGCTCCCATGCCCAACAGCGCATCGACATTTTTTCGCGAAGTTCGGAGAACATTTCCGTAATGGATTTTAGCCCGTTTTAAATTTTTGTTTTGCAGCGCAGCATAGGCTTTTTTAAGCTGCTTATTTATCGATTGAGGCACCCGCGTTTTTTTGATTTTGATCGGCTGGGAGACAATTTGCACATCATCTGCAACGTCCATCTCAATTGCTTTGTTACTGACGTCCGATGACGTCATCTCGCCACCCGCCGCCCTATCTGACTTTGTTTTGACCGCCGACGGTGGAGTAGAATTTTCAACCGTCTCCAGTCCTGATTCTGTTGGGCCTGACGCGTGACCGCCCGAGACATCAACTATCACCTCATCCGCTTCAATTCCAGCATCAAAATCCGCCAGCGGGGTAAAATTGGGCGGCGTCGGCAACGCGGTCGTCACATAGAAAAAATACCCACCAACACAAAAAAATAGAACAACGCTTGCCAAGCCTAGGCCTAGCCAACGGTTTTTATTGAGTCTGGATGGAGCGTTAAGGATCTGGCGTGCTTGTGCGGCTTTTTCAGGTTCCAGGGTTAAGAAATTATGAGCCGGAATGTCGGCTGGCACTTTGGATTGTGTCTCTACCTTTGCTCCGGAGACCTCAGATTTGCGACTATTTTCTACCTGATCAACCGTTGGATCACTTATTGTGGGTTGCGCGGAAGATAATTCCTTCGTCTGTGGCACAGACTCCACTGATTCCGATTCGCGCGATGTAACCAATTCCAACTTAGATGGCTGATCTAGCTCAACTGCTGATTTATCGATTTCTTCAGGGATTTCAATCGTAGCCTCGAAGCTGGCGCTGGTATCTTCTTCATCTGCAATGATGGCTTGATCTTTCGAGACCTCCAATGCCAATGCAGCACTGCTCAATAACTCCGTAGGATCGGCGAATTCCAATTCTGGTTCGTCGGCTGTCGCAAACCGAAGTGCTTCGGATTCGGGCGGTTTCGGTTGATCGTTTGAATTACGGGCTTTGGCGCGCTCCGCGTTTTTCAGTGCATCGAGCAATAAACTCATGGCGAAAATGCCCTCGGATACGCCTGATCCAACGAATCATCCAAAAACTGATTATAATCCTTCAAATCTGATTCCAGACTCGCGGTTTTTATGATCTTTGGCCGAATAAAAATGATCAGCTCAGTCTTTCTAAAGTTGTTAGCGCGGACAGCGAACAAATTTCCCAGATAAGGTATTCGGCCCAAAAGAGGTAACCCGCTGGTCGACTCGTCAACCACATCCTGCATCAGCCCCCCGATGATCCCGGTATCTCCATTGCGAATTTTGAGTACCGACTCTATTTCACGCACCTGAATTTCAGGAATCCGGCTTGTTACCCCAACTGCGGCCAGCGCAGGATTGGGATCATTCACGAAATCAATGATCCTCGATATGGTCGGACGGGTATTAATTATGATTTGTTCGTTGCTACCAATCTGCGGGGTTACGCTCATTACGAATCCGACCGGTACCGTGTGCACAAGCGTCTCAAACGTCGTAACCGCTACACCCTGGGTAATATTCTGATCCACGGAAGTTGTGAAATATACGCGGTTATCGACAACTTTCAGCACCGCGGTCTGGTTGTTCAATACCATGAGTTTTGGACTGGACAATACTTTTACATTGCCGAACTGATCCAACAATTCGACCGTAGCCGAAACATCTCCGCCCGTGTAAGTGGCAGAGAAAAACGGCTCGGCCGCAAGAAAAGCAGGGCCCAACAACGCCTGAGTCGCCTGATAGCGGGCCTGATCCGCGATAACTTGCCAGTTCACTCCCCCCTGATACTCGTCGGTCAGCTCGACCTCGACCACGGTTGCTTCGATCAAAACCTGACGCCGAGCGTGTTCCAAGAGCCGGGTAATATAGCCTTGGATGATCGCATGCTGCTTAGCGCTTGCCTTGACAGTAAGCATATTGTTTTCGGGGTTCGCGATGACGCTGATATCGTTGTCGGCATCTTCCTCGTTGGTGCCTCCAGTACTGCCCTGAGTTTGAAAGGGCGAACTGTCCCCGCCGCGCAACAACGCCTGGACATTATTAATCAGTGTCGGCCAAAACTGGTTGTTGGATACATTAACAATCTGGGTCGACGAATTATTTCCGATACCCGAATCATCGTCGGAACTGCCCGTTCCGGTCGCGGCGATTTGTGTCGATATCGCAACATTGCTGGACATATTCCGAGTCATATTCAGATACGGAATGTTGTAATGTTTGAAATACGGTGTGTCCGGAGATACGATGAGCAAGTCATCCACTAATGTGTAGCGGATTTCAGCTTGGCGCGACAATCGGTCAAGTATCCGCATGAGTGGCTGGTCTATGGCCGTCAACGTAACACGACCCGTAATACCGGGATCAATATCGATGTCTATACGCGCATCACGGGCCAATGCAAACAACATTTCCTTGAGCGGCACATTGCTCACCACGACAGTGAATGTTTCTTCCACGGCAAGGGTTTGAGGCGGTGGTAGTTCCGGGTAATCAGATACCGGGGCCGGGATACGGTCTTGATCCGACACATCGGGCAACGCTTCGATATGACCCTTAGAGCGTGTGAAACGCTCAGGTACACATCCGAATTGCAGCAAAATCAAGACAATTAACGTGACACGAAAAATATTCATTAAATATGCTCTCCTCAACCACTAAATCTAGCAAAGAACATTAACGGGTCAAGGTTTTCGGCGTTATTGTCCGTGTATAAAGTTCGGAAAATTAAAGATTTACCCAGCTAAAACCGAGACGGTACGATGTAGGCAACGCACCAGTAGATCAGTTTATTTCGATATTTCGTCTGAAGGGCTTTTAATTCGGCCTAACAACATATTTCTTTCAGTCTAAGATTCTGACTGATTGTACAAATCTTTTATGCTGCTCATCGTTACCACAAAAGGTTGATTCCGCCGCAAATGACGGCCCAGTCCTTGCAACACTTGAGTCGCATTTTGGTAACTCTCGAATCGCCCCAAAAACACAGACCACAAGGTTTTCCCGTCTACCCGAATTGGAAAAACGTAGGTTTCATCGATCAATGTGCTCGGTACGACTTTAGCGATGAACTTTTCCAACGATTGCGGCTGATCCGTAAAACTCTGTAACAACTGGATGCTATAGCCAAGTTGGGACGACTGCGCGATCCAAGTCCGCGTTTCCGAGACCCGGGATTCCAGCAAGGTCTGACCCGATGAAGCGCTTTCTATGCGAATGGATTGCGTGGGTACTTCAATGCCGGTATCCATAGCCGCTTCCCGAGCTTGTAAATAAACCGGCGATTGTTGACCAGAAAACAACGTCGGGATGTCGAGACCGTGCCACGACTTAATCGCAGCGAAAGCACACAGAAACGCAACCGCGGTTATAAGCGAAACTTTCGACCAGCGCGCTCTTCCCATGGTTGCGCTGGAACCATCAGTTACGGACTTTAATGCATCGCTAAATCCGACAAAACGCGACCCTTTGGAAAAGGCGGTTAACAAGGCTTTGTCGGCGAGAATATTCACCCGCCTAAGTAAACCGCGAGATCTCAATGCAATTAAACTCGCACTACACCGACTAAAAAGTGGCGCACCTTGGTACCCCGCACAACGGAGTCGATAGTCGATATACCGATAGATTTCGCTTTGATTCATCGATGGCAAGTACAAACTGTGGGTAATCCGCTCCTTAATTTGACGGATATTGTGCCGGTTCAATCGCTGATCCAGCTCCGGCTGTCCAATCAATAATATTTGTAATAATTTGTGACTTTCAGTTTCAAGATTACTCAACAGTCGGATTTCCTCCAAAGTTTCGGGCGGCATACTTTGAGCTTCATCGATAACCACTACAACTTGACGGTTTTCCGCATGTAACGACAACAGACGGGCCTGCAATGCGTGCAGGACTGCTAACTTATCCGCTGAATGCGGCAAATCCAAGCCAAGCTCGCGTGCTATGGCCAGCAAAACATTTTCGGCCGGCATATTGGGATTCAGTATGAAAATAAATTCAAAATTATCCGGTAAAGCCTTTTCCAACATCCGCGACAGAAAAGTTTTACCCGTTCCTACTTCGCCGATTAGCTTGATAATGCCGTCGCCGTTCTTGAGCGCGTAAACCAAAGCATCCAGAATGGCTTTACGCTGGCCTTCCCCGAAGAAAAACGAGGTATCAGGCGTAAGTCTGAAAGGTTGCGCCCGCAGCCCGAAATATGAATCATACATTGAATTACCCTCTTCCCAGATTGTGTGCAGCGCATGAATAGCATTTATAGGCCAATCGCCGCTGGTTTAAAGCTTAGTTGAAATTATGCGGAAAGAACGTACATATAATGTTGAGGGCTTAGCGATCAAAAAACGCATTAACGCTAAATTTAAACCTGCATCCGTGACTTCAATGCGGATAACAGGGTGCAAGATATTGGTTTCACAGGGGAACAAAAAAATCTTAGCTTCACCCATCCGTTAAGCGGGTATTTTTTTGACCGGCGTGAAATCAAGAGCTTGTGCACTGTGCCACAGTGAAGTCACGGATTCAGGTTAAAGCTTAAGAATTCGGCCAGGTCGCCGCTAGCATAAATAGAAAAGAGGGAGCAGTAGGTAATATTCACTACAAATGCTATTGATAATGATTATTATTTACTATACTATTAAGACATTCACTTTATAATAGGTTCGAAATTCGTGTATATCTGTATTTGTAACAGCGTAACTGACAGACAAATTCGTGATGCGGTGAACAAACACGGTGCAAGGCGTGTCGGTCACCTAAAAAAGCAGCTTGGTACCTGTATGCAATGCGGGAAATGTGCCGCGGCTACCAAACAGGTCTTGAATGATTGCTTAACCATGAAGCGCAACCAAACATCGATCATTAGTTTACCCGTGGCCGTAGCCCTGCAATGCAGTTAGGCCGCGATAAATCGCAATCTTATATATTAAGCGTCTATCTTGCGATAAGGTAGACACTTTGCTGAATTTCGCCGGTTTTTTGCGATAGCATGACTTCAAACACCTTTTTGAACGCGAGGCGCCGGCGCCAGCGCTTCCATTCCAACACAACTTTTACATCATCTTTCAATGTCGGCTTCAACGGACTCAGGTCGTCATCGATAATGATTACCACCCCACCCGCATCTAAATAGCGGTGTAGGTCATCGGGTTCCAATACCTCCGCAACATTACGCCCCAGAGAATCGGCAAATTTAAGCGGCGATAGATTGTAGCTGTACAACGGCTTATCCTGAGTAATCTGCAGAGTTCTGTCTACTGGAATAATTTCCAGGTTTACCGCAGGCATAATATTTACGTAAAACAACAACATCGATAATGCCACCAATAGACAGGGAATAACGGTATCACGACGTCGAATCAGAAGAATTGCCGCTGCGATTACGCAGATTGCCGCGCTCATGGACAAAAATTTCCCGGAATCCAGCAGCAGTGCCGCCGCGGTAAACACCATCCCGACAATGACCAATAGCAAGGCTGTCAAACACTCCCATACGATATGGGTTTTGAGACCTTGGCTTATGACTCCACCAATCAGTAACCCGCAGTATGGGATGAGTGGGATCGAATAGTAATGCCCTTTTTGATTCGGCAGCAGAAAAATCAGCAAAAACATACCGATCGTGATTAATAAAAGTTTGTAGCTCCACTCTTTGTATAGGGTTTTTGAGAAAGTCGCGAGCGTGGCGGAGATAAAATAAAACGTCCAGGGCAATAAATAAAGCAGCAATCCAATCCATACCCTAAACAGGTAATGGGGTTCCGCTTCAAATTTGTTGATATGTTCATTTAGATAAAAATCGGAAAATAACCGTCCGTGTATCACGATCATCGCGATATACCACGGAGCCGCAATCATGAATCCCAAGACGCCCGCAAAAACGAATTCTTTACGATAGAATCTTTGCAACTCACCCTGTAACAATAGAAATAGCGCCATTACACCAACCGAAAGCACCGAATACACGGGACTTTTCAACAACGAACTAAGCCCAATAAACACGAAGGCCCAAAGCAAGTGACTGTTTTTGTCTTCCTTGTAGAAGCGCGCAAAATAATAAAACGCGAGCAACAAGGTCAGAATCAAGGGGCTCTCCATCAACGCGATCTTAGAAAATTTGATCATGCCGAAGGTTGTCGCGGTGATGGATGCCGCAATCAAAGCCGCTTTTTTGTCGAAAAGCGTCAATCCCATCCTGAATACAAAAATAACCGTTAGTATTGAGCAGATAACCGTTGGGAATCGCGAGGCGAAATAATTCACGCCGAACACTTCGTATGACGCCACCAACATCCAATACAACAGCGGTGGTTTGGTGAAACGCAATTGATCACGAAAGGTTGGCGTTAAAAAATCCCCACTGGCCAACATTTCCTGGGACGAGCGGATATAGTCGGATTCATCACCCTGAGTGAGAATACTGGTGCTCCATATGCCGGCGCCATAGAGCATAAGCCCCAACAAAACGATCAGAATTTGCAGCGTACGATTGGATAAGTTCATAGCGGGATTATGGTATAGAATATCCATCTACTCAGCGACCTAAATAATACCTATAGATACTCTGATTGCTCTCATATTTTTTTGGGCCTAAGGAGAAATCGCTTGGTATACATGATTAAGTAGGCATTTTTACTCCACGCGTCCATGCGCTCTACCCTCCGGCTCAACCGATGGCTGTTCAAAAACACTCCAGGCGCTTTTGTGCCCCCGCTATACAGGAACGCCGATTAGCGCGATTGGGAAGGTCTTAACACCACCGAAAACATTTCGGTAATCAATCGACAGCCGGTTGCGCATCTGCTACTTCCGCCCCATCCCTGGATAAATAAAGTTTCGTATCCGCCACGGCAACCATTTGTTCAAAATTATCCAATCCCATATCCGCGCACAAGCCGATTCTTAATTTAACCGAAAGCTTGGGATGGATCTCCGCCCAATTGCAACTCTGAACCAAAGCTGACAATCTATCGCAAAGCGTTTGTGCCAGTTCCAGCGACGTTTCGGAAAATGCTATTACAAACTCGCCGCCGTCGTAGCGCGCTACAATGTCAGTTTCCCGCGTGCTGCTACGCAGAATCTCAGCCATTTTTTTGAGCACCTTGTCACCCACCGCATGCGAAAATTTGTCATTGATCTGCTTAAAGCGGTCAATGTCCGCGATCACACATGACAAGGGCTTACCGGAGCGCTGTGAACCCGCAAAGAGTTGCTGCCCTCTTTCATTGAAATAACGATGATTATAAAGATGGGTGGTTTCATCGCGAATACTAATTTCCGCCAACTTCGCAGCTTGGTGGCTAATGGTTTTTCGTGATTGGCTTTTTTCGTCTCGGGCCTGACCTAAATCGCCACATAGATGTTTGATGTGTTGATTCAACAATTCCACTTCATTACGCGTTTCAAGCTCGAAGTGTTGATACTGCTTACCTTGAAGTTCTGTCTTTATTGAATCTGCCAACTTCCGCAATGGTGCTATGATACATCGGCCTAACAATACACCGACGATCAAGACCAGAGTTAGAACAAGGGTTACGGCAGTTTTCAGAGAGCCCGCAACCACGGCCAGATACTCTGAGTCCCGAATATCCAGCAACGCACCTTCAACTGCAACGGCAGTCGCAATTACCTCGCCCTTAGAGAGTACCGGATGTCCTTTATCAAGCAAATCGGCGGACCCTGTTTGGCCAACTAGATGGGCCTCATTACCCATCACGATCGTACCTTCCGTATCGATGAGTAGAAATGCGGGTTTAGACCCGACATTCTGACTTCGCCCACGTCTAAACTCATCAAATCTCTCTGTACTCCTTGCCCGCGTCCAAGAGCCATGACTGGCAATATAAGCAGAAACATCACTTTGAATCTGTTTAAACTCTCGCTCTTGGGCCAGTTGTTCAAATTCTCGATCGATCAAGATCTGAGCAATGAACCCCACAAGTATCGAAGAAACTAAACCCATAGCCACAATGGCTATTGTCACTCTAGCGGAAATCGAACGCATAATTTTGTCCCAATCGTAAATCCAACGCTTCTATAAACACCTGGCTTAAGGGTACTTCTATTTTTGTGTTACGTTTACAGTGCGTTAGTCACCGCGATAGGTGATAACTGAAAGACATTGAAAATGCAGGAAGCCCAAGTTTGCTAATTTCGATTTCTTGAACGCTTAACCTAATCGATCAAGAATGCACGAACTGAACCTCCCTATCTTTCAGACCGTATGCCATTCCCTATAGCATAGTCGCTCTAGCGCTGGTTTCTCACCTGAGAATGAGACGATCGATGGCAATTAAAATCTAAAATTCAAACGTAACCCATTTGTCCGGCTAATTTCAAAAAGGAATAACCCCATTTGGTAATAGGCAAAAATGTTATAGTCTTATCCTATATCTATATTCTATATTCTGTATTCTGTAGTCTGTATTCGTGGGATTTAATCCATCGGTTTTGTTGCATACAATCATCCCAACTCGAGGCTATCTCCTATGAAAGCAGCATTGATTTTTATAGCATTCAACCTGGTATCCGGTGCACTTCCAGCTAACGACCGGCTAGGACTGCCAGCCTTATCGATTCCAGCCGACAATCCCCAAACCGAATCCAAAATCGAGTTGGGTAAACGATTATTCCACGAGCGCCGATTCAGCGCGGATGGAACAATCAGTTGCGCGAGTTGTCATCAAGCGGATAATGCCTTCACCGACGGTCTTGCACGTGCCACCGGGATCGGCGGTCAAACAGGTACGCGAAATACCCCAACCGTCGTGAATGCCGCGTTCTACACCAGCCTGTTCCTGGACGGACGACGTGACAGCCTCGAAAACCAAGCACTGGACCCCTTACTCAACCCGATAGAGCATGGACTGCATGATCATCAGTCGGTTATAGACATTGTTGTCAACGACTCAAATTACCCGACACTGTTCGCAAAATCATTCGACATCCAGCCGCAGCAAATCACCATCAATCACGTCACCAAAGCCATCGCCAGTTACGAGCGCACCTTGATTTCCGGGAATTCCGCTTTTGATCGCTATTTCTTCGCCGGCGACCGAAAAGCACTATCGAACAGCGCAGCGCGAGGATTAAGAATCTTTCGACGCAAAGGCAACTGCGCAAACTGCCACGAGATCAGTTGGAATAATGCCTTGTTCACCGATAATCGTTTTTACAACATCGGTGTGGGGTTTGAAAAAATCGCAGCGCAACTGGACGCCTATCTCTCATCGCTAAAAAACAACAAGCGACCATACAATCTAAACAATCAACAACTCTCTGAGCTCGGACGTTTTAGTGTTACACGAGTTGCAACCGATATCGGTAAATTTAGAACCCCTACCCTGCGTAACATCGCACTAACCGCGCCATACATGCACGATGGCAGCCAGGAAACTCTGGAAGCAGTCATCGCCTATTATGACAATGGTGGCAACCAAAACCCCTATCTGGATCCGGCTATTTTTCCGCTGGAATTTACG
>CAZVFR010000058.1:0-14830 GCA_964626505.1 uncultured Methylococcaceae bacterium
TCTTAATAGCTTGATAAATGTAGGCGGCCCATTGCAGGCTATCTAAGCGCTTATCTTTAAAACAAGCCTCATCTTTTCGCGAATGAGAGATCTCAATCGTAGACGAGGTAGTTAATGATACAATCTCTGTCGTAGCCATTTTAACGAAGAACAACGCCAGATATGTTTGTGAAACGATTCTATTCCGAATGTGACGACAAGGTACTCATCAATGCACAACAGGCCAGTGGTTTTGCCAAAGATATAGCGAGAGATTTTAATCCTATTCACGATCCGGACGCGAAACGATTTTGCGTTCCCGGTGATTTGCTGTTTGCGCTAGTACTCGAAAAATACGGATTGAGTCAGAATATGTGCTTTTCCTTTTCGGGAATGGTCGGTCATGGTGTAAATCTCAATTTTCCTGTTACGGATGCTGGTGAATTCGAAATTGGAGATGACAGTGGAAAATCTTATCTCAAAGTGCAACGCAGCGGAACTAATGTATCCAGTGAATCTCTCATAGAACCTTTTCTGCTTAATTACGTGGCTTTTTCAGGACCGAATTTCCCCCATGTGTTGGTTCCTCTGATGGCTAAACACAACGTGATGATTAATACTCAGCGTCCTTTGGTCATTTACGAAAAAATGTCGTTCGAATTTGCCCACCTTAATTTCACCGATCCACAACTGGAGGCATTGGATACAACACTGGAAACTAACGGTAGACGTGGTACAGCACTATTACATTTTAAAGTTAATGCGGGCAATGAAACTGTTGGTAGTGGATATAAAAAATTGGTAATCAGTGGAATGCGTGAATACGATCACGATGCTATTCACCGGTTTACCGATAATTACTTGGCCAGAATGGCAACGTACAAGTCCTGTGAAACACGTGTGGTTGAATAAAGAGTAAAGCTAAGGCCTAGCCCGTAGCCTCTTGTACATCATCGAAATCGACTTGCATATCGTCAATTTGTTTAACGACTTCGTCTGAGGCGAGCAGTAAGCCGCGGCGGAAGCATTCGCTGGCGCGGTTGGTATCATTTTGTTCGGCAAACATATCGCCCAACAGTAAAAAGGCATCGACGCTAGGCTCGATTCCAACGCTGGCCGCGAGATATTTTTCTGCTTTGGCAAATTCTTGGTTTCTGACACAAAGTTTTCCAAGCATTCTGAGCAAGATAGCATCACGCGGATGCTTGGACAGCCAACGTTCAGCTCGGCTCAATTGCTTTTTGGAATTCTGTGATTTGATACAGCCGTACAATACGACTAGAGTTTCATTCCATTCTTTGCTTAATAACTTTAATACGCCGTCTTCGATTTCGTTACCCGCGCCGGCATTTATCATCGCCGCATAGAATACCGCGTGCATCCCGGACATTTTTTTGGTGTGGACGGGTATATCGTTCCAAAGTGTTCGCAGCGCATCCAAATCCTTATTTTCCGCGTGTTCTTTGATCAGTGCGCTATAGGTTTCGGTTTCCAGTAACTTTAATTCAGCCTCCATCAATACTTTGTTTTTGTGTAACGACGGAATAAGTTTACGTATGCCTTCCCAGTCACCCAAGCGTTCGTAGGTTTGGTGCAATAAGCTCAGGACTTTTGCGTGTGTGGGTGCGATGGATTGCAGTGCGGTTAGACTCTCCATCGCTTTATCAAATTGGTTGTCGGACAAATGCAATTCCGCTTCGGTCAGGCCTACCGCCAACTCAGAGCCGTCGGGACTTTCATGTGCCAGTCTCAGATATTCATCACGTTTGCTAAAAGCACCTCTGGATTGAGCGGCTTTCGCGGCCGTTAGGTAATGCATTAATGGTGCTCCGCTGTCCGCGGCGTGGCGAATCAAGGATTTTTCAGCGCGTTCCCAGTTTCCTTCGGCAGAATCTATCAATCCGGATATCAGGGCTTGTTGTGAACGAGTGGATTTTTTAGTATCGCCTCGGTTCAGAATTTTTCTGGGTAATCTTATTGCATGACTGATTAACCGCAGTAGGATATATAACAACACAAAGGTAAAAATTAAGACAAACGTCAAAAAATACAAAGACGTTTCCATCACCCAGTCTTTATTGCCGATAATGACATACCCGGGGTTGTCACCAGAGAATACGGCCTGGTGTAGATAAACCGCTGAACCAACGGCGATGAACAGTGCGGTCAGCAGATAGATTACAGTTTTCACGGGGTGTCCTCTTGCTTGTTACGCTCGCCCTCAAGCTGTTTTTTTTCTGTTTCCAGGCGCAAAGTAGCAACATTTTGCAACAAACTCAAAGATTTACTGATATCTGGAAACTCCATTTCAACAGCGATTTTCTGCAACTTATCGATTTCAGCCAGAAATTTCTGGGTAGCCGAGGCGTTATTCTCGAAATGCTCCAGAAGCCAAGCCTTCGCGTCCTCAAGGTTGGCGCGGTAAATCTTTCCATCCCGTTGTACTAATGCTAAACGCGCGATTTCCAATTTTATCTTCAAATCTTCTCTAATCAAGGTGACTTCTTCGGGTAGCAGTACCGCGGCAACTGATCGGCCTGTACGCCGGATGACGACCAATTCTTTGATGTCATCAATGGCTGATGACAACAATTGCTCCATGCTGGAAAGTTCCTTTTCCTGCGTGGTTGACTTGGTTTCTTCACCCGAACGACTTCTTTTTTCGGCGTGGGGCAGAAAAATCGGCAGTCGGGCAACTTCGCTTTCCAATGCGCGGATTTTTGCGATGATGCCAACAATATCCAGGGGTTTAATGTCTTTAAGGATATTAACCTCGCGTGCAATTGCCTCTCTAACCTTAAATACACCGGGGTTGCCACTTTCTCTGAGACGTTGGTCCGCTGCTTGCAGAGCGATAAGACTGGTTTTAACGTCGCCGACCAGGTGCAGGCGTTGGTTGGCGACTGTCAGCAGGTATTCGGCATCGGCAACCATCCAGTCACCGCGGGTTTTACCCAATTGATAATGAATTCCTTCGATGGACTTGGACAGTTCTTCTTTGGCAAGATTGAGTTTTTCGCTGTGCCTTTCAGTAAACTCGGTCAAAGACCGTTCAAACTTCGTTTCCTTATTGGTAATGCTGCTCTGCAGGGTCGCCATTTGAGACTGAATTGTGGAAACTTGCGACTGGAGGTTGGTCAGTTGGTCTCCGATCTGCATAATCTTTCTATCATCGCGTTCCAGTTCGCCACCTAATCCTTCCTGCTCGCTGCGCAACTGTTGTAGAAAAAAGAAGCCAATGGCCGCTAAGACTAATACCAGTCCGATTATTGCCATGCCGGACGAGTTACTTTTGTCGGGCTGTATTTCTTCGGAAACCGTAGTCGGAGCGGCATCCACCAAGTTTTCCACTGGTTCAGTAGTTGTGTTTTCGTCACTCACCGCTTTTGCCCCCTCACCCTCAATAATCTTTGTTACTGTTATCATTCACTACAAACTGTAGTGTCACTTTATGGTCGTTGGGACCACGTTGCGCGTTGACAATACGATCACTTTTTCCGCTACAACACTCCGCGTCGTTTGTGGTTCATGCCAAACTTAACCGCTTATCCGCGGTGCAGGTCACCACAAATTTTTACCGTAGCATCTAATAATGCACAATTGGTAGGGTTCGCTGCAAGTACTACTTTGCTCAAACCATAATTTTTTGCATCTTGTGCAATGCGATCGCTAGCTACAACAACGGGTGTTTGCTTCAGGAATCTCAGTCCTTGTGCACCAAGCAGCGTAATCAAGTTGCGTAATATCTCGGTACTCGTTATCGTCACTACATGTATACCGTGCTGTTTCCACTGCGACAAGAGTAGTGTGACGGTTGTCTCCGGGCACAGGCGTCGATACACTTCCGCATAAACAACTTCGGCTCCCCGATTTTTCAATTTTTCCGCAAGATGCTCACGCCCGCCTTCGCCGCGTACTATTATTATATTTTGGCCGTACACGGAATGCATTTCCGGCAGCGCCAAAAGCGCCTCACTATTAAACTGTTCTTTGGGAAGAAGGTCTACCTTAATTTTGATATTTTTTAATGCATTCGCCGTAGCTTTGCCCACGGCGGCCACTTTAAGTTGCTTGGGAACCGGGATCTCGCCTTCACAAATAGCCTGGGCATAATAGACCGCGTTGGCGCTTATGAAGAATAGCCAATCATAACAGGCCAGGTCGTTAAAGATCCGAGCTGCTTCTCGGTTGTCTTGAAGCGGTGCTATTTCCACTGTGGGCAACCGTACCGCGTGACCGCCACGGGCGTTGATCATCTCACACAACGCTTCGGCCTGAGCTTTAGGCCGGGTGACGAGTATGTTGCATCCGGAAAGCGGCTTTTCTTGCGCCGGGTCTGGAGTTGCAGTCATTACAACTCGCGTAAAATCTTATCCGCGCCCAGGCACAAGAGTTCGTTAGCGAGTCTTTGCCCGATTTGGTCCGCATCTGCTGCTTGTCCGCTGGCTTCGCTACGGATTATTTTGCTGCCATCGGGACGGCCAACCAAACCTCGCAAGCGCAAAACGCCGTTGTTTAATTCAGCGAATCCTGCGATTGGCACTTGACAGCCACCTTCTAGAGTTCGATTCATGGCGCGTTCGGCGGTTACACAAATTCGCGTATCGTCATCATTCAGGCAAGCCAGTATTTCTATTACATCGGGGTCATCTGAGCGACATTCTACGCCTATTGCCCCTTGTCCTATGGCCGGTAGACTAAAGCTTGTATCCAGGTATTCACTGATCTTGGATTGTAACCCCAGTCTTTCCATTCCCGCCGCGGCCAGCACGATGGCGTCATACGTGCCCGCATCCAACTTGCTCAAGCGCGTATTGACGTTACCGCGTAGACTGATTATCTCGTATTCAGCGTTGTGCATCTTTATTTGGCATTGGCGGCGCAGGCTGGATGTGCCTATTTTTGCGCCAGGAGGGATTTCTGAAAATCTCCGGTATCGATTTGAAATCATCGCATCACGTGGGTCGTGTCGCTGCAATACCGCACCAAGTTGTAGTCCGGGTGGAAATTCCACGGGGACATCTTTCATCGAGTGTACGGCAATGTCCGCCGTGCCATTGAGCATCCCCTGTTCCAGTTCTTTAACGAACAAACCTTTGCCGCCGATTTTTGCCAGTGGTGTGTCGAGTATTTTATCGCCCTGTGTAGTCATACGGACCAATGCGGTTTGCAATACGGGGTGAGCAGCTTGAAGGCGGGCAGCAACGTATTCCGCCTGCCATAGTGCCAGCGGGCTTTTACGTGTTGCAATACGTAGTGTTTCTAAAGGCACAAACGAAATAATCCAACAAAAGGTACAGCAAAAAGAAACCGACCGGACGTTAAATGATCAGTATCGGCCCATTTAAAAATTGCAGTATATCAGAAGTTTTGCCGCGACTTGGCTGTGTAACGACTAACCCGCATTTCTCACCAGAGGCAAGATAATCGCGCAGAGATTTGTTTTCATGAGGGATTTTCTGACTGAGCGGAATACGGGCTGTATTTCCGAGGGAAGAAAATTCCTTGTGGAAATAAAGATCAAGCGAGGACTTGTCATTCTAGTGAGAAATGCGGGATAAGCTGGGCTAATGGGTTTTCCAGTGAATGGCTGTTCTACGTAACCGCTTACGATTATCAGTAGCGACTTAAAGCCGCACGAATTGAGGCCGCTTTGCGCCGACTGACTGCAATTTTTTCCGCAACATCGCGAAATCGAATTTGAGAACGCCCCATTAAGTCTTTTTCCAAATTCTGAATATGTTTCAATGCCACCAAAGCATTGCGGTGAGCGCGTACAAACCGATCTGAAAATTCTTGTTCCAGCGATTTTAATGATTCGTCGATTAAGATCTCCCGTTCGACTGTTCTAGCCATCACATATTTCTGATCGGCTAGGAAGAAGCGTATATCAGCAACCTTAACCAGAGCCAGCTCACCGCGTTCACTAACACAGATATGGGATCGCTTTGAGTCGCTGCCCAATGGTGACTTTTGCAACGATTGCCAGCGAGACCGGTTGAAGACTTTGGCTTTTTCCAAGGCGATACAAAGCCTTTCTTTGCGAATGGGTTTGAGTAGATAGTCAATTGCATTCGAGTCAAATGCCTGTAGCGCATGCTCATCATAAGCGGTAACGAAAATGATGACGGGGGGGCTTGCGAAATTCGCTAGCTCACGGGCTGCGTTGATACCGTCCATAATCGGCATGCGTATATCTAACAATACCAAATCCGGTTGTGTAGTCGAGCAGTGTTGCACTACTTCCTCTCCGTTGGTCGCTTCCGCGACAATTTGATACCCGCTGCCCAGTTCTTCTATCAGGCTACGCAGACGGTGTCGGGCAGGTTTCTCGTCATCGGCAATTAGCAATTTCATGGTTGATCTTTGATATAAGGTATGACCAGGCGGACCTGATAAAAACCATCCACGGTGCTGATCATAACCTTCCCGTGTTCCGGAAAGCAGCCATGAATACGGGCGCGAATATTCTCAACGGCCATACGGTTTCCTTTTCTCGGTTTACCAAAACCATCGGTTGGTAGAGAATTTCTAACGGTCAGTACGAGCATCGAGTTGGATAACTTAGCCTCGATGTAAATTCTGCCCCCCGATTCAGCCGGTTCTATGCCGTGGTACACAGCGTTTTCAACCAGAGGTTGTAAGGTGAGTGGTGGCACCAGAGCATTGCTGGGAATACCGTCGGTTTTCCATTCAACCTCCAAACGTCCATCCAAACGCTGAAGCTCGATGTTCAGATATTGGCGGACCAGTAATAGTTCATCTTCTATGGGCACAAAGCGTCGGTTTTGTATTAGGCTGGCCCTGAATAATTCAGCTAAATCTTGGACCAATTCTTCCGCCAGCTTGGGATTACTGCGTGTTAGACTGGCGATAGTATTTAAACTATTGAATAAAAAGTGCGGACGTATGCGGGATTGCAATGCTTCCAGTTTTGCTTCCATGCCAGCGTGTTCTTGCTGCTTCCATTGATATTGTATGTATAAATAGTGCAGTAGAATTGCCGCGATGATTCCGCTTACCGCCAGATTTCTAAGATAAAATTCGGTTTCTGATCCCAGTTTGACTCCTAAGCCCAGTTGTTCCGATATGCCCCAGTAAACCAGCGCACTAATCGCTAGAGTCACGAGTTGGATGATAATGAACACCATCATCGACAACCTTCTCGGTTTTAAGTGCGTTGTCAGTCTGCGTAGAAAACACAGGGTGCCTGCGCTGCCCAAAGCGACCCATTGTACAAACAACGAACGTAGCCCCAAGCCCGACCAATAGGGTTCCGGTGGCCGATAAGATGCTAGTTCCAGTAAAAAAGCCAAGGCTTGTGCAATTAGGATTAGTATGAAAATGCCGTAAATCGAACAAACATCAGGTAAAAATGCGGAGGAGCTTTGTTTGCTTCTGAACTGATTCATGGTCTTGAGTTTAGCAGGTGTATAATGGCGCGGAAATTTCGTATTCAGAATGAATTTTTGTAACTATTCAACATAACCATGTAGCTATTCAGGTTGCGGCTTATTTTGGTGAGTACAAGGATAAAGCGCGGAGTTTATAAGTATAAATGAGCACTTTTGACGCAGTAATCACGAAAATAAGCCGTGAGCTGAATAGTTACGATTTTTTTAGCGATCAATGACCCATACTAACGATATAGACAAACTCTGGAGTGGCCGCTTTACTGAAGCAACAGACGCATTTGTTGAGTCCTTTACAGCATCAGTGGGTTTCGACCAACGATTGGCTTTTTACGACATCAAAGGCTCTATAGCGCACGCGAAAATGCTGGCGCAAGTGAAACTCATTAGCCGCGACGAATGCGCTACGATCATTGAAGGATTAAACACCATTCGAATAGATATAGAAACCGGGAACTTTAACTGGTCGACTGAACTTGAAGATGTTCACATGAATATCGAGGCTAGGTTAACTGACCGAATTGGAGCTGCCGGCAAGAAATTGCATACGGGGCGCTCTCGAAATGATCAGGTTGCAACTGATATTCGCCTTTATTTGCGCGACGTAATCGATCGTATTACGGCGGAAATCGTTAGACTGCAATACACGCTGCTAGATTTGGCTGAGCGCGAAGCGGCGACCATTATGCCGGGTTTTACCCACCTTCAGGTCGCTCAGCCGGTCACCTTCGGCCACCATATGATGGCTTGGTTCGAAATGCTGGTGCGTGATCGCGAGCGTTTTGTGGATTGCCGCAAACGCGTCAATATTATGCCTTTGGGTGCGGCGGCTTTGGCGGGTACAAGTTTTCCCATCGATAGAAGTTTTACGGCCGATCAACTCGGATTTGACCGGCCGGCGGGTAATTCTCTAGATGCGGTTAGTGATCGTGACTTTGCGATAGAATTTACCGCGGCAGCGGGTTTAATCATGGTCCATCTATCACGTTTTTCCGAAGAGTTGGTGCTCTGGTGCAGCGCACAGTTTAATTTCATCGAATTGCCTGACGCTTTTTGCACCGGCTCGTCGATCATGCCACAAAAGAAAAATCCTGACGTGCCGGAGTTGGTGCGCGGTAAATCGGGTCGTGTGTTGGGTCATTTGGTGTCTCTAATGACGCTCATGAAAGGCCAGCCTCTAGCTTATAATAAAGACAATCAAGAGGATAAGGAGCCGTTATTCGATACGGCCGATACCTTACTGAATTGCCTACGCGCATATGCGGATATGATGCCCCATGCGAAGATCAACCGCGACCGCATGTTCACCGCGGCCAAACAGGGGTTCTCTACTGCGACTGATCTAGCGGATTACCTGGTTAGAAAAAACATTCCGTTTCGGGATGCGCATGAAATTGTGGGTAAAGTCGTGCGTTTGGCAATAGAATGCGAATGCGATTTATCTGATCTTGAGCTTAGTGAACTTAAAAGGTATTCCGATGCGATTGATTCTGACGTATTTGATGTCTTAACATTGGAGGGCTCCGTAGCAGCCCGTAGCCATTTTGGCGGTACGGCGCCGGATCGTGTAAAAGAATCCATAGCCGCGGCGCGTAAATTTCTCGCCGATAACCAATAGGGGGGAGCGTGACAGAAGCAGCGAATGTATTACTTGGGGGACAATCCGGGCGACAAGTCAGCATGGGTGCCGCAATGGGCAATCGTCACGGTATTATCTCAGGTGCAACCGGTAGTGGAAAAACCGTAACACTACAGATCATTGCAGAAGGCTATTCGCGCATTGGCGTACCCGTGTTTATGGCTGATGTGAAGGGCGATTTGTCCGGTCTTTCCGTGCCAGGCAAAGCGAATAACAAGATCAAGTCCCGTGTACAGGCTATTGGCATTGAACACTACCAGAATTCTGGCAATCCGGTAGTATTTTGGGATATTTTCGCTAAGACCGGCCATCCCGTTAGGGTGACTATGTCCGATATGGGCCCGTTGTTATTGAGCACCTTGTTGGAGCTCAATGACACCCAAACGGGAATTTTGTATGCCGGATTTAAGATTGCGGACGATAACGGAATGCTGTTGCTGGATTTAAAAGATCTGCGCTCGATATTGTCGTGGATGGGGGATCATAGTGCTGAGCTGCGAACCGAATACGGCAATATTTCCGCGGCGAGTGTCGGTGCTATCCAGAGGCGTCTACTGGTTTTGGAAGAACAAGGTGCCGAGCATTTCTTCGGAGAGCCCGCACTGAAGTTGGAACACCTGATGCAAACTGATTTTTCCGGCAACGGTGTGATCAGCATCCTGGATGCTAAAGACCTGGTCGCGCGTTCACCGCGGCTGTACGCGACGTTTCTATTGTGGTTGTTGTCTGAATTGTTCGAAAATCTTCCCGAACAGGGTGACGCTGATCGTCCCCGATTGGTGTTGTTCTTTGACGAGGCGCATTTGTTGTTTGATCGCGCGCCTAGACCTTTACTGGACAAAATCGAGCAGGTGGTTCGCCTGATACGCTCCAAAGGCGTTGGCGTGTATTTCGTAACGCAATCTCCGTTAGACATTCCAGAGGACGTATTAGGCCAGCTTGGTATGCGTATCCAGCATGCGTTAAGGGCTTTTACCCCCAAAGATAAAAAAACAGTTAAAGCCGTCGCTGAATCATTCCGGCCGAATCCTAAGATTGATACGGTGCAATGTATTACCGAACTGGGTATCGGTGAAGCACTGGTATCGGTATTGGATGAGCAAGGCAGTCCGACCGAAGTCGAACGTATTCTTATTCGCCCACCCGAATCACAAATCGGACCGATTAAAAAGACACAAAGAACCGAGCGGCTGACTCGTTCGCCATTAAGCGGGGTCTACGACGAAAAAATGGACCGGGAATCTGCGTATGAGTTACTCAAAGAACGTGCTGAACAACAAGAAATTCTGGTCGATGAAAAGAAATCGGCGGGCCGCAAGCCTAAGAAATCCCGTACTGGTCGTCAAAGCGTTGGAGAAGCATTTATCAAAAGCGCGGCGCGAAGTATTGGCAGTCAGATCGGCAGGCAGTTGATTCGAGGTATCCTGGGCTCGTTACTGGGAAGCCGACGCCGTTGAGATTTCAGTGGGCTGCATTAGCAGCGAAACCCCTTAAAATCGATTGAATCGCCGACTATAGGTTAACAGCTTGTTTGCGAACCGTAGTTTCGCGCGTAGAATGCTTGGCATCCGTTGGTTGGGCGGTATACTTGTTTCCGTAGTGTGACCAACACTGAGTCAGAGTTGAATCTATACTATATATGGTTCTGGCTCGTTCACTGAAGCTGAGTTACCCATTTCTAATGAAAATTTCTGAGTCACAGAGGTAAGCGTCATGTCTCAAATCTTAGAATCCGAGCTTGCACTGAATGTTCTGGATGAAATGCCGATCTGTGTGTTGCTGTTGGAAGATGGGATGATCAAATGGGCCAATAGAGCGCTGGCGCAAACGTTGCAGGTAGCCAAGGATGAATTAATCGGATTGAGTTGCGAAGATGAGCAGGGATCGGCTTATGCTGCACTGTTTGAAGATTCCGACCAACTTTGCCTAACGCAGTCCAACGAGGAAAAACTTTGGTTGAGTCGACAAAGTTTCGAATTGGCAGGTTGTTCGTCGTCGGTGCATATATTTACTAATGTGACGTACCAAGTACAGCTCGAACGTGAGCGCAACAAACTGGCCGCAAACGTTCAAGCGTTGGAAACTAAAGATCGTGTTACGGGTTTGTTCAATCGAAATGCGATTCTGCAATCTTTGGATATGCAGGTGAGTCGAAGTAGGCGCTATAACAACCCTTTGTCTTTGTTGCGTCTGTCGTTGGAATCCTCCGCAATTGGCGATGAGCTAGCCGATATCGTAAAAGGAATCAGCCAAGTTCTCAAAGATCAGTTACGCTGGGCCGACCAAATTGGTATGTTGGATCCAACAACGTTTCTTATTATTCTTCCGGAAACGAACTTGTCCAACGCCAAAGAATTGGCGACTAAGCTGGCCAATGACAGAACTGCACTGGGTGAAAAAACATCGGTTTGGCACATAAAAGTTGGTGCTGCAATGTGGCAGCAAGGGGATGATCCGCAAAAATTGCTGAATCGATTGCAAGTGGATCAGGAATTGAATGTTATTGCGTTGTTGTCTTAGAACGCCCCTGCCATTATTAAAAACTTATCTACTGCACACACCATAACTAACCAGGAACTAAACGATCAATTGTGCTGGAATGTGCCTGCGCAATACTGCGATTCAAGGACCGAAAGCCATTAAATCCAAGTCCTTAAAACCCATAAAATTAGGTGCGCCGGGCGATGAAATCGGCAAAAAGGATCTAAATACTGTTAAGCGTAGATTTCTAAATCTGCATAAACTCAGATTCAGACGGGTACAGCAGTTCCTGCAACCCGACCAACGAATCTTCTTAGACCTACTGCCGCTTTTATTCCACCGCAATACACCGGCTTTGCCGGGTTTCGTATCCTCGGATACACTGGCTGGCATTCGCGACTACGCGCCCAATAAATCCGCGGTAAGCGCCGCAAAGAGTTTGTCGAAGTCGTTTATATACAAACGTCGTGCTCTAAAGCACTATCCCATAGACGCGATATACCTGATGGGCAGCGTGGGTAGCATCGCGTATTCGAATAAAAGCGATCTCGATATTTGGCTGTGTTATCAATCCAAGATCGATTCTGATTTTTTTGATGAGTTACAGGAGAAAACTACGGCCATCGAAAAATGGGCTGAATCGCTGCGTCTTGACGTGCATTTCCATCCTATCGATACTGGTGGATCTAAAGATCTACTGTTTCTTCCGGCGTCACAGGAAAGCAGCGGCATTGGACAGCATCATTTATTGCTCGAAGAATTTTACCGAACCGGTTTGCACATCGCGGGAAAGATTCCCGCCTGGTGGTTGGTGCCACCAGAGCAGGAGAATGACTATGAAACCTATGTTGCGCATCTGAAAAACAAACGTTTTGTGGATGAACACGAAATAATAGATTTTGGCGGCATGAACAAAGTTGATCCGCAGGAATTTTTAGACGCTGCTTCGTGGCAACTTTACCAGTCTATTTCCGCGCCCTACAAGTCGATGTTGAAACTTCTTTTGATCGAAGCGTACGCAACAGAATATCCGAATACATTTTGGCTTTGCCTGATTATTAAAAAAGCCATTTTTGAAGGCTCGGTAGACGTTAACGAGTTGGATTCGTACATGCTGACTCTTAATAAAGTTGAAACTGTACTGTCCAAACAAAACGATGCACAACGACTCAATCTGGCGAGACGCTGTTTCTACATAAAGATAAATGAACTGCTTTGTGAAAATACCAGTTATGCTCCGCGCCGATTGAGACGCGAAATGTTGCAATCCATGACTTATCGTTGGGGCTGGAATAGCCGAATGATTAGTGAGCTTGACAGCCACACGAAGTGGAAGTACAAGCTGGCTGCCAAAGAGCAGGAGCTTATCGCTGAGGAACTGAAGCGGGCCTATAAATTTTTGCGCCATTTTGCGGCACAAAATGCTATACCCGGCAAAGTTGAGAATGAAAATATCAAGCTATTGGGGCGAAAACTCAACGCGTGTTTGGAGCGTAAACCGGGCAAAATAGATACGCTGTACACTGCCAGGTCGCACCAACTAGAGGAGCAAGCGTTGACCCTGTCGAATATAAAATTTGCCGACAATGAAACCGGTTGGCAAATTTTTATCGGTTATATAAAGGGCAAGCTCGCGGGTGATGCCGTACCACTTAAAAAGAGTCGCAACATCGTGGAACTTCTTGCATGGGCAGCGCTAAACGGTCTTTATTCGAAGCAAACCCATATTTTTCTAGATAGCGAAGACAGCCCGCTCCAGCTACGAGAGTTACAGGCCATGCTGAGAGATTTGAGTAGATTCTTGCACCAACAAAGCGCTCCGCAAGATTCGTTGGATGCGTATAGCCTGCCAGCTCATAGCCTATCCTCCGCGTTGTTTATCAACGTTGGTTTGGACCCGATGGAAACCGGTACAGAGGGGTTGCAGATTACCAGCAACCGGTCCGATGCGTTGAGTTACAGTTCGCTACGGACTAACCTCGTTCTAAGCGTGGATGCACTTGTTATTTCATCATGGCAGGAAGTTTTGCTGCGCAGCTATACCGGATTGCATGGTTTACTGGACTGCCTAACAGAGCTGATCAATCAGGCACCTTCAATACAGCAGCCGCCCAAAGTTGAATGCTTCAGCTACGGATCCAGTCGCTCCCAAAGTATTGCGAATCGCGTCAACCAGCTTTATGATCAGTTATCATCACGGTTTTCGATTGCTTCGGACGCGCTTCGACTTCGCTATGTTCTTCGCGGGCGGCATCGGTTTTTTATCGTCCACAATCACAATGGGTCTTTGAGTTATTTCGAAGTTGCCAATATGTCTCAGCTGATGGCGGAACTTTCACAACCTCAGCCGATTTACAGCCGGGTAAAATTTGATTCAGCGGCGTTGGATGATTCGCCCTTACCTTTGATATTTAATCATCATCGACCCGGCAAAATACAAATTTTTTTACGCAAGCGGCGTAAGAAAACGGATTTGTACATCCTTGATGAAAACGGTTCCCTGTTCAAGGAAACCAAAGATACTGTAAACCTCAAGTCGTTAGCTGAACCGTTTTATTATTTTCTGTTTTCTACGCTACGGCGGTATAAGTTGACCTTCGACTCAACGATTGAGTACTTTTTTATAGAAAAAGAACCGTCGGAGGCCTTTCAGCTAAAGCAAATTAACTTGGATCTGAAACCCGAAAATGAAATCGTTGCGCTGCGCGTAGTCGCGCATGATCTTGATTCAAATTATAAAGACACTACGATTTATTGTGATAATCAGGAATTTTCGTCGATGGAATTTGGTACGCGGTTATTCGAAGAAGTCGCCAATCATATCGTTGCATTGCGGCGTAGTGCGGATCACTATCCTATCTATATTACAGATATTGACGTGCCCCACACACTTCTGGGTGCAAGTGCCCATGCGGAGCTGCAAACTATACACCTGCTAAAATATAAGAAAAAGATCGAAAGTCGGCTCAACGAATCAGTTAGCCGCAAATAGTGCAGTGGATCTAGGAACCAATATCTATTGTGGGATTCAAATCAATCTCAAATCACTTCGCATTGAGCAGACGATTCACTTATCATTACGCGGAACATTGTTGGGTACGCTTACCATTGCGAATTACCGCACCTAAATTCACAATAGTGGGACATATAGAATGAATTTTTTCAAACAGCTAATAAAGAAATACCGCTACGGAGACGATATTATTGTCGTGTCCGGTTTGCCACGGTCAGGGACTTCAATGCTGATGAATATGTTGGCATCCGGCGGGTTGAACGCGGTTACCGATCAAGTGCGGGTTTCGGATTCCGATAACCCTAA
>CAZVFR010000059.1:0-14799 GCA_964626505.1 uncultured Methylococcaceae bacterium
TAGATCCGAATCACTCATCGAATAAAGTTTACTATCGCTCCTTTAATACAAGATTTGCAGAGAACTAGGTCATAGCTACCAAAAAAACGACGAATAAAACGACAATTGCTATAGGTATCAGCACGGCCGGCCAGTCTTTTTCGGCTTCCCTACTTCGTTGCATCGCAGCTTTTATACCGGGCCTGAACCAGAAGATGACCAGTAGCGCGATCGCCCCGTACAACAACATCTGCCACGTTGAAGGCTGTTCCATAATTAACTCCTAAATTTGTTAGAACGACGTTCCCATTCTAACACCTGAATCCGTCGTACCCACTCCGGAAAAATCTAAGTCAGAGCCATCCTATCTTGCCCGGTATCCAAACCATTTACCGCTATGCAACTCAAAAAGTTACAGCTAAACTTTCAGGATACCCAAAAGCACTAACCGATGGCTAGTCCAAAACAATCAATTCAGCAAATATCATATGCATAATCGAGAAGATCATCAGGCCAGTCAAATGGGCAAATGGATGGTTTATCTAGCTTGGATACTATTGCTGGGCTTGTCGACTGTATTTTTCAACAACTATCTAGAGAAGCAGCATAATCCCAATACAGTTATTCAGACGCAGGTTGGTTCGGGCAATGCCATTGAGGTCATTCTGCAACAAAATCGCCATGGGCACTATGTCACGAATGGCAAAATCAACGACAAATCAGTTACTTTCCTACTGGATACAGGGGCTACTAACATTAGCATACCCAATCGAACCGCCAAGCGGCTGGGTCTAAAGCGCGGTTTCCCAATGTCTGCGCGAACCGCGAATGGAACGATTACGGTCTACAATACCAAATTGGACAAAGTTGCGATCGGTCCTATCGTTCTACATGGGTTACGCGGCGACATAAACCCACATATGGAAGGCGATGAAATCCTGTTGGGAATGAACTTTTTAAAGCATCTTGAACTGATCCAACGCGGCAAACAACTCATGTTGCGCCCGATGCCACAAGCAGGAAGTTCTTACAATTACTGATTCATTCATCCATAATTTGCCGGAATTGCGTTTCAAGGCAGCAATAACTATCCCATGATCACAGCATCGGGAAACTGATCTATCCGTCACCACCACAGGTGACAAACGCACAATTTAGCGCCATAATCGCGCCTTTTTCGGATCTTAACGACGTTTATGTGGTTCAAAAATATTGCCCTGTTTCGATTTACCGAGCTATTTTCACTGGATGAAGCAGAACTGGAAGAAAAGCTTGCGGCATTTTGTTTGCGTCCCTGCGGTAGCCACGAACCCTTCAGTTTGGGCTGGGTTGCGCCGCTGCAGTCCGGCGCGGGTCAACTTGTGCACACTACCAGCGGATTTATGATGATATGCTGCGGCAAGGAAGAGAAAGTACTACCCGCCGCCGTAGTCAATGAAATGCTGGCCAAGCGGACGCAAAAGCTTGAAGAGAAGCAGGCCCGCCGTTTGCGCCGCAAAGAACGCGAAAACCTGCGCGACGAAATTGTATTCGAGCTACTCCCAAAGGCGCTGTCTTTTTCCAAAAGAACCTACGCTTACATCGATACGAAAGGTCAATGGTTGGTTATCGATTCAGGCAGCACCAATAGCACCGATGAGATCACTGGTTTTCTGCGAAAATCCTTGGGTTCCCTGCCGATCACAGTGCCAACCACAAACGAACGTCCAATATCAGTCATGACACGCTGGTTGAATGAACAGCGGGCACCCGCCGATATTACCTTAGAGGAAGAATGCGAATTGCGTTCGACTGACCACGAAACCAACACAGTCCGCTGCAAACGACAGGATTTGTTCACGGACGAAATTCAGGTTCACTTGGATGCGGGCAAAGAATGCATAAAACTCGGATTAAGCTGGAATGACCGTTTGACATTTGTGCTGGACGAATCCTTAAACCTTAAACGGCTGCGCTTTCTGGATCTCATCCAGGACCAAGCCGCGGAAAGCCATGCCGAAGAAGCCGCGGACATCTTTGATACCGAATTTTCGATCATGACTTTGGAACTCGCGAACTTTTTTCCGCGCCTTTTAGAACTTTTTGGCGGAGAATGCACTCCAAGCGACCGATAATGTAATCAACCAAGTGGCTTGTCTTCCGACAACATTTAGCGTTACAGTAAATCAACTTAGGCTAAATTTTACCAATGATGCATAAATCCCTTTTTACACTATCAATATTGCTGGTGATAGTCGGCAAACCATTGGCTGACGGATATATACTGCCGCCAACCGATGTCGCTCTGGTTGGCGAATTTCAATACACAACCGCAAAGTACGAGGACACACTGCTGGATATTGCCCGACAGTTCGACGTGGGGCAAAACGAAATCGTCCATGCAAATCCCTCGGTTGACCGCTGGTTACCCGGCGAGAATACTAAAATTTATCTACCCAAACGCTATATTCTTCCTAACGCCCCACGTAATGGACTGGTTCTAAACATCGGAGAACTAAGGCTGTTCTATTACCCACGCGCGCGTCGGGGCGAATCACGGCAAGTCATTACCCATCCTATTAGTATCGGCCGTATGGATTGGCGTACACCGCTGGGAAAGACTACGATCATCGCCAAAAAGAAAGACCCGGTCTGGCGTCCGCCCGCATCGATTAAAGCCGAACATGCCGCGCAAGGTGATCCGTTACCCGACATAGTCCCCGCGGGCCCGGATAATCCCTTGGGTCAATTCGCGATGCGGTTGGGACTCCCTGGATATTTGATCCACGGCACCAACAAACCCTTGGGTGTAGGCATGCGGGTGAGCCATGGTTGCATCCGCATGCTGCCCGAAGATATCGAAACACTGTTTCCGCAGATTAATGTCGGAGCGCCTGTGTACATCATTAATCAGCCGGTAAAGTTTGGCTGGCTGGCTGATACATTTTATGTCGAAGTCCACGCTCCATTGGAAGAAGAAGAATTAAGTGAAGAAGACTCCATGCATTTAGCGTTGTATCAAATAGAACAACACTATCAGTTGGCGTTGCTCAATTTGGATAGCTATGCGTTAAGAATCGCCATTCGCCAACGACTCGGTATACCCATTGCCATTTCGCGCAAACAGGATCCATTCGACGACAGCTACGCGCCACCTACTCCAGGACACGAAGTATTTTAGGTGGCCGGCCCACAGAAACGCCGCACACCCTCTTTATCTTCCAATCGGAAAGATTAGCGCGCATAAAAAAGCCCCGGCTTATTGCCAGGGCTTCCGAATGAAATAATAAAAAAACCGTTATTTCATCATAGATCTTTGGAACATCCGGTCCAGTTTGCTATTCGCTTCTTCAGAAGCAGCAGCAGCGCGCAATGCAGCAGATTCAGCTGCAGCTGCTTTTGCTTCCGCAGCCTGGGCGGCAGCCAATGCTGACGCAGATGCTGCTGCAGCATCGTCAGCTTTTTGATCGGTGGCATCCAACCTCATGTTCAGCTTGTCTATATCACCCTGACTAGCACAACCAACAGCCAATACTGCAGTTAATACCAGAACAGATATCTTCGATGCAGATATATACATGTTTTAACCCTTTTGATTTCAATGAAACACATTCACCCTACTTCTGGTGAAGCCTCAGCATACAGCATAGCATTTTGCCGTGAATAACTTAAGCTTTCCGGTAATATATCTTAAATATAACCGCACAGACCACTCTCAAATTTGGTCAAGTTCCACGAGAAAACATGCGATGTAACGGTTGTACATGAGCATTTATACTTCACTCGTCCGGGCGTTTTTGTGACACCGTAATCGGGTAAATTTGAGAGTAAGTGGAAATGTTTCTCTAAAATTAACGAATTACGACCACTGCACCTTTCTTAATCCACCCCCCTAAACTATCAATCTGTTGATCCGTTAGCGCGATACATCCACGCGTCCAGTCCATGGTTTCATGTATGAATGGATCAGCAGAACCCAATCCATGTATGCCGATCTGCCCCCCAAGAATAGTATCCTGGCGTGGAACGCGATCCAATAAATCGGCACCCACCAACTCCTCATAAGTTTCGTGATCGATCAATCCCTGGCCCAGCGCACGCCGCGCGTCCATGCGCGAAGGATAATTGACGCCGAAAAACTTATGGAATTTGCTTTTATTGTTAATCCATCCGATTCGGTAGATTCCCAAAGGGGTTGTGTTGTCACCTCTGATTCTATTTTTGTCCGCGCCATTGCGCCCAATTGCGATATTCTTGTATACCGCCTTAACTTGATCGCCTTGCATGACATTCAGTAATCTGGCCTTGGTATCGATCCGCACCCAGATCTCGGCATCTTCCGCAAAAACTTGAAAAGCAGCAAAACAAAGCATTACCGCGACCAGGATCCAGGCGAGCTTATTAACGGATGAAGTGTTCATACAAATGATTATAATACACGTTTTCTCTCGGGTCTTTAGATCATGCTAAACCGATACACCCAGTAACCAAAAATTCCAATGGCATGGCCTGTCCATTGCCATTTTCGATGACTAGTGTCTATTAAAAAACAGACAAAACCGAGGACTATTCATCGGACCTTAAAACATGTTCCGAAGCGCAATAAACAGTAACCGTACAATACGCCTATGCAGACAATAACCGTTTCGACAACACCCTATGACGACCAGAAGCCCGGCACATCAGGATTGCGCAAAAAGGTCCGAGTTTTCAAGCAAGAAAACTATCTGGAAAACTTTGTTCAATCCGTCTTTAATTCACTGTCCGATTGCGCGAACCAAACACTGGTAGTCGGTGGCGATGGTCGATATTTCAATCGCCATGCAATACAAGTCATTGTCAAAATGGCCGCTGCGAACGGTTTTGCCAAAGTAATGATTGGCCAAGGTGGAATCCTCTCGACCCCTGCTGCATCCTGCATCATAAGAAAATACCAAGCTGTTGGAGGCATTATTCTTTCCGCAAGTCATAATCCTGGCGGTCCCGACCACGATTTCGGCATAAAATTCAATTGCGCTAACGGCGGTCCGGCTCCGGAAAACCACACTCTCAAGATCTATGCCTGCAGCCAAACGATACGCGAATATAGGATCGCTAGCACAGCGGATATCGATTTAGATACCGTTGGGAAAGTTCAACTCGAAAATGTTGAAATCGAGGTTATCGACTCGATCGAAGACTACACCCAATTGATGTCCCAATTGTTCGACTTCAAATTGCTGCGCGCGGCATTAGGCTCATCTGCTATCACATTGTGCTTTGACGCGATGCACGCGGTAACAGGCCCCTATGCTAAACACATTTTCGAAGATGTACTTGGCGCGACGCCAGGTTGCGTAATTAATGCACAACCCTTAGAGGATTTTGGTGGAGGCCACCCCGATCCCAATCTAGTCCACGCGAAGGATTTAGCTGACTTGATGCACAGCGATCAAGCACCCACTTTTGGCGCTGCGTCCGATGGTGATGGCGATCGGAATATGATCCTGGGTAAGCATTTTTTTGTGACACCTAGCGACAGCCTGGCAATACTCGCTGCCAATGCACATCTTGTCCCTGGCTATAAAAGTGGTATTTCCGGTGTTGCCCGATCAATGCCCACCAGCCTCGCTGTCGACCGTGTCGCGAATTCTTTGGGCATTCAGAGCTATGAAACGCCAACCGGCTGGAAATTTTTCGGCAATCTTTTGGACGCAGATAAAATCACCCTTTGCGGTGAAGAAAGTTTCGGAACCGGATCGAACCATATCCGAGAAAAAGATGGCTTGTGGGCCGTGTTGTTCTGGTTGAACCTACTCGCGACCAAGCGCCAGTCGGTCGCTGAAATTGTCCACCATCATTGGAGACAATTCGGCAGAGATTTTTATACACGGCATGATTACGAAGCTTTAGATACCGCCACGGGAGAACTCATTATCCAAAACTTACGCCAACAGTTACCCAATCTCATAGAGCGCGGTTTCGGCGACCACACAGTCTAGTTTGCCGACGACTTCAGCTACCTGGATCCGGTTGATCAATCGCTAACCGAGCGGCAAGGCATAAGAATTGGATTTACAGATGGATCCCGTATCGTTTTTCGTTTGTCCGGCACCGGAACTGAAGGCGCAACGCTGAGAATATATCTGCAACGATTCGAACCCGATCACGAAAAACACAGTCAGGATACTCAACACGCATTATCCGATTTGATCGCGTTGGCTGAACAATTCTGTGAAGTAAAAAAACGCTCCGGGCGAGACAAACCGACTGTCATTACATAAAGGAATTCTAGTCAACTTATCCACGTACGGAGAAACCGCTAAATCAAATAGCTCTAACCCGCCTTTAACCAAAGATTAAAGGCGCTTAGCTTTTTTCCGACTATGCTATATAGTTCAGTATGTATGGATACAGGAACCTGGCTTGCCACGACCTATGCTTCACCTTTGTTTGGATTTTGCACCACCATTCTTTTTAAATCACCGCACCGGCCAGCCAACCGATGTCTGACACATCAAATTTTATAACGCCCTGCCCGTTCTCTCCGGGTTTTCGGATTTCCACGGCACAAGCCTGGCAAACACTGGCGGTTTTTTCAGTTTACCGAATTACACTGGCGAGTCTATTCAGTATATTGTTCGTATTTCAATTCGGCCCCTCACTGTTAGGTAAATCCAATTCCGAACTATATGCTGTTACAAGTACTGCATACCTCGTCGTTACGATACTCTCGGCAATCGGCGTACGCTTGCGCTGGCCACGCTTCTCGGTTCAGGTGCAAAGCCAGGTTGTCGTCGATATTATCGCTATCACACTGCTTATGCACGCGAGCGGCGGAATATACAGTGGAATAGGCATTTTACTGGTCGTTACATTGGCCGCCGATGGACTTTTAGTAGGTGGGCGCTGCGCGTTATTTTTCGCCGCATTGTCGACCATTACACTAATCACCGAACAAATCTATTCGGATATTACCCAGGCATTCAATACCACGGCGTATACCTACGTGGGCATGCTCGGAGCTTCTTTCTTTACTGTCTCGATGCTCGCATTAGAGCTGGCAAAACGGGCCGAACAAAGTGAAGCCTTGGCCGTCGAAAAAACCTTGGACTTGGCCGATCAGCAACAATTAAACGCATTTATTGTTCAACATCTGCAATCCTCGATTATCATTCTGGACCAGAACGATCATATCCACGAGATGAATCCATCGGCCCTGAGGTTATTTCAACTAGCCGCTATGCCGAATGGTCTAAACGCAATTTCCCCCCAACTAAACCAGCATTTCCAGAAATGGAAATCCGGAGCTTCCGCGGATAGTGTATTTTCAGTTACCGAGAACCAAATTAACGTTTACGCGAGATTTACCCAACTGGGAAAGACCCATAAAACTTATAATATGATCTTTTTGGAAGATTCCCGTTTGAACAACCAACGTGTACAGCAAAGCAAGCTAGCATCCTTAGGTCGGCTCACCGCCAGTATCGCTCACGAAATACGCAATCCGTTGGGCGCGATCAGCCACGCTGGGCAATTACTCGCTGAATGTCAGTCGCTAGAAAAAGAGGACCGGCGACTAACCGAAATAATCCGGCAACACACCACTAGAGTAAACGATATCATAGAAACCATACTGCAGATTTCCAAACGCAAGTCATCTCAAACCGAAAAGATTAAACTTATGCCCTGGCTGTCAAAGTTCGTGAGTGATTTTCAGTTGGAGCAACAATTAGACAAATCGCCCCTCCATATTACCGGTAATGGGGCCGATATCGAGGTGCTCTGTGATCCAGGACAACTCAAACAAATCTTAGATAATCTATGCTGTAATGCCATGAAATACAGCTCGAAAGAATCCGATAAAATTTCTTTGAATCTAACCCAATTCCAATCCATGCCCTGCGTAGAGGTCATTGATCACGGACCGGGAATCAGTGACGATCAAATCAATGAGATTTTTGAGCCGTTTTTTACCACATCGTCATCCGGCACGGGTTTGGGTTTATACATCGCCAAGGAACTCGCGGAATTAAATCAAGCCAAACTTGAATATGTGGCTACGGAGGACGGTGGAAGTTGTTTTCGCATTTGTCTGCTCGACGCCAAAAGCACCTTAATTGCAATATGAGTAAACCACTAACCCTTATCGTTGACGACGAACCGGACATTCGAGAACTTCTCGACATCACACTATCGCGTATGGATGTTAATTCCATAAGCGCCGCAACGCTGCATGAAGCTCGGTCTGCGCTAGCACAGCACCGTTTTGATCTGTGCTTAACCGATATGAAATTGCCCGACGGAAATGGCTTGGAATTGATCGAACACATCCAGGCTCAATACCCTGATCTGCCGGTTGCCGTGATTACAGCCCATGGCAATATGGACGCTGCTGTCCGAGCATTGAAGAATGGCGCTTTCGATTTCGTTTCAAAGCCCGTAGAACTCGGCATGCTGCGCAAGTTGGTCGATTCTGCTCTAAAGCTGGCTAGTTATCCAAAGAGCGACCGCCGTTCTCGCAGCACCTTATTGGGCGATTCACCCGCTATGCGCGAAATCAGATCCAAAATTGCCAAAGTTGCACGCAGCCAGGCACCGATCTATATCAGCGGCGAATCCGGCACCGGCAAGGAATTGGTGGCTCGTTTGATCCATCAAAAAAGTCCGCGCCACGATAATCCATTCATCGCGGTAAATTGCGGCGCCATCCCGCAAGAACTCATGGAAAGCGAATTTTTCGGACATACCAAGGGTAGTTTTACCGGCGCTGTCTCAGACAAAACCGGTTTGTTCCAAGCTGCGGACGGCGGAACATTGTTTTTGGACGAAGTCGCCGACCTACCGCAGTCACTACAAGTTAAGCTACTGCGAGTCATTCAAGAAAAGCTGGTCCGCCCAATAGGCGCTAATCGTGAAATTTCGGTTGATGCAAGGATTCTGAGCGCGACGCACGAAAATCTGGCGAACATGGTCGAAGAAGGCAGCTTTCGGCAAGACTTGTTTTACCGGATCAACGTAATCGGCGTGGTAGTACCGCCTCTACGCGAGCGGCAAAGCGACGTTCCAGCACTTGCCGAATATATTCTGAATAAGCTAACAAATCAATGTGGAACGGACAGCGTGACGACCATCACGCCCGACGCACTGTCTGCGCTTTCAACATACAGTTTTCCGGGAAATGTACGCGAACTGGAGAACATACTTGAACGCGACATGGCACTCTGCGAAGATGATCTGATTACGGTCGACGACTTGGACCTACCCGAGCAGCAGACTGCCCTACGCTCGGTACCCGAACAGACTAACGAATCACTATCGCTGGAAAACTACATGGACGAAGTTGAAAAACAAGCGATCATCAATGCGCTCGAAAAAACCAGATGGAATAAAACCGCGGCCGCAAAAGAGCTGGGCATCACTTTCCGTGCGTTGCGCTATCGGTTAAAGAAACTGGGATTAGATTAAGGGCACATTTACGCCACAACGTCAGAAACGTTGTTATCTTGCCCCAAAAAACCAAGCAGCTCATGCTCCGGCACGGCCGGACTCAGCAAATAGCCCTGATACAAATCACACCCATTTTCGCTAAGAAAACGCTTTTGCGCTTCAGTTTCGACCCCTTCGGCAACAACTTTTAGATTGAGGCGGTGAGCCATTACAATGATGGCCGCAATGATTACTTCATCGTCCTTATCCAAGGTTATTTCCTTGACGAAACACCGGTCAATTTTAAGTGTGTCGATCGGAAACCGCTTAAGATAGCTCAGCGACGAGTAACCGGTGCCAAAATCATCCACTGACAATGTTACGCCAATCTTTTTTAGCTGGTGCAAAACATCAAGGGTTGCTTCGGAATTTTCCATAATGACACTTTCGGTTAATTCCAATTCAAGGTAGGCCGGATCCAAGCCAGTATCATGCAGAACACGCTGGATTATCGCGGATAAATTAGGCTGCAAAAATTGCAGACTGCTCAAGTTAACCGCAACTCGAACAGGATTGTAGCCATCATTCATCCATTTTTTGGCGCACGTACAAGCCTGTTCCAACACCCAGGTCCCGATCTCTATAATCATGCCTGTTTCTTCGGCGACCGGGATGAAATCCGCTGGGGAAACGGCGCCTAATTCAGGGTCGGTCCATCGCAGCAAGGCTTCAACTGACACTAACGTATCGCTGTCGACGACAACCTGAGGCTGAAAATAAAGTTCAAAATCGCCGCGTGCCAATGCATCCCGTAATCGTCCTTCCAGATTCAATCGCTCGAGCGACCGAACACTCATGGAATCCGAATAAACTTTATAGTTGTTGCGCCCCGTAGATTTCGCACGGTACATAGCCGTGTCAGCTTTCTTGAGCAGGGTCTCTGCATCATCGCCATGGGTTGGAAAGATCGAAATACCAATACTAGGGCTTACAAAAATATCATAACCTTCCAAATTCAAAGGTTTCGCGAGCACTTTGCGGACCCGCTCAGCAAACGCTTCGGCGTTTTCTTGAGAACTGATTTCAGGTAGCAGAACGATAAACTCATCGCCTCCGAGGCGAGCGACATCGATCGATAAATTTTCACCGAATCCTCTCGCCAAGCAATCGTTTTCTCGAACCGTACTGCGCAGCCGATCAGCTACCGTTTTCAGCAGCAAATCACCCACACTATGGCCCAAGGTATCATTGATCCGCTTAAAGTTGTCTATATCCAGAAACAAGACCGCCAAAAGCCAACCGCTACGTCTTGCCATATTCAATGATTTATCCAGCATCCCCTCGAACAACCGCCGATTCGGCAGACCGGTCAGGCTATCGTAATACGCCAGACGGCGGATTTCCTCATCGGCCAGTTTACGCTCGGTAACATCCTGTATCATACCTTCCATTTCGATAACCTGACCGTCGCGATCCAACCTCACTTCCGCATGATGATGAATATAACAATAACTGCCGTCCCGCAATACAACTCGGTGTTCTATATTGCAGGCTTGTTTGCCCAACACCGCGCTTTGCATCGAGTGGTCAACAAAAACACGATCCTCAGGATGGACCAATTCCAAAAATGCCGCAAAATCGTTTGCGAAATCCTCTTGCGTCAGTCCTAAAATTCGCCGTGTCTCTTGCGAACATACCAGGCTATTGTTTGAAACATTCCATTGCCAATGACCCAAACGTCCGATTCGCTGTGCGTTTTCCAATCGATTCTCGCGGATCTTAATAGCCTTGAACGCATCGTTCGCGCGTAGAATGTAACGAATTCGACGGCACAACACCGGCCCGTTTACGGGTTTTATTACAAAATCGGTTGCCCCGGACTCGAACGCGCGATCGATCGATTTTTCGTCGTCCAGCCCGGTCATCATCAATATCGGGAGATCCTGCCCGTTGCGATGTTGTCGAAATTCTCTACACGCGGTAAAGCCATCCATATTGGGCATTTCCACATCCAATAAGACGATCTCCAGAGCGTTTTTGTCTAGCACACCCAAAGCTTCCAAACCGTCACCAGCTTCCAGTACTCTGAACCCGCCCTGTTCGAGATAACGGCTTACCAGCAACCTTGTTCCACGATCATCGTCAACTACGAGTACTAGCGGTTGCCTACTCTCGTTTTCAACCGGTGCGGTCGACTCAACTGACTTACAACCTAGCTCGCTATCAATTTCCAAATCCGGACATTCGGCTTTGAGCGCATTCAATAGTGCCCGGTATTCGTTATCGAACTCCGCAAATAGTCGTTTCAGTTCGGATAAATCCCCATCCCTTCCAGCTTGCTCGATAGATTTGCACAACCCTGAAAACCCGATGCTGCCAATATTTGCGCTAGAAGATTTAAGACTGTGCGCGGCAATTTTGGCAGCATCTAAATCGCCGTCTGGTACAGCACGACGCAGTGCTTTCGCGTTGTTTTTGGCATCCTCGACAAACAGCGAGGCCAACCTAAACAAAAACGAAGAACGATCGGGTTCATCACTGCCCAGCAGGCGTTTTATAACATCAAAATCCAATACCGGAGCCGCAGATTCATTGTTGCAATCAATGCCTTCTCCCGCATCGGAAGTGCCTTTCAATATTGAATCCATACCCGAAGTTCCAACCTGGCCGCTGTCTATGCTGGATTTACAATGGGCTGGAAGCCAGCGCTGCAGCATTTCGCGCAGCTGATATTGTTCAAATGGCTTGGCAAGATAATCATCCATACCGGCTGCCAAGCACGGGGTTTTATCACCTTCCATAGCATTCGCGGTCAATGCGATGATCGGTAACCGATCAACATCCGCTTCGTTTTGCCGCACGATACGCGTAACCTCACAGCCATCCTTGAAAGGCATTTGAATATCCATGAACACGAGATCATAGCTTTGCCGGGCAATCGCTTGTAACGCTTCGTCGCCATTGCCGGCAATGTCTATGCTACAACCCAGTTCACTCAACATTTCCCGCACAACTTCCTGATTGACGAGTGAATCTTCGGCGACAAGAATATTGGCGTTAAAGTGTACGTTGAGACTTTCTACATTTTGTTGTCCAGTTTGGAAACTGCCACAATGCTGTTCGCAATCCATCGCTTCCAACAACAGTTTCCACAAACTGGACTTGCGCACTGGCTTGGTCAAATATCGACATACGCCCGCCTTTCGTCGCTCAACCGGATCGTTGTCATATATTGAACTCAACATAACAAGAATCGTAGAGCTTAGCCTCGAATCGTTCTTGATCGCCCTAGCCAACTGCACACCATCCATGTCCGGCATATGGTAATCCAAAATGGCTATATCGAAAGCCTTATCGGACTCCACCCCGGAGCGTAATAATTCTAGCGCTTTGACGCCGCTTTCCGCGCTAGCCTGGTAAATCCCCTGCCCGACTAATTGATTTTGTAACACTTCCCGGTTGGTTGCATTGTCGTCAACAATTAGCACCCGCAGCCCCGACAGTGGCTTTAGATCAAGCGGCTTTTTGTGCTGCTTGCCAAGCGCGTACGGTAATCGTGCCGTAAACCAAAACGTCGAACCCTCGCCCAAAGTACTATCGACGCCAATTTCTCCGCCCATCAAGCCAGCCAACTGCCGGCTGATTGTCAATCCAAGACCGGTACCTCCATATTGTCGCGTGGTCGAACTATCCGCCTGGGTAAACGATTCGAAGATTCTTTCGGTGTTTTCGGGCGACATGCCTATACCGGTATCCACAACTTCGAAACGCAGATAGGTATTCGTATCAGACTTCTCGATCGTGGACACGCGTACAGTAACTTCCCCATTCTCGGTAAATTTTATGGCGTTACCCGCAAGGTTAATGATGATCTGCCTGAGTCGACACGGATCGCCGCGCAGATCAATCGGGATATCTTCAGGAATATCACAGATCAGTTCCAATCGTTTCGCGTGCGCACGTTCCGCGAGCATATCCATACAATCTTCGATATTTTCCCGCAAATCAAAATCCATGGAATCCAATTCCAATTTTCCTGCTTCGATTTTGGATAAATCAAGAATATCATTGATAATCGTGAGCAACGCCAGTCCCGACCGTTGTATGGTTTCCGCAAAATGACGCTGCTTATCGGTCAATTTAAATCCCAATAAAAGCTCGGCCATACCCAGTATGCCATTCATCGGGGTGCGGATCTCATGACTCATATTGGCTAAAAATTCAGACTTGGCCTGATTAGCCTGCTCTGCCCGATCCTTCGCGGCGTGGAGCTCATTATTCAGCTTCCTGACAGCGTTTTCGGATTGTTTGCGTTCGGTTATATCGATACAGATTCCGGTATGGCCCCGGTAATGTTGATCGAAGTTGAACCTCGGTATACCAACCTCCGAAACCCAACGGTATTCTCCGTTTTTGTTCTTCCATCGGTATTCGTGTTCGAAGGGATCATGATTACCCAAACTGTCCCGATATTTAACGATACAATCTTCGCGATCATCAGGATGAATGTTTACGCCGCTCCACTCTTCAAAAAGTTCGTCCTCAAGGAGGCGACCCGTAAACGATAACAATGCCTCATTAAATGTTGTCGCACGACCGGTTGCGTCAGTCATCCACATCATCGCGGGTGCGCTATTGATAAACTCCAGAAGCTCGCGCTCACTCTGTTCCAATTCCGCCTGTTTACACTGTAATTGATCAGTTCGTTCCGCAACAGTATGTTCTAGACCCTCTGCGTACACCACTAAACGATAGCGATGAATTCCAACGATATAGCCCATAAAGCCCAATACAAGCGGGGCGCTATCGATTATCCAATGCAATGGATTTTGCTGATGGATAGCTTTGATACTGCTCCAAGCAAAATCCTGTTCGATCAACAATATGTCGAAAACCCATGCACCCAGAGGAAAACAGGCTCCAAATAAAAGCCCATAAATCAAACAACGCAATACTATCGAATTCATTGTGGTTTCATTGTTATTAAGGTATTGCTTCAAATTCTTACTTGGTCCAATCGAATCTGATCCAGGTTCGCCAATGCAAAACTCTGATCTAAAAATTGGCCAACCAGCAATCTACACCTCCATGCGGTTCACACCTAGAAACCGCAGCCGATCGGCGCTTTATTAAGAATAGTTCAGAGAATCCAATTTGAGAAAAAGATGCGAATTGAAACCGATAACTAACCCAAAAAAGATGCGTCGAGACCGAAGGGGAAAGTCCGAATCGAACAAACGCATGCCATGAGCACAAATGAAGTAAAAAGAAGGCGCTGTACAGTATTCCGCCGAGGTTTTATCTACGGAGAATTAATCCATTAGACTGAGAAGTCTGGCTGGTTAATAATCATATAATTTTAGCAAGCAAAATAAGGGACTCAACTCAAGAATAAGGTCCGCGTGAGTAAAGCTAAATTACTACAGTTTATTC
>CAZVFR010000060.1:0-14779 GCA_964626505.1 uncultured Methylococcaceae bacterium
GAGGGCGTCATTACCCATACCCTGGATAGCTTTTTGAATTCTCCGTTGTTGATCTGCGGCGAGGCCGTGCTTCGAATCCATCACAATTTGATGTCAACAGTTACGGCTATTGAAGACATCAAAGAAATTTTTTCGCATCAGCAGTCTTTCGCGCAGTGTCGGGAATGGTTGGATAGATTTGGGCCAGGTGTGAAACGCACTGCCGTGAGTAGCAATGCGGAAGCGGCGCGGTTGGCTAAACTGACTGATAACAGCGCCGCGGTTGCAGGCGAGATCGCGTCTAGTCTTTATGGATTAAAAATTTTGGCGAAGAATATTGAAGATGAGCCGGAAAATACTACGCGCTTTTTGGTTATCGGGCGCCTTGCGGCAACCGCTACGGGTGACGATAAAACATCGTTGTTGGTGTCGACGGGGGATCAACCCGGTGCGTTGTATCACATGCTGGAGCCATTTTCTGAGTATGGCGTAAGTTTGACTAAGATTGAGTCACGACCATCGCGCAGGGGCGCATGGAACTATGTATTTTTTATCGATATTGATGGGCATAGGGACGCCTCTAATGTCGCACAGGCTTTAGATAAGTTGAATAACAAAGTGAGTCTTTTAAAGGTATTGGGATCTTACCCGCGAACGGTAATTTAACCGCGGCTTTAATCTGAATACGGATTCCGAGCGTAATTATTTCAATATCGAATGAGTGGTTTGACCTGAAGCGAATACAAACCATAGCAACGATTTATAAAGAAGAATTTAGTGAATACTTTCATTAGTATGGCTGTTCAAGGTGTGTGTCAACTACAGCCTTACCAACCTGGAAAGCCAATCGATGAGCTGGAACGCGAGCTCGGTATCCGCAACATTGTGAAATTGGCGTCTAACGAAAACCCTTTGGGTCCAAGCCCTCTTGCACTCAAAGCGATTCTGTCCGCGTCGCTAGAGCTGAGTCGCTACCCGGATGGCAACGGTCATAACTTGAAAAGGGATTTGGGCGAGCGGTTGGGCGTAGATCCCGGGCAGATTACTTTGGGAAATGGATCCAGCGATGTGTTGGATATCATTTCACGGGTATTCCTGGGACAAGGTTGCGAAGCGGTCTTTTCCGAACACGCATTCGCGATGTATCCAATCTTAACCCAAGCAGTGGGTGCTACTGCGCGGATTGCACCGGCGTTAGGGGCAGCAACAGGAATGCCTTACGGTCATGATCTTGAAGCGATGCGCAATCTGGTTGGTGAGCATACAAGAATCGTATTTATTGCCAATCCGAATAATCCTACTGGAACCTTTGTCGGGAAAATCGCGCTGGAAAATTTTCTCGCGGATCTGCCCGCAAGCGTGGTATGCATCGTTGATGAGGCCTACTTCGAGTATGCCGACAATGCGGATTATCCAGATAGCCTCAATTGGTTGCCTCGATTCCCGAATCTGATCGTTACCCGAACTTTTTCAAAAGCGTACGGCTTAGCGGGCTTGCGTATTGGTTATGGTGTATCAAATATGGAAATTGCGGATTTGCTCAATAGAGTCAGACAACCCTTCAATGTTAATTCGGTTGCTTTGGCCGCGGCGGGAGCAGCGATAAAGGATGCTAAACATTTGGACGATTCACGAGTATTAAATAGTCGCGGAATGAAACAGCTTAGCGAGGCCATGGAAGCACTTGGATTGGGCGTGTTGCCATCGGTCGGAAATTTTCTTTGTATTGATCTAAAGCGGGCGGCTGAACCGGTTTATGACGCCTTGTTAAGAGTGGGCGTGATCGTTCGTCCGATTCAAGCTTATGGGTTGCCGAACCATGTCCGTGTCACGGTTGGTACTCAAGAGGAAAACAGTCTATTTATTCAAGCCATGGAGCAGGTGTTGTAGCATGATTAAACGCTTGTGCGTGATCGGGGTGGGGTTGATTGGTGGATCTATAGCCCGAGCCGCAAGGAGTAATGGCTTGTGCGAAACAATCGTAGGCTTCGACCATAATATCGATAACCTTAGGGTAGCCAAGGATTTGGGGGTTATCGATGAGTATACATTCAATGCAAAAGACGCTGTTATTGGCGCAGACTTTGTAGTGATTGCAATTCCGGTCGGATCGACCGATGTACTATTCACCGAACTGCGCGATGCGTGGTCGATGTCTGCCGTTTATACGGATGCTGGGAGTACAAAAGTTAGTGTTGTCGATGGCATACGCGAAACATTCGGCAGTGTGCCGAAGAACTTTGTTCCAGGTCATCCTATTGCCGGTCGGGAAAAGAGCGGTGTAGAGGCCGCGCTAGCGGATTTGTACGAAGGCAAGCGGGTTATTCTGACACCGCTTTCTTCTACCGACGGAAAAGCCGTGGCGCTGGTAACAGAATTTTGGAAGGGTATCGGTGCTTCGGTTTCACTGATGGAAATGGAGCATCACGATCAAGTGTTGGCCGCGACCAGTCACCTGCCACATGTTATAGCCTATGCTCTTGTCGATATGTTAGGGCGTAAAGACGAAAAAAACGAAATATTCCGTTTTGCGGCTGGTGGATTCAAGGATTTTACGCGATTGGCATCAAGCGATCCGCGCATGTGGTTGGACATTTGTATGGCGAATAGTGTGGAAATTCATCAATTGATTGAGGAATTCAAGCTTGAATTAACAGCTGTTGCAGACATGCTTGAAAGTCAAGATGCGGATAATTTGTATCGAATGTTTCAGTGCGCTAAAGATGCGCGACAGCGGTTTTTGGACCAATTTGATGGTTGAGGCTGGTATCCGTTTGAAAAACAGGGTAGTCACAGAATAAGATCAACATGGCGGGTCAGTTGAGTTTTCAGTTGGAACCGGGGGGTTCTCTAAACGGTGGTGCGCGGGTCGCGGGTGACAAATCGATTTCACATCGCGCAATAATGCTCGGCGCATTGGCGGAAGGCGTTACCCGAATTAGCGGTTTTCTACAAGCCGAAGATGCACTTGCAACCCTGAATGCTTTTAGGGCTCTGGGTGTTTATATCGAAGGTCCGAATGAAGGCGACGTTGTGATTCACGGAGTTGGGTTACACGGTTTGGTTGCGCCGAGTAAGCCGCTGGATTTAGGTAATTCGGGCACGTCCATGCGTTTAATGGCGGGTTTGCTCGCGGGGCAGGCCTTTGATTCGGAGTTGATCGGCGACCAATACTTGTCCAAAAGGCCAATGGTACGTGTTACCGATCCGCTGGGACAGATGGGTGCCGTGATAGAAGTTGAGCAAGGTGGAACCTCACCCTTAAAGATTAAGGGCGGTAGGCGTTTGGCTGCGATCGAATATCGTACGCCAGTCGCGAGCGCGCAAATAAAGTCTTGTTTATTGCTGGCGGGATTATACGCAATAGGCAAAACTTGCATCATAGAGCCGGGCGCGTCCAGGGATCATACAGAACGAATGCTGACAGGCTTTTCCTATCCTGTGCGGAGTGAGAATAATCGCATTTGCCTTAACGGAGGGGGAAGCCTACTTGCAACCGATATCGATGTGCCGGCGGATATTTCGTCCGCGGCTTTTTTTATGGTAGGCGCATCAATCTCACCTGAGTCAGATATTACTTTGCGGCACGTCGGAATAAATCCGACCCGGGCTGGTGCTATTGACATCCTAAAGCTGATGGGGGCTTCGATCAGTATTATGAATGAGCGTGTTGTAGGCGGGGAGCCGGTTGCTGATATCAGGGTTTACTCCGCGCAACTCCATGGCATTCGCATACCCGAAAAGCTGGTTCCTCTAGCCATCGATGAATTTCCGGTTTTGTTCGTGGCCGCGGCTTGTGCCAAAGGCGAAACAGTACTGACTGGTGCGCAAGAGTTGCGAATCAAAGAGAGTGATCGACTTCAAGTAATGGCTGAAGGTTTGTCCACGCTCGGGATTGATGCACGGGCGACAGAAGACGGTATGGTTATTCGTGGAGGACAAATTGACGGGGGTTGTATTAATTCACACGGCGACCATAGAGTTGCCATGGCTTTTTCCATGGCTGCGTTGGCTGCCCGCGACCCAATCGAAATATTGGATTGCACCAACGTCGATACTTCGTTCCCAGGATTTGTGCCAATAGCCCGCGAACTGGGGTTGAAAATTCGCAGTCGGATGGATGATTGCCTATGAATAAGGGCGCGCCTGTTGTGACGATTGATGGCCCGAGTGGTGCAGGCAAAGGTACGATTAGCCGTGCAATCGCAAAATCACTGGGTTGGCATTATCTTGACAGTGGTTCAATTTACCGTGCTTTAGCTGTCGCTTTAGAAAAACAGGGCGTTTTACCCTATGATGAATCCAAGGTTGTTGATGTCGCCAAAGGCTTGGAGCTTGGCTATAAATTTGAACCGGGTTTCGCGGTACTACTCTCTGGAGAAGATATTACCCGGCTTTTGCAAAATGAATCCTGCGGGAATTTGGCTTCAAAAATCGCATCCATTGGCGAGGTGCGCCGTGTACTTCTGGACAAGCAACGTGAATTTCGTAAAAAACCTGGCCTGGTTGCGGATGGTAGAGACATGGGGACAGTGGTATTCCCTGATGCACCGTATAAAATATTTTTGACTGCAAGTGCTGAAATTCGCGCGCAGAGACGGTATAAGCAGTTGAAAGAACAAGGAATCGATGTTAACCTTGATAAGATCAGGAAGGAACTTTGTGAACGTGATAGTCGTGACAAAACACGGGCTAACGCGCCTCTTGTTCAGGCAGAAGACGCAGTTTATATCGATTCGTCCGTTCTTACTATTGATCAGGTTGTTGAACGAGGATTAAGTCTGGTCCGAGGTGTTTAATATTTTGATGTATGTTTGGGGTTGTTGTTTCGCTAGGCAAAGCAACAATATGTGTTTAACCATTTACTTATAGAATGTCTGCTTGAATGTAGTTGAGCCGACTGGGAATGAAAAAAAGATGACCGAAAGCTTTGCGGAATTGTTTGAAGAAAGTCTGATAAGAACAGAAATGCGCCCCGGCGCTATTTTATCCGGTACTGTAGTTGATATTGGAACGGATGCTGTTGTCGTTAGTGCTGGTTTGAAGTCAGAGGGTGTAATACCCAAATGGCAATTCCTGAATGCGGACGGTGAACTTGAGGTTGAAGTTGGCGACGAAGTCGACGTGGCTTTGGATATGGTCGAGGACGGTCTAGGGGCAACCCTGCTCTCTCGAGATAAGGCGAAAAAGAATCAAGCTTGGACACACCTTGGAAGAGCATTTGAAAACAACGAAACCGTTGTGGGTCGATTGACAGGAAAGGTTCGCGGTGGATTCACGGTTTCTATTGATGCGCTTAGAGCGTTTCTACCTGGATCGTTGGTCGACGTTCGACCCGTGCGCGACACGGCCTTTTTAGAAGGTCGAGATTTAGAATTCAAGGTTATTAAAATTGACCAGAAGCGCAATAACGTCGTGCTTTCCCGCCGTGCCGTGGTGGAACTGGAATACAGTGCTGAAAGGGAAGCGTTGCTCGAATCATTGCATGACGGTGCGGAAGTTAACGGTATCGTTAAAAATCTTACAGACTACGGCGCGTTTATTGATCTTGGTGGTATTGATGGGCTTCTTCATATTACCGATATGGCATGGAAGCGCGTGCGCCATCCCTCTGAGTGTGTAGAAATTGGACATGAAATCAAAGTTAAGGTATTAAAATTCGATAAAGAAAAGAATCGAGTTTCCTTGGGTATGAAACAATTAGGCGAGGATCCGTGGCAGAACATTGCACGCCGATATCCTGCTGGTTCAAGGCTGTTTGGTACAGTCAACAATCTCACGGATTACGGTTGTTTTGTAGAGATCGAAGAAGGTGTTGAAGGATTGGTGCATGTCTCGGAGATGGACTGGACCAACAAAAATGTGAATCCATCCAAGGCTGTTCAGTTGGGTGAAGAAGTTGAGATCATGGTGTTGGATGTTGACGAAGAACGTCGCCGGATTTCGTTGGGCATGAAACAGTGTAAAGCCAACCCGTGGGACGAATTTGCATCGACGCACAACAAAGGTGACCGACTAACGGGGACTATTAAATCAATTACCGATTTTGGTGTATTTATAGGGCTAGACGGCAGTATCGACGGATTGGTGCATTTATCTGATATATCGTGGAATGCTTCAGGTGAGGAAGCGATTCGCAATTATAAGCGTGGCGATGAAGTTGAGACCGTAATACTCGGTATTGATTCGGAACGAGAACGTATATCGCTGGGAATAAAGCAGCTGGAACAAGATCCATTCCAGAATTATATGGCTACCATGGAGCGAGGCGCATTGGTCAATGGCACGATCAAGCAAGTGGATGCCAAAGGTGCGATTGTGACATTGGGTGACAATATTGAAGGTTATATTCGCGCATCGGAAATCCAACTCGATCGTGTTGAAGATGCACGAATGCTGCTTAAGGAAGGCGATACTATTGAAGCGAAATTTATCGGGGTCGATAAAAAGAACAAAGTTATCAACCTATCGGTTAAAGCGAAGGATCATGACGAAGAGACCGCCGCAATAAAAGATTTTACTAAACATGCACCGGCTGGAAAGCCAACACTTGGGGATATTTTTAAAGAACAAATGGAAGAAAAAAAGTAACTATATAACACCAAGTAAGAAATTGTTCGGATCGAAGCGCATGATTCAGAATAAGGAAAAAACGCATAGATTAGATGATTTTGCTTCTGAATATTCGCTTTACGTGTTGTGCCTTAAGGATTTCAGCCTTCGGTTGGCCAAATACTCTCCATGCTTTTTAATGCGGTAGTACTGTGGAGCATGAAAGGCAAGCGGAATGGTTACGAAAGATAGCTGCGGTCGGGGTGGCGTGTTGCCGCTTTTTCTCATACAAAAAGATATGGAATTATCACTGTGACAAAATCAGAATTAATTGAAGCCCTAGCGCACAAGCAAGCACATCTCGCGTTTAAAGATGTTGAGTTAGCAGTAAAATGTATGATTGATCAGATGAGTCAAGCTCTTTCATCAGGGGAACGAATCGAAATAAGGGGCTTTGGTAGCTTCTCGTTACACTTTCGCCCACCTCGAATGGGGCGGAATCCCAAAACGGGCGATTCAGTTTCTTTATCCTCAAAATATGTTCCCCATTTTAAGCCGGGTAAAGAACTAAGGGACCGTGTTGATGAATCGCGAGAGAAGGTTCGAATCAGAAAATCATAATATAGGTTGGGCTTGCCCTACGTGGTATCTTTCTAATTCGAAATCAGTGCTTTGTGCTTAGGCTAATGGTTACATTAGGAGTAGAGAGAGCAGAGTAAAATTATGATTAAATTTCTGTATTTCCTCGGTTTTCTTTTGATATTTTTCATTGCGTTAGCATTTTCGCTGCTAAATCTTGATCCAGTGAAAATATATTTTTACAAAGGGATAGGTACTGAATTACCTCTTGCGCTTGTTATGACCTTGGAGTTACTTGCAGGTGTAATAATAGGTTATTCCGTCAGGTTGGTACGCTACATGAAGCTGAACAGTGAATGCGTGCGCCTAAGAAAACAACTATTAAGTGCTGAACAAGAATTAGAATCGTTAGAAGCCAATCTTGAATGAATTGATGCTGGAATTACTAGCTTTACTTCTTCCAGTTGCTGCTGCCTCAGGATGGTTTGTGGCAATACGTCATTATCGCCGCTTACATAATCCTGATCTATCTAATTCAACCGCGGGTAAATCTGCCAAAATCCGAGGTCTGAATTATCGATTAAATGAAAAATTAGTTAGCGGATACGAAGAAATTGATGCAACCGTAGGCGAGGCCGCGGCTTCTCAAATTGCCCTGGGAAACTTGTTTCGTCGAAACGGCGAGGTTGAACGGGCAATTAAACTGCACCAGGAGTTAATTAAAGAAGCGTCGTTAAACGAAGAACAACATGGACAGGCCTTGTTTGAGCTGGGTATGGACTACTTAAGGGCCGGCCTATTCGATAGAGCGGAACATATTTTCGTTGAGTTGACTGAAGACTCTGTTTATGGAGAGTCTGCGGTTCAGCAATTACTGCAAATTTATCAGCACGAGAAAGATTGGCATAAAGCAATTGAGTGTACGAATAAACTGAGGTCGATTGGAAAAATCAAAAGGGGCGAAAGTATTGCTCATTTTTATTGCGAACTGGCGCAGGAAGCACTAAATTCAAAAGACATTAAAGCTGCCACGTTCTATATTAAAGAAGCCGTTGCCACAGATTCATCTTGTGCTAGGGCTAGTTTGGTCTTTGCGGATATACAGATACATCAAAGGTTATATCGTGAAGCCCTAAAAACATTGCAGCGGGTGGAAATTCAGAATCCGGCTTTTATTCCAGAAACCATTTCTCCAATGATGGAATGTTATAAATATTTGGGAAATATTTCCGAGCAAATCGAGCATCTGAGTGACCTGCAGCGACGTCATCCTTTGCATGAGAGCACCGCGGTTCTGGTAACACTTATTCGTGAAAGAGACGGTATAGACGCGGCTATTGATTTTATGTCCGCTCAGGTCAAACGATGCCCATCATTACGAGGATTGCACAATTTTATTGTTTTACTATTGGAGCAGCCCCAGATAGCGTGCCAGGATACATTCGAAGAATTAAAAAGCGCTACATCGTTGCTATTAAATGAAAATTCGGGATATCGTTGTACCCAATGTGGCTTCAGCGGTGCGGAGTTGCATTGGCGATGTCCCAGTTGTCACCATTGGGAAACTATTAAATTGAAAAAAAGCGAGTAGGGCGAGAATAACTCGATATTTTATCATTCTTATTTTAGCGAACTAACCCCCATTACTCGTCAGAGTGACAATTCCTGGCTTGATCTTTGTTTTCGCGGGGAATTTTCATCCCATGGAAATATAGTATTTTTGCTGTTCACCCTTGTGAGAATGAATTTCTACGCGATCATCTTGCCGGATGGTGGGAATAAAACTATTCGATGTTTGAACAGCTTCACAGTCTTCTTTTTTCTATTTATCTAATATCGGTGTTCTAATCACTATTTTGAGGTCACCGGAAATGAAAGCGATCGTAAGAAATTGGGTATTGTTGTTTACGCTTCTTCTGTTTTCAGTCATAGCATCAGCGAAAGCAGTTAATGTTAATACCGCCACGGCCGAGGAGATTGCTGATGCCATGTCTGGAGTGGGAATGGTAAAGGCACAAGCGATAGTAAAAGATCGTGATACAAATGGAAAGTTTAAAACATTGGATGGAATGGTTCGCGTTAAGGGTATTGGGCAGGCGACGATTGAAAAAAATCGGGATGGAGTAATGGTCGAATAGTAGCATAACGTTATACCGACAAAACAGGCTCCTCATTAAGAGCCTGTTTTTTTTTCCGTACTGGGTTGTGTACAATCCCCACTCTGTAATGTCTTAATCGGAGCATAATCGACGGATGGATTTTCAAACTATTGTCAATAACCGAATGGCAGTTTTTCAATTATAATTACCTGCAGTTATTCGGTACATTCTCTGATACCTGACTCAAAATGTTATCGAATTTGCCCTAATTGTTTGGTAATTATTCGTACCTACAAACTTATATTAAATCTAATAACACGAGTGCACTCTTTGTGAATAGAAATATAGTCTGGCATAACGCAGTAATTCAGCGCGAAATGCGGCAAAAGTTGAACTCCCACAAGAGTTTTATTTTATGGTTTACTGGTCTTTCAGGTGCGGGTAAATCTACGTTAGCGCATAGATTGGAGGAGATATTGTATAACCGGGGATGTCGGACTTACGTTTTTGACGGAGATAACGTAAGACATGGTTTATGCGCTGATTTAGGATTTAGTGACCGGGACCGGCACGAAAATATTCGTCGCATTGGTGAAATGAGCAAATTGTTTATTGAGGCGGGTGTTATAGCTTTAACGGCGTTTATTTCACCGTACCGCAAAGATCGCGATATAGTTAGGTCCCTGGTTGCGGATGGTGATTTTATCGAGATATATTGCAATGCTACTGTAGAGGTCTGCGAAACGCGTGACCCCAAAGGGTTATACAGGAAGGCGAGGGCTGGAGAGATCGCTGAGTTTACCGGGATATCATCACCCTATGAAACCCCTATTGAAGCGGAGATTTCGGTCGATACTGGGACAGATAGTTTAGATGATTGTGCGGATCTTATTTTGGATTATTTGGTCGCCAACAAATTGATTGCCGGGACACTTTCTAGCGGGAAGAACAAATCATGAGCATAAAAAAAGCTGTTTTCCCGGTCGCTGGGCTAGGAACGCGGTTCCTTCCAGCAACTAAAGCTAGTCCAAAAGAAATGCTTCCCGTAGTTGACAAACCGTTGATCCAATACGCGGTCGAAGAAGCTGTCGCAGCTGGAATCGAGGTCATGATATTCATTACCGGGCGTACCAAAGGGTCGATTGCGGATCATTTTGATAAAGCTTATGAACTGGAAACGGAATTAGAGCGGCGTCATAAGGATGAGACTCTAAGCGTTATCCAAAATATAGTACCGGCAAATATTTCATGTATATACATACGCCAGGCTGAGGCTTTGGGCTTAGGGCACGCGGTACTTTGTGCTAAATCCGTTGTTGGAAATGACCCTTTCGCGGTCATGTTGGCAGATGACCTAATTGAGAATAAACCTTCAGGTTGTCTCCAGCAAATGGTCGAATTATTCGAACAACAGAATGCCAGTGTTTTGGCCGTAGAACGAGTCCCCCCATCCGAGACTGGCAGCTACGGCATCGTAAAAACATCCTCGTCCAGTGAGAAAATGGGGCGGGTTGAAAGTATCGTCGAAAAACCCAAACCAGCAGATGCGCCGTCAAATTTAGCGGTTGTTGGACGGTACATATTGACGCCGGCAATTTTTGACAAACTAGAGAAAACTGGGGCCGGAGCGGGTGGCGAAATTCAGCTTACCGATGCAATAAGCGATCTTTTGAGCGAGGAGTCCGTGCTGGCGTACGAGTTCGATGGAACTCGCTACGATTGTGGCTCAAAGTTGGGCTATTTGATCGCGACAGTTGAATACGGGTTGCGGCATCCCGAACTCAAGGACTCGTTCGAAAATTATCTTGCTAATTTGGATCGTAATGCTTTGTAGGCAGTCTGAATTTTCTTGGTTCGTTTGTGTCACGGGCTTATTTGATTCGGTGCCTTTATTTCTAACCCAGATTTCTCACTAGAAAGACGCTCCGTATTCCGCTCGGTCAGATAATCTTTAGTGGCAATAAATTTCTGTGCAACTATTTTTTTGTTTTGGTGAGGCATAAAGACTAGCCAATCAACGTTGCGATGCGGTTGATTGAATTTTTCAAATTATCCATGCTTGTTGCAATAGAAATGCGCGCATTCCCAGGACAACCAAAAGCCGAACCTGGGACCAGCGCAACGCCGATTTTTTCGATGAAATATTCTGACAGACCGACGTCGTCCGTTATGGTGTCAATCTTGTCTATGATTTTTTGCATTCTGGGGAACACATAAAATGTTCCATCGGTGGGCAAGCAAGAAATGCCAGAAATTTGGTTTAGCGCTTTTACCACAAAATCGTGCCTTTCTTTGAACGCCTTTAGCATGACTTGAATACATGATTGATCACCATTCAGGGCCGCTTCGGCTGCAACTTGAGATATGGACGTAGGGTTAGAAGTGCTTTGAGATTGAATTTTTTTCATGGCCGCGATTATCTTAGAAGGCCCCGCGGCGTATCCAATTCGCCATCCAGTCATGGAATAGGCTTTTGATACGCCGTTGAGAACCATAGTTCGGTCAACCAGGTCCGGACAAGCGTTCAAAATGTTGCAAAAAGTTCCGGGTTGCCAAAGGATATGTTCGTACATATCATCGGTGGCGATAATTACGTTGGGGTAGTTGCGAAGCACTTCTCCAAACGTCTGCAGTTCCTCAATAGAATATCCAACGCCGGTGGGATTCGATGGGCTGTTGATCACGAATAAGCGGGTTTTTTCCGTGAGTGCGTCGGCCAATTGTTGCGGATTTATCTTGAAACTATCTTGTTGTGTTGCATTGATGATTATGGGTATCCCACCCGCGAGAATGGACATGTCAGGATAAGAGACCCAATACGGTGCCGGGATGATGACTTCGTCGCCTGGATTTAAAATTGCTTGGCCAAGGTTATAAAAACTTTGTTTGCCGCCGCATGAAACCAAAATCTGATTCGGCTCGTAGGTTAGTTGATTATCCCGGTCGAATTTGTCGATAATAGCTTTTTTGAGGCTAGCTATTCCGTCGACTGCTGTATATTTCGTAAAACCCGCGTTAATTGCCTGGATCGCTGCGTTCTTGATGTGTTCCGGGGTATCAAAATCCGGCTCACCGGCGCCCAAGCCAATAATGTCATGTCCTGCGGCTCGTAATGCGGCAGCACGAGTAGTGATCGCCAGTGTTGGCGACGGTTGAACCGCGTTAACGCGGTTCGATAGTGTTGTAGTCATATTGTAAATTGTTAATCGATGGTTGTTGCTCGGGAAATAGGCTTTTGGGTACTTTCTGTATTTTACAAATCCATAGCGCGACTGGGTATCAACGGTTTCGAATTGGCTAATTGATAAACACACTCTGCCGAGCGCAATAGTTTGTTGAACATTCAAGTGCTAAACCAATTCATGATACTAGATTCATGGCAATAGCTAAAACCCCATTTTGAAGAAATTTACTTTGCATAGCGTTTTCGCGCCAAATGGTGATCAACCGGATGCCATCACACAGTTATCGGATGGTCTAAATAATGGTGAATTGCATCAAACTCTTTTAGGGGTAACCGGGTCGGGTAAAACTTTCACCATTGCAAATGTCATCGAGAAGGTCCAACGGCCGACGATGATACTGGCGCCAAACAAAACCTTGGCGGCACAGTTATACGGAGAGATGAAAGAATTTTTTCCGGAAAATTCGGTGGAGTATTTTGTCTCCTATTACGATTACTACCAACCGGAAGCCTATGTGCCGGCATCCGACACTTATATCGAAAAAGATGCATCGCTTAACGAACATATAGAGCAAATGCGTTTGTCGGCCACAAAAGCACTAATAGAACGCGAAGACACCATCGTGGTTGCCACCGTGTCTTCCATTTATGGTTTGGGTGAACCGGAGTCGTATTTCGCCATGGTGTTGCACCTGGTGCGCGGCGATATGATTGATCAACGAACCTTACTGCGGCGGTTGGCGGAGATGCAATATACGCGTAATGATATTGAACTCAGGCGGGCAACGTATCGAGTGCGCGGAGAAATTATCGATATATTTCCAGCGGAGTCCGAAAAAGAAGCGTTGCGCGTGGAACTGTTTGACGATGAAATAGAACGTATGTCACTTTTTGATCCGTTAACAGGAGAAGTTATCAGTCGGATTGCGCGCTATACGGTGTTCCCTAAATCGCATTATGTGACGCCCAGAGAAAAGCTGCTTGAAGCTGTTGAACACATCAAATTTGAATTGAAAGACCGATTGGAGCAGCTAAGATCGCTGAATAAACTTGTGGAGGCTCAGCGGCTGGAACAACGTACATTGTTTGATATGGAAATGATATTAGAGGTCGGTTATTGTTCGGGAATTGAAAACTATTCGCGCTATTTATCCGGGCGTAATGCGGGTGAATCACCGCCTACGATGTTCGATTATTTGCCCGATGGGGGCTTACTGGTGGTTGACGAAAGCCATGTAACAGTGCCGCAATTGGGTGCCATGTATCGTGGCGACCGATCGCGCAAAGAAACACTGGTTGAATATGGCTTTAGACTGCCTTCGGCTTTGGACAATAGGCCCTTGCGATTCGATGAATTTGAGGCGCGGTCACCGCAGAGAATCTATGTTTCGGCGACTCCGGGGCCCTATGAGCGAGAATATTCCAGCAATGTGATCGAACAAGTGGTGCGTCCTACCGGCGTGGTCGATCCCAAAATTGAGGTTAGACCCGCGACGACCCAGGTAGACGATCTGATGTCGGAAATTCACCAATGTGTGGACTGTGGCGAACGTATTTTGGTTACGACACTAACCAAGCGAATGTCGGAGGATCTTACTGAATTTTTAATGGACCATGATATACGGGTGCGTTACTTACATTCCGATATCGATACCGTAGAAAGAGTTGAAATTATACGCGATTTGCGTTTGGGTGTATTTGACGTATTGGTGGGAATAAATTTGTTAAGAGAGGGTTTGGACATACCGGAAGTGTCACTGGTAGCTGTGCTGGATGCCGACAAAGAAGGGTTTTTACGCTCGGCTGTTTCGTTGATCCAAACGATTGGTCGCGCGGCTAGACATATAAAAGGCCGGGCCATATTGTATGGTGATAAGGTAACCCGCTCGATGCAACAAGCGATCGACGAAACCAACCGGCGCAGGGATAAGCAGACCAATTACAATAAATTGCATGCTATCAAACCTGCGTCTATACAAAAGTCAGTCAAAGACATCCTGGAAGTCTCGATACCCGGTGCAGGTCTGGAGTTTGGCAGGCGAAAATTTGGCGAAGTTGCAGAAACAAAAGCGCATTATGTTTTTTCATCGCCCAAAGATGCGGTTAAAATCATTAAGAAACTTGAGGATCAAATGTACCAACACGCAAGAGAATTGGAGTTTGAAGAAGCCGCTAGAATTCGAGATGAGATTCAGCAAATACAAACGAATCTGTTGGTATGAAAAAACCCTGTAATGATTGAAATAGTTAAGCTATACCCCTTTCGGCTATTATGAAAATCAAGTATAATCGAAAAACTTTGTTGATAGACTTCTAGGCGCGTAGCTCAGCTGGTTAGAGCACCACCTTGACATGGTGGGGGTCGTTGGTTCAACTCCAATCGCGC
>CAZVFR010000061.1:0-14696 GCA_964626505.1 uncultured Methylococcaceae bacterium
TGATCAGCTTCTACACTGTAGTTCAAGTGTTTCACTTGTCGGTGTACCGTATCCGGAGGGCATTTTCGTTCTTTCTTCAGAGCCAGTTTCCCTTGGTAATGACACTATTACACTTAAACGAATCTAGGGTGTATGTCCAAAACTTCTTTCCTGCCATTCCAGGTTGCCTTGACTTTTTCTGGCAAGCGCCTGTAGTTCAGCCCGAAAGCGCTGCACGTCATCATTACTCCGGTGTTGTGACCTCACGCATAAATCAGCTGCGCGCCTAATTCGCTGGTTCAACTCGGCTTCGAGCTTGGGATCGGCTACGGTGATCGCATAGATCCTTTCACTTCCGGTTTGTTTATCAAGTTGAAAATAACCTAGTTTCCCGTTATCCAATAAGGGGGCATGAATGGATTGATGTTTGCGGATTTCTGTTCCTCTAAGGGAAAGTTTCAAGCCAAGTAAATTGCACGAGTTTGGAAACAAACGGGTCAATTGACCATCGTCGGTTTGAGCTAATAAGTACAGATTAGCTGTTTTGGCTGCCTTGAAGCGAACTGCAAAACAACCGTTGTTCGGCAGACGGCTCGTTCCAGTTAGATTGATATGCCCTTGTTGCCAGGGATTATCATGTCGGCAATGACTTTGGGCTCGAGGTGCAATCAGCTGGAATAAGGAGATTAACGGCTTTTGTTCAGGTGTTTGCCGAATAGGTGTGATTTCATCCAGATAGACATAAGCTTCGGTTCCGACTCCGAAAATGCGGATCGACTTATCAAGGCTTCGCAGTAAAACCGAGATCTGAAAAAGCTTCGGATCAATGGCGTGTACTTCGGCAGTTAATATAACATTAGCAGTTTCGTCTTGTTGAGTGATTTCAACTTCCCGAAAACGGCTTAGGTAGTGACCCAATAGCTGAAAGGTGGTTTGGAAAAATCCAGGTAACCTATCCGCTGGTTTTAGCAGTGAAAGTTTAAGGGTGGTTTCTCCAGTTTGTTTCAGAAGGCAGCTCAGGTTTTCCGCAAGATAGGAAGCCATGAGATCAGGTTGATCGCTTCGAAAGGGCAATGCGCGTGAGCCAAGTTGGTTACGGTCTACAATTCGCTTGGCCAAAAGCTGCTTTTGTCTAGCAGTGGGTTTGCCGATCCAAACTTTCTTAAATCCCCGGACCCAAGTATTTTCCTGCAAATCGAAGGACTGTACGGCAATGCGCAATTCGCCAGTGACAAAGGTGTCATCGACTTCGATGGTGACCTGGATTGTTGCTTTCTCTCGCATTTCGCAAACCAAGTCAAGCAAATTCCGACGATTTCGCCACAGTTTGATCGGAGGACGCCAAACCAGATTAGCACCGGGAACCGACTGCAACCGGTCGACCACTTTTTGCCGGATATAGGCGGTTAAACCATCCATGCTACCCAAGGCTTTATTGTCTTTTGCAATGACCACTTCAAAGGGTTGACCTTTTAACCGAGGGTGGCGGGCCAACCGGTCTTCAAGAAAAGGCAGCAGCGTGTCGTTTAACCAGCCTTCCAGGGGTTGTTGGGCGGCGTGTACCAAGTTTGAATTGGCCAATAGCACAAGCAATGAGTAGACAGCACAAATGATCCGGGAAAACTTCATAACTGTAGTTGTAGTTAAGCGGCCGTCTGGGCAAAAATAATTTGGTTAAATTGTCCGTATTTCCGAAAATGCTGATGAAATACATGCTGTATTTCACCCCTTCGGGGTCGCTGAAGCGGTCCAAATCCGCTCCAGAAGGATTTGTCGTTAAATAGCTCAACTATTCGTCTCGATATTTCAAAAATTTGGCCTAATGTTTCCACTTTTTTGCTCTGATCATTGTTCCCTAAACAGCCTCTAAGGGTTCGGACTCTCCAGTCTGACCTTGCCGTTGCTATCAATAATAACGTCTCCTCCTTGCTTATCCCTGATTTCGGCTTGTATGGTCTGTGATATGGAAGCCGGCAAAATCACGCCCCAGGTTCCGGAAATTCTCCCGTGAGCAGCGACTACCCGTTTAAAAGCTGTTACGTACCGCTGAGGAACGGTAAACTGATCCATTTCGTGAAAACGCTTTGGTTTCGCCACACTCACAAATTTTGGTGTTTCTCCTAAAAGCTTAGTGCGCCAAGCCTTATCTCCTACTAATACATAAAATTCAATAGAGTTCCTAGCGAGCAGACGGTTGAATGCTTTATCCGATTTAAATTTAAGGGTAAAGCCGATCCGCTTTGGGGGTGATACCGGTTCGGAAACAATGCGTTCCGGTACTTTGACTGGTTCGACGGGTTTTGCTTTAGAGGTATTTTTCTTGGCGGCTTTGGTGTCCGCGACAGCAAGATCATGCTGTCGACGCAGCTCCAAGGTATTATCTCTTAGCCTCGTGAGTTGTTTTTGCACTTGCCGCAACTCTTGCCGTTCCCGCTCGACACTGAGCTGCAAAGCGCGCAGCGACTTGTCCTGCTTTTCGACTTGGCGTTCAATGGTTGCCAAATTGTGTTGGTGTTCTTTGAGTTGTTCGGAAGCCTGTCGGGAATCGATAACAAGGTGGGTCTGCTGTTGGGTAATCTGCGTTAACTCGGACAAGCTCTTTTTCTTAGCTGCATCCAATTCTCGAATTTCCTTCTTGATCTCCTCCAATACGCTAAGCTGGCTTTGAATATGATCATTCAGATTGGCAATATCGATCTGGAGAGATTCATAATGCTCAAGTGTAGGATGCGGATTTTTGGGAATAAACGGCAATGATTGAACCAAAGCGAAAATGACGGAAAGGATAAAACCAAGGATGGCCATAAAACGCATAACATCAGTTTGCAGCGCCTCGATTTCCGCATCTTCCGGGTTGGGGGCGGTTAACAGTAAACTTTCTCTAGCCCAGGGGATGGTCATGAGTCGTCTTTGTTTTGATGGGGCTTTGTGGCTTCCACCTGATTGACCATTTCAGACAGATAGGACTCAATATTTTCAAGCCGGCGCTCAAAAATCCTGGTTTGGATGCGTGTTTGATGACTATAAAATTTTAGTAATGCTGCTCCGATCAGTAGAATCTTATTCAAGCGCATCAGATAACCGCCTGCAGCCCCGAAGATGGTTGTCGATAATGCCAACAATATTCCTCCTTCGATCAATCGGCGCAGAATTTCGAAGGAGCCCAGTTGGGCCGCGGTAGTACCGTCCAAATCGCCGAGACCGGCGATTAAGGCGCTGCGCATTCCAATTGCGGTCCAGATGACTCCAACACCAAAAAATAAACTGATGGAAATATTAACCCAGTTTTCCGCTTGGGCGACTTGTTCAGGAGTTGTGTTGGGATCGCTCAGTAGCCTTTTCAGTTGATATAAGGCTCGGAAGTAAAGAATCAATATGAGGGTAAACGGGATAATGGACAATCTGAGGTTATAGTACGCCCAGCCTAGGATTTCCTGGACATCCGGTAACGAACTGACGGAGACCGCCACCAGCCCCAACATATTCAGTATGTAAATGGTGGCTACTAGGGCAAGGGTACTGAATATCCCGGTAACGACGCCACGCCGGAATCGCTTTCCTGGATGGTTACGGCCTTCCATATTGGAAATGGATTATTCAGAATCTCGGCACGCCAAGCAGGTCCCATCGATCAGTGTCAGCAGATGGTTGAACTCCTGGTCCGCCTGGGCGTAGGCGGAATTGTCATTTGCCACCGTCAGCAAGCCACGGTGTTTATCGCGCAGTTCCGTCTTCATCTGTTTAATTGTTTCTGCTTGATCCCGGCAGGTTGTGGAACAGTTGTTGTGCATGGTTTCTAAGGAAACGAAATCCGGAGTAAAGTAACGCCGGTAATACCGTTGGGCTTGAAGCTGGCTCAATACACCGTTCTCTCGCGCTTCGGCGAAAAAATTGCTGAACTGCTTTTTGTTCTCTGGTTTTGGATCCGATGCGGCAATTTCCAACAACCTGTCCATATATTGTTCGAACTGGTAATGACAATGCCAGTGGGCAAGGTCAGAGTTGGCATCCGCAAACGCGTAGTTTACATTAAAACCGGAGGGTAGAGTACAAGAATAGCTCTTAGGTCGCGTGGTTTGACAAGCCGATACGAAACCGACCATAAGGAGTATCAGAAAAACTTTGAACCCGTGTTTAAAAGCTAATGAGGTAAAATTCATGGCAATGTCCAGTCTGCTTCGATAAGTGATGGGCAAAGGCGTTAACAGTTTGGATCAAACTCGCTACAATAATCCCCACGAGCTTTGTTCTGGTCTAGAGCATCTAAGTCTGCGGGGACAAAATCGGAAGTCTCATCATATTCACCGAAAATAATCCGTTTCACTTCAGACACTGTCTGGTCCATTTCTGGGGTAATGGTTCCCATGTGTTCAGACAGGTCTACATATAGTTTTGCCCGGTGAAGTTGCTGTTGAGTCAGTTGGATTAGTTCTGAGGTTTCGTCCATATCTAGATACATTTCCGAACCCAACAGCGCCAGAGATTCGGTATTTCCTTGATTTACCAGATAGAAATATTGACGAAAGCGATCACTCAAACGCAATCCTTGGCGTCGCACCCTTGTTCTATGAGGAGCGGATATGCCTTGCTTGTTGCTGCGCAGTAACAGCTGTAAATCGTGCCCGGTTCGATTGCGGCCCAATTCCTTGGCCAATCGTGTTTTCAACGCGTCGCGGGTCATTAGGATATTCCGTTCCATATCCGGCAGCCGCTCGGCCATGGTATCCAACATTACGGTATAGGTTTGTGCCATTTGCCGACTGATCTGATTGCATCCCTGGTCACCGACGGCTCCATGGCACTTGCTTTCCTTATACAGTTGTTGGTGTTTTTCCAGTTCTTCAATCACACCTTGAAGATCATTTTCCAAGTTCCGGGCTGCATTGCTGGTCTCCTTAATATTTTCGATGACTTGCGTGGAAAAAATATTCAAGGTGGGTTGGGCTGTTCGTGCTTCCGTCGCTGTAGCGTAAAGGACAATGCCGAAAACTACTGACGGTAAGATTTTCATTGTTAAAGTTGGTTGGGATTGCGGAAAACCGAAGTGGGAATATTCAATGTCAAGGTCATTCATGATGACAGTCTCTCCAGCTTTGTCATGCCAATACAACTAGGTTTATCAGTTTAATCAAACAATTCTGAACAACCGCTGAACCGAGCAACGCACGACCAAACGGATGTTATCAGGGCCCACCGGTTCATTCTTAATTAAGCAAATCGATTAGACACGGAAGCTTGACATTTGTTCTTTGAATTTATTATAAAGCGCTAATTGCAACAGAGCCAAATATAATACACACACATCCTATAGGCACAATTTAGAAAGGTGATGTCGCTGGAATATACGATTTCGAGGCGTTGTGCCAAAATATCCAACTTAGTCTAATGATTGCTTTGTTTAGTATCGTGTACTCCCATGGTCATTTTTTCTGATCCAGCAAATAATGATGTGTCAACACTTTTCCGGACACAAAGTTACGCAGATTCTTGGAGATATTCGATCAAATCTGACAGTGTCCATTCGGTCAAATACCAACTATCACAGTTTAAATTTTGAAGCCTAATTGTCTAAGCTTGTCAAGATTGCTCCGAAATTCCTTTTTACCGTTATAAAACATGACTACTTGGTAACGGCCCAAGCCCTTGTCAAACCAGTCGAACCGGATATCCGAAAACTGGCTTTGAAGATATTCCCGAAATGACCGCGCTCGGAATGGTTGGTTGAAAACGATAACCGTGTATTTGCCGAATTCCGAATAAACCGGCACCAGTTGTTGGCGAAGCGGTTTTCGCACTCCCGGTCCTTCTCCCAGCACATATTGCAAGTGGTCATAAATATAGGCGCTGAACCATTGAGCGCCCTTAGGAATCGCAAACGGGGCCGCGCCTTGCTTGATCCGATGAGGCCCATAATTGTATGCCGCCAACGCAAGATGATAGTTCCCCTTATACCGATTCATAAGATACTTTAAATATCGGGCACCGGCACGAATGTTGGTGCAGGGGTTGAATAAGTCCGATTTTCGCTTGATTCCAAGTTCTTGGGCTGTAGCAGGCCAGAGAATTTGCATAATTCCGATGGCATTCGCCTTGGAAATTGCTCGCGGATCAAAATCTGATTCCCCTCTGGCAACTGCTAGTAACAATGTAACTGGCAATTCATTCTGCAGAGCCGCTTGTCGAAAACAGGTTTCGTATTTAAACCGAAAAGCGGGGGGATCATCGGCATGCTGGTCCCGGTAGGTTACCCAGGAATCAGCCAACGCACGCCCTCGAAGATCTGCTTTTCCCTCTGCATCGAGAGCTAACCCGATCAACAGCAAAAATCCGATAAAACGGTAAAAAATATCGCAGCTTACCATGATAGAATCCTAGTTATTCTTCATTCTCAGGCCGGTGCGTTGTTCAATCAGAGTTGCGGTGCTCTGCCGCTCGTTTGCTGAACCATAGGGGTATGCGACCATAAAATCACCGAGTTTGGTTTTGATGACTTTAAATTCAACCGTGGTCCTTTTTGCCAAATTATTCGCAAATCCTCGGGCCGAATTCCGAGTATTGAATGGCCCCCAAAAAGAATGCCATTGGACCGGATGCTCCAAAAAAACATCTTTATCGGCGGATAACCGTTTCAGTGTACCATTGTTCTTGTTCAGCGTTTCAAAATCACCGACCGGAGGCTTAGGAGTTGGTTGGTCGAGCATGGTTTTGAATTTGTCTGGCTCAACTGGATCAATGGTTGCCGGGGTTTGTACTACTACAATCTTATCTTTCACAAGAGCCGGTGTCCCAACTTGTTTGGGAGCTTTTCCTTCTGCGGTTTTGACCGTTGCCGAAACGGGGTTCGTTGGCACAGTTATTTTTTTTGCAGGCTTATCGGTATTTTGCTTCAAGGTATTAATAACGCGATCTTTAAACTTTATTGTCTTAGCAACCACTGTTTCTCCTGTAGTTTCCAGATCATTTTTAAGCCGCTGTTCATTTGCCGAAAAAAATTCGGATTCCCTGAATACTACAAACAAAATTACCAGCAGCGCAACACCCGTTAGAAACCCCAAAAACCGCATAGCAGTCTCCATATTTATTAAAAAAAATTCGCCGTGAATTTCAACAATTCGTAAACAGTCTATAATTCGCCAAAATTAGACAAATGTCATTACCAGAAGTTAGATTGCAACTAACGTCATTCCTGGATTAAAAGACTCACAACTTTCTGAGAATAATCGAGTCCAATGTCTTTGAATCGGGGCACGGTGTATGAACAAAAACAATTCTTCTATTAAGTTTGGTGTAAGCAGTAATGCTTTGTATTTACTACCCGCTTTTTTTATTTTAAACCCGTTACCAGCCAGTTGTAATAGCAAAATCAACGACAGCTTTGGTCATTTTTATACCACAGCCGATAGCAACCAAAGTAGCAGGGGCGGTAAGCCAAACGAAGGCGTTCTAATGGTGACAAGAAGGCCTGAAACCTCCATCGACATATCGGAAAATGCAAAATATCTCTCGATCCCGGATCACATCGCTGTTCAGCGAACATTAAGCAAGAACGATTTATATAACCTAAAAGCAGAAGCTTTTTACAATAAAGGTCTGCGATCCCGAAGCATTGAAATATGGGAACAGATTCTACAAAAAACACCGAATCATCTACCGAGTATGAATAATTTGGCCATGGCATATTTTAATGAGCGCCGCTTTAAAGAGACCGAAGCGCTTTACCGGCGCTTGATTGAATTGGACAGCCGATCCTGGACTTTCCCGGAGGCACGATTTTTTGGTCCAATGGCGTATTATCAACAGTATGGCGATCTGGGTGATACACAGGCTGTTAATTTAACGGAATTCCTCAACAACAACCCTAAAAATCACCGGGCTCATGCTGAAAAATTAAGGCTGATCGCTGTGAATAGAGTCTCGTCGAATAAAATCAATAGGGACCAAATCAGAATGTTTCGTGATAAGCTAGCCCGATACGAAAGGAATATTGTTCATTTTTGGGCAGAATGGTGTCGACCCTGCCTTGAAGAGCTAAAGGATCTGTTTGAATTTCGATTCCGGTACCCGGACATTCATTATTCAATCGTTTCCATAGATTCTGAACACGATAAAAACCGATCCGATAGACGATTGAACGATATTTTTTCACCTTACAAACCAGGCCGTAACGACAAAATCGGCTTTCTATTGGATAACCAAAAACTCCTTTGGAAAACCTTTATTCCGTTAGCCGATCAACAAATTTATACTGTCCCCCGAACACTGTTCTTAAAAGGTACAAATCCTGTCAACTATTCTCCACGACAAGTGGATTGGAAATCTTTGGATGTGGAAACCATATGGGAACGCAAATAATGAATAAAGACACGCAGGAGAAAATAATGAATAGCTCAAATCGAGTGGTTTTAGCGTTCACCGCAATTTACGCCTTTTCATTTAGCTTACCCATACTCGGTGAGAGTCACGGCCCCAGTAGCGCCATCAAGGTTGACGAGGAAATTTTTGAGCTGCTAAACAAGCCCACAATCCAACTTGCTCCCGACCAAATAGACGTATTTAAGGAGTGCCAAACTGACGATGCCGGGCTGTTTTTTTTCATTACTCCCATCATGACTTACCTGGAAGCGGAATCCGGTGAACAGTCGGTGACACGGTTTTTTAATGCGCAGCAGTTAGACCGAGCCATACGGTTCAAACTGAAAAAACAGGGAACCCCGCTAAAAATGTTCTGCGGCCATATTGTGGCAGAAACCGAAAAGGTCAAACGCGGAGAATATACTTACGGGGAAATACTCGACCATATCCTCGCATGTAAAAAGGTGTGCGGACCGACCATGAGCGGGATGGCCTCCGTTTACATGTATAACTCTGCAACGCACTATCAAGATCTGGTGCGATTCAATTATGACGACGCTGCTTTATATGACCAGTTTCAGGGTGACTCTTCCCAAGGTTTTCTGCTGATTAATAACCAACGCGCATTGGAAGCCGTCTACCAAAAATGGGTGGAGTCGCAGAGAACCATGAAGATAGGATTGGATGCACGCGCCTCGCAGCCCGGAGGTCAGCTCTATAATGATGAATTATCCAGGACAAGGCTAGTTGCGGTGGAAAAATGGTTTACCGAAAGAAAAGATGTTCCGGCATCGATGATTGACCGTAAATGGTTTGGTAACTATGGCCCGTTTATTGACGAACCTGTTGCAGAGCTGTACGACATCAACGCTCTTTATGATCGATATCGAAACAACTTCAACGCCGCCAAAAGTTATATAGACGGAAGGGATGTATATTTTGGCATCAATCAAAGTGTTGCGATGTTTCTATATAAGGATGTAGACATCCATGTTGACGTTGAAACGGTGAATAATTAGATCAATTATTTCAATACTCGCACCATGCGAAAACCGATATGGCTTGCCTGGCGCTCAACCCGGGCGGCACTTCGATTAGAGGAGCGCAACGAACTGGCGGGACTTCCCCAGCTGCCGCCCCGAATTCTTGGACCTAAGTCTTCTTTATACCAATCCGCAACCCATTCCCAAACGTTACCGTGCATATCGTATAATCCCCAGGGATTGGGTTGTTTCTGCCCTACTACATGGGCAAATTTCTGACTCTTAGCATTATCGGCATACCAAGCATAGCTTCCCAATTGACGGGTATTATTTCCGAAACTGTAGCTTGATTGAGCACCCGCGCGTGCTGCATATTCCCACTCCACTTCGGTTGGCAAACGATAGCAGGAACAGCGTTCCAATTTATTCAAGCGGGCGACAAAATCCCGCACTTCCAACCAATTAACATAAACCGCAGGATATTGGTCACCTATCTGAACATTTTCCCTGGCCATCCAGGGCCGAGTACCCATGACTTTTTTCCACTGGCTTTGGGTAACTTCGTATTTACCGATATAAAACGCCTGGCTAATCCGCTTCTTGTGTACCGGTTTTTCATCCTCATCACCGCCTTTTGAACCCATCCGAAACTCACCGGCCGGTATTAAAAGAAATTCCATACCGGCATTTGTAATTAGGTTCTGGGTGTTAAGTTTGTTTGTCGTATGGGCTGAAATACCCTTGCCTGGCACAAAAAAGGCGGCTGACATAAAACCTTTATCGGAGCTGTCGCTAGCGATATGGTCCGCGAACAATAGAAACGGCCATATTAATCCAATCAGAACAAACGAAATTTTATTTACCATTTTAACACCCCGGCATCTACGATCGATCGACCACCAACACATTACATATCCCTGAGTATAGTACAAACAACCATGATATTCACTTGTGACTGAATGTCAGTTTAATACTGTAAAATTAACTATTTACTGGCAAGTCGCAGCCATCGAATCTTTTCTTGGCTATGAAATTTCAGATCAGACAGTTGGCAATATTCTGCGTCGCAATGGTATTCCGCCGGCGCCGACACGTCAGTCGACGACAACCTGGAGAGACTTCATTCGATCCCATAGGGGTGTTCTCGTCGGGACGGACTTTCTCAGTGTGGAAGTTGTGACGCTCCGCGGATTGGTTACCTATTACGTCCTTTTTTTCATACAGCTGGAGACCCGTCAGGTTGAAGTGGCAGGAATGACGCCGCATCCGAATGAAATCTGGATGAAGCAGATGGCCCGAAATGTGGCGATGGAGGAATGGGGCTTCCTTGCGAACAGCCGCTATTTAATTCATGATCGGGATACAAAATACTGCCAATCGTTTTGTACGATGATCGAGTCGGGTGGTGTCAAAACTATAAAACTTCCAGCACGCAGCCCCAACTTAAATGCTTTTTCGGAACGGTGGGTAAGATCGGTCAAAGAAGAGTGCTTATCAAAGCTAATTCTCTTCGGCGAATCGTCATTACGGCGGGCCTTGCATGAATATCTAGCGCATTACCATGCAGAGCGGAATCATCAGGGAAAAGACAATGTACTCTTGTTCCCAGACTTAACCAAGCCAAGAAACCAGCCAAATGCATCCATAAATTGCCGAGAACGGCTCGGTGGACTGCTGAAATATTACCATCAGGAAGTCGCATGAATACTTTGGCCATACGGCAGTACAGTAAGTTGGAATCAATTCATAAGCAAATTAAATGATGGAATTAACCAATTTTGGACAAAAATTGGACAAAATAGCAAGTAAAATATAAATATTTCATATAGATAAATGGCGGAGAGAGAGGGATTCGAACCCTCGATACGCTATTAACGTATACACACTTTCCAGGCGTGCTCCTTAAGCCACTCGGACACCTCTCCAAAACTCATTTACATCTCAATTATTCATAAACCAAGGCACACGGCGTGCCTATTACTATAGGTCTAGATTCAGGGTGCGCAAGGTTATATCAGAATCAATAGCGGTGCAACCGAACTTACTATCATTAGCGGGTATTTTGCAGAATTTCTGATTCCAGTGCTTCCAATTCGTCCCATCGTGCATACGTTTGCTCAAGTTGGTCACCTAATGATTTTAGCTCATCGAGCGTTTTGGTAATGGTTTCTTTATCACTCTGGTAAAAATCGCTTCCTGCAATCAGCTGGTTGACTTCAGCCTGTTTTAATTCCATTTTTTCGATTTTTGCCGGCAAAGCCTCTAGTTCACGTGTTTCCTTGTAGCTCAGCTTGGTTTTGGATCGTGCCGGGACGTTTTTCTCAAGCCTAGGTTCTTCCGGTTTAGCCGGCGAAATTGAACCCGCGAGTGATTGGCGTTGCTGTATCCAATCCGTATAACCACCAACATATTCCTTAACGAGCCCGTCACCCTCGAATACCAGAGTACTGGTCACCACGTTATCCAAAAACTCACGATCGTGACTCACCAATAGCAAGCTACCGTCGTAGTTCAACAGCAAAGTTTCCAGCAGTTCCAAGGTTTCAATATCAAGGTCATTGGTGGGTTCGTCCATGACCAGTAAATTGGCGGATCGAATGAATAAGCGGGCTAACATAATTCGATTTTGTTCACCCCCGGACAGACTTTTGATCGGCGACCGGGCTCGGTCAGGTGAAAAAAGAAAGTCATTCAAATACGATAATATATGCAGTTTTCGGCCTTTGACATCGACAAAATCACTGCCGTCGGCAACCCAATCCGCAACCGTTTGGTCTGGATTCAAGTCGTCACGCATTTGATCAAAATAAGCGACTTCAATCCGAGTACCCAGCTTAATTGCACCCGAATCTGGCTCAAGCTTTTTCAATAACAACTTTAGTAAAGTCGTCTTACCCGCACCGTTTGGGCCTATTAATCCAACCCGGTCACCACGCAAAATAGTGGTCGATAAATTACGCAAAATGGGCGTTTGGCCATAACTAAAACTGGCGTCTTCAACTTCAATAACCCGCTTGCCAGAACGCTCGCCTCGGTCAAGTTGCAATTTGGCTTGGCCGACCACTTTACGCCGCTGGGCTCTCTCGTTTCTGAGCTTTTGCAAAGCACGCACCCGCCCTTCGTTGCGAGTTCGACGGGCTTTGATTCCTTGCCTAATCCAGACCTCTTCCTTAGCGAGTTTCTTATCAAATTCCGCATCACGCCGCGCTTCTTCTTCCAGTGCCGCGGCTTTGAGCTTAAGGTAATTGGGGTAATCGCCCGGCCAAGAAACCAGGCGACCGCGGTCCAAATCTATGATGCGTGTGGCTAATCTCTGCAAAAAACTGCGGTCATGCGTCACCATCAGCACGGCACCCGGAAACTCCAGCAAATGTTCCTCCAACCATAAAATAGCTTCTAAATCCAGATGGTTGGTCGGTTCATCCAACAACAGAAGCTGCGGCTCCACGACCAGCGCTCTAGCCAAGGCCACTCGCCGTTGCCAACCACCGGATAAACCGCTAATGGGATTATCGGGGGGAAGATCCAAACGGCTCAATACGGTTTCAACACGCTGCTGCAAACTCCACCCGTCGTTGGATTCCAATAAATCCTGCAAACGACTCATTTGCTTTAAGCCTTGTTGATCCAAATCCGGATTCATGGATAGTGTGTGGTATTCGGCTATCCATTGCCCTTGCGTACCTAAGCCGTCAGCAACAGCATCGTAAATAGTCTCGAACCCAACCAAATCGGGTACTTGCTCCAACATGGCCATTTTTAAACCAGACTTGAACCAAATATCGCCATTATCGGGCTGGATCTTTCCGGCAATCAAATGCATCAACGTCGATTTACCTTCTCCATTGCGGCCGATCAAGCCCAGCCTTTCGCCGAGTTTAATTTGTAATTCGGCTGCGTCCAGGAGCGCATGGCTACCGAACGCGATAGATAGATTCGTGATTCTTAATAGTGGCATCAGTGTTTATTGAGAATTTGTTGATTCGAAGCGGCCCATTCAATGTGACAACAAACCGTATAGATAGCGCCGTAACATGTCCAGCGCAATCGTCGCAGCACGCGTTTGTTTCCGCGCACCAGTCCCGCCGGTGCTACAGCTATATTGAAACACGCCTTCCGGTGTCGACAGTGCGGTGTGCAGTCTGATGATTTTTGTTTTATCTTGCAGCGCCTTGACATCTCCACACCATAGTTGTGCCAAAGCGAATTCCACTTCGGCTTCGTTTTGCGAAAATTCGGCTATTGTGGACACACATTTAGCCATGGATTGTTCGTCATTCATTGGAGGTAGCACTAAGCCGAATCCTTCAACTAAGGCCGCCATATCGGGTTTTACCGAGCCCTCATGAAACCAGGATTTGCCGGCACACCGTGCTGCGATTTTTCCGCCGCTCAATGTTTCAACGACTACGAGTCTGCCCTGCTGTTGTTGCATGGATCTGCCGATAACCTCGATCAAATCGGCTGACGCTTCGCCCAAGCCCTCTATCCAAAATACAGATTTTCCAATTGCGGTCGAGACCTGATGGGTTAACGAACTGATGCCTGCTTCTGGAAAACCCGACTCAAACAACAATTTAGTCTGCATCTCCATTGCCCCTGAACGGAAACCGAGGGTTACACCTTCTGGAAACTGAACAGCTTGCAAGCGTTCCTGTATTGCCGATTCACCCAATCCAACTGAACTTAGCGTAATCCGGCGCAATGGAATTAAATCGAAATTCTGCTCCAGAAACGATTTTATCCGCGCTTGAAACATCTGTTTCATTTCGTAGGGTACGCCTGGAACAAATGCAAACCAGCATCGCCCGGCCTGCAACGCAAATCCAGGCGCGGTACCCCAATCATTGTCCAGACGACGCGCACCCTCGGGAAACAAGGCCTGTTTTATGTTAGCCTCCGGCATGGGCTGCCCCATACGCGAAAAATGTGCTTCAATCTGTGTCAGTGCTTGCGCATCCTTAACCAAGGGCTGGTCGAATGCGCGTGCTACTGCCTCGGCGGTCAGGTCGTCGCCGGTCGGCCCTAAGCCCCCGGTGCATATACAACAATCGGCTCGATCCGCAATTTCGCGCAATAATGCAATCAACGCATCCAATCGGTCCCCAACTGCAGTATGCCGCACCACGTCAAAACCCATCTGAATTAATTCCTGGGATAACCACGCCGCATTGGTATCGGTCGTTTGGCCCGAGACAATTTCCTCACCCTGAGAAAAAATCTCGACGCTTGGGTTTTGGGTATTCATGGAGAAATGCGGGCTGGGTGAAAATTACGTATTCTAAACCGGTTGGTGTGCGTTTAAAATTGAATCCTAAGAATCACGCAAGGCGTTTGCACAACAAACACAACCGTACTCGGGATAGAGTGAAAACTTTTCTA
>CAZVFR010000062.1:0-14516 GCA_964626505.1 uncultured Methylococcaceae bacterium
AGTGGTTCATAGCGCCAATTTTCGTCAAGTTGGTCTTTGCCGCGGTATCGGCTTGCGTCGTCCGCGGTGGTGTGGTCACATAATCGATAGGTTAGGGCTTCAATCAACGTGGGTCCGTCGCCGCGACGGGCTTTATCCAAGGCTTTTTGAACGCAATAACGAACCGCGATAACGTCGTTGCCGTCGACTTGCTGGCCCTCTATGCCGGCCGCTATAGCTTTTTGCGCCAAGGTTTCGGCGTGCGATTGCGCTGTACGTGGCAAAGAAATGGCCCACTGGTTATTGTTGATCAAAAACACCAGTGGGAGATTCCAGATGCCGGCTGCGTTGATCGCTTCGTAAAAATCGCCCTTGGAGGTTGCGCCATCGCCAAATATACATAGCGTAACTCGTTTTTCCTTTCTGTACTGCATGGCATAGGCCACGCCAACTGCTTGAGGGATTTGGCTCGCAATGGGAATGCAAATCGGAAAGTCATGTTTGGCTTCGGTGAAATTCATTCCCGTCTCATTACCGCCCCAATACAACAAAATATCCTGCATCCTGACACCACGCAGAAATTGTGCCGCGTATTCCCGGTAGGCGGGTACCAGCACATCTTCAGGTTGCATGGCCGTACCGGCCGCGGTACCAATAGCCTCCTGGCCCATGGACGAAGCGTAGGTGCCTAATTGCCCGCGTCTTTGCAGTGAGATGGCTTTTGTATCAAACAGTCTGGTTTTGAGCATCGCGCTATACAATTCAATCAGTTTTTCAGGGTCGCTGGCAAAACCAGGCAAAGGCCGTACGACGCGTGCGTCAGGGTCTAGGAATTGGATAAACTTGATGTTGAATTTGGCGCTGAATGGTACTGCGGTCCGCGTGTTAGCGGTATTCGGCGTGGCGCGGTTGTGCGCTAATTTAACCGTCTGTTTAGTCATAGGGATCACCCTCCAAATTGGTCTAAACGCTTTAATTTTACGAAGCTATTCACCGTGATCACACTGTGTGGCGGAGAATAAGCAAGCGGGCTTATATTCCGTTGAGCTAGCCCGTATTCGGCTCAGTCAGAAAACTCTTTTTTCGCTTGTGAGAAGGCCGGGTTTTAGCCGTATAAAATCTCCTCAGCTATTGTGTTAGCTACACGATGGGCAGGTTCATCGGACGTTTCAGAGCGTTGAAAAATATCGATCACCGCAGCGTAAATATTTTCTATCCGGCGCTGTAGTTCGTCGTTATCACCTAGGATTACGTGCATCAGGCCACCCGAGTTGGCCACATAATCCGGCACGTAAAATATCCCCCGATGGTGTAGCGTATCACCGAGTCCGTCATCGCCAAGTTGGTTATTTGCCGCACCGCAAATTACTTGAGTATTGACTTTGTTTACGGTGGATTTATCCAGAACCCCACCTAAAGCACAGGGTGAAAAAATATCGGATTCCAGACTTAAAATTTCGTTTTCACTGACCGGAATCGCGTTGAATTTGGACGTGCAGCGTTCCAGTGTCTTCGGGTCTATGTCGCTGACCCTAAGTTTTGCGCCTTGTTTATACAGCAACGATGCAAGGTGAAAACCGACTTTGCCGATACCCTGTATCGAGACCTTGATGCCATTTAGGTTGTCGCGGTTAAATTTTACTTTAACCGCCGCGCAAATACCTTTGAATACGCCCAGCGCGGTATAAAATGATGGGTCACCATGGCCCGCTGACGTGCTAAGCACATGCGCGCTTTGCATGGAAATTAAATCCATGTCTTCGACTGATGTGCCGACATCCACGGCGGTGATGAATCGACCACCCAGGCTGTCGATAAACTTGCCGTAGGATTGAAAATAAGCATCCCGGTCGGCGATTGTCTCAGGCTGAATCAAAACCGCTTTACCGCCACCGTAGGGCAGCCCTGCAAAAGCGGCCTTGTAACTCATTCCTCGGGCTAAACGGACTACATCAGCAATGGCTTGTTGGGTGGATTCGTACATCCGACTGCGGGTTCCGCCCAAGGCCGGTCCAAGCGTTGTACTATGAATTGCGATGATCGCTCTAAGTCCCGTTTTTGGATCGCTTTTTAAATGAAGTTCATCCAGGCCATGGTATTCCGCTAGTTGGAATACATCATTTTGGAATTGATTGCTCTGATCGTCCGATGAAGAAAGGACCGAAATAATAGAAGACAACGACATGGCTCCGCCTGTAGTGATCGTATGTTAAGTAGACCGCGGCAAATTTATAAAATTCATAATCGGCCGGATCTGGGGCCGCTGAAATTGGTATCCAAGATAGGCTTCGATTTGCTATGACTGGCGTTTCGTAGTGCTAATGAAACTTTCGATGCAGGATCGCGCTGCAGGCAATCCGCGATAAACCATCCGGTTGAAACCAACCTCTCAAAATTAATGTTAGTACAAATGTTCAAGCCGTGAAGCATGTACACAAGATCTTCGCTGGCCAGGTTGCCGGTTGCGCCTTTGGCGAAATTGCAGCCGCCCAGTCCGGCTACAGCGCTATCCACGATATGTACTCCCAGTTCCATTGTCGCGAGAACGTTTGCGAGTGCTTGCCCATAGGTATCGTGAAAATGGACTGCGAGGTTTTCAATCGGAACGTCGCATGCGACGCAATCGATAAGCGTTTTTGAAAGTCCGGGGGTTCCGACCCCAATGGTGTCTGCGAGTGATATTTCGGTGCACCCGAACCCGTAAAGGGTTTTTGCCAGATAACTGATTCGCACGGCATCCACTTTGCCCTCATAAGGACAGCCCAATACGCAAGAAATATAGGCCCTGATCTTTATGCCGCTATTGGCGGCGATGTCACAGAGTTCTTGAATGCATTGAAGATTTTTTTCGATGCTGCAATTATTGTTTTTCCGAGAAAAAGTCTCGCTTGCCGCACAAAACACTGCGATGGCCGTGGTGTTCATATTTATTGCGCGGTCCAAGCCCAAGCGATTGCCGACCAAAACACAATAGTCAACTCGGTCCTGCTTATCAATGCCACGGTATACTTCATCGCTATTGCGCATTTGCGGAACCTTTTGAGGTGATACCAAGCTGCCTGTTTCGATGGCTGTAAAACCGCAGTCCGACAAGCGATTTATAAGTTCAATTTTGCATTGAGTTGCAATTTCACGAGTTTCGTTTTGCAGACCATCTCTAGGTCCGACTTCCACAACTTTAACGTAACTCGGCAGAGTTGGCCCCTGATACGCGGAACGATTGAAGTTCAAGTCCACGGGATCAGCCCGTCCACCGCGGTTTTCTTTTTCCGAGGAATGCCGATATGCCCTCGGAAGCTTCGCTGGATTTTTGAATTTGAACCAGCCATTCGGCGCTAAGATTGCTGGTCGCAGAGTTAATTTCAAGGGTTGAGACTTCGTCAACTAGTAATTTGGTCGCTTTGAGCGCGGCCCGGCCGCCAGCCCTGATTTTATCTGTATATTCTCTGAGTGACGGTGCAAAGTCTGAGTGATCCAACACTTTGTGTACCAAGCCGAGCCGATACGCCTCGGTTGCGTCAATTGTTTCGGCGGTTAGGAACAAGTGTTTGCTGGCCCGGGGTCCGATAGCGCGGATGATATACGGACTGATCGTCGATGCCATCAAACCCAAGCGTACTTCAGCAAAGCAAAATTTCGCATCTACTGCAGCGATGGCACTATCGCAGCAGGCTACCAGCCCGGCGCCGCCTCCAATTGCTGATCCTTGTACGATAGCGATTGTGGGCTTAGAAAGCTGGTATAAGGTGCGTAGCGTTTGCGCGAGAATATAAGCGTATTGTTCAAATTCAGAATTGTGTACCGATTGCAGATCCATACCGGCGCAAAAGTTGTTCCCGCTTGAACATAGGACTACTGTGCGTATTTCGGAATCGTGACCTATGTCATTCAATAGTCCATCGAGTGCATGAATCAATTCTGCGCTCAGAGCATTGTGTACCAGAGGCCGGTTCAGTGTAACCGTAGCGGTTCCGCGGTCATCGATCTCATAATTGCATGTTTCGTTGTGCATTTTCTCAGTGCGGTGCTGTGATCGAAAGTTCATGCATAGTAGGTTGCAGTTTAGGTTCTACGTATATCAAGACGATTGGGCACAGATAGTTCCCAGTGTCCTGTATTTATGAATAGGACAATCGTTTAGCCAAAAATATCAGTTTTGTGGTTGATCGGTGATAAAACGATTGCGAAAGTGTCCAATTTGGAGAATGGAACAACAGGGACATAGCCATGAATACATTCAAAGCAATCAGAATAAATGCGCAGCAGCATAACTATTCGGCCGGGACGGAAAATATTTCGCTTGATATGCTCACACCGGGTGAGGTTGTCATCAAGGGTTCTTATTCCAGTATTAATTACAAAGATGCATTGGCCATAACTGGGAAAGGCAGAATATTAAGAAAATCACCGCTGGTCGGCGGAATAGACGTTGCCGGCGTAGTGGAGCATTCAGATGCCGTGGAATTCAAAGCAGGCGATGAAGTTTTGGTTTGTGGTTGTGGCTTATCGGAAACCTTGGACGGCGGCTATGCGGAATATTCCCGCGTGCCCGCAAAATGCGTTGTGCCATTGCCGCAAGGTATCAGTTTGTTCGAGGCTATGGCAATCGGTTCCGCCGGATTTACGGCCGCACTCGCGATTGACCGTATGGAACACAACGGGCAAACCCCGGAACTGGGCCCCATTGTGGTCACCGGGGCGACCGGAGGAGTGGGCAGCTTCGCGCTGGATTTATTTGCTAATCGAGGCTACGAAGTCGTCGCGATTAGCGGGAAACCGGAGTATAGGGATTATTTGACCGCACTGGGGGCCAGCCGGATTTTACCCAGACAATCGCTAGTGTTGGGTCGTCAGACTTTGGAAACCGCGGAGTGGGGCGGTGCGGTGGACAATGTAGGCGGTGATCTACTGTCGTGGCTTACGCGTAGCGTCAAACTTAGAGGTAACATCGCATGCATTGGTTTGGCTGGTGGCGTGGAGATCAATACGACGGTTATGCCCTTTATACTCAGAGGTATTAGTTTACTCGGCATTAATTCGGTTTATTGTCCCGCAGATCTGCGTGCTCGAATTTGGCGACGCCTTGCCGATGATCTGTGCCCGCGACACATCGATAAGATCGTAACCCGGGAAATCTCTCTAGATGAAGTCTTTAATGCGGTTGACGGTTACGCCAAAGGTCAGATTCATGGACGAACCGTGGTTCGTATTGCGGACTAAGCCCAGGAGCACTAGTTATTTGCATCATAAAATCCAAGGTTACGCTTTAGATTTTCCGGCAATTCCGGTAACTGCGAGCGTGGAATCAGATAAGTCGACAGATTGAATAAATCGGAGAAAATTCGCTTTTCGCTGATGGTATTTTTTAAATATTTTTGTCCGCTGGATCCGCCGGTACCGATCTTGGTACCCAGCATTCTATGCACCATAACCATGTGTCCGCTACGCCAAGCTATTAGGTGGTGGTCTATGTCCATAAGACAGTTAAGCAGCCTAAACGGGGGTTGCAGCAGCGGTTCGTCTCGGTACAAGCGGATAAACAATGCAGCCAATGTCGCTTCGTGGCTTAGCGTTAAACTACCGGTATTTTTGTGTTCCTGGTAGAGTTTTTTATCGAATAAATAATCGAAACTGCGTTGTGTGTTTGCCAATTCAGTCAATTGGCGCTCAATTTCGTCTTTAGTTAGCAGCGGGTTTTTTCGAATTGTCGAGGCATCTTTGTACAACATTTCATCGACCGCGCCGCGATAGCTTTGCCAAAAATTGAATTCTCCAAATTCAACGTAGGGCATACGGTGCAGCCAAGCGTCTACCAGCTCCAACAAGGAATTTTGCTGGGCAACGTTTTCCAGATATTGACGGTCTTTCTCACAAAAACGGCCAAAACTTGCTCTCCCCAAACGCGTTGATAAACCCAGGCGTAATTCTATTTCTCTGAACTGAACGCTTTGAAAACCCGAGGCTGGCGTTAGATAATCCCGGAAGTCGAGAAAATCAAGCGGCGTCATGGTTTCCAGTATATCCAGATGTTGATTAAGAACTTTTTGAATCGCTACGATGCGCTCAAGTCGCGCAATGATAGTATTCAAGGCTTTATTGTTTAGCGGGATAGCTGAAAATAACGCTAAGATCGAAGCAAGTTCATGCAGAATTTGTTTAAACCAAAGTTCGTAAGCCTGATGGGTAATAATGAATAAGGTTTCTTCGTGGGCCGGTGTGCCGCGTTTAGTACTTTCCGGATGCTGCGCGCTCAGCAGTTGGTCCAATTCAAGGTAATCTGAATAATAGAGATTGTTGTCATCATTTTGCATATGTTGGCCTCCGGCTGCCGTAGAACGCGTGGGTGCAATTGAGGATTATGAGCTTGTTTTAATCTCTTTGGGTTTAATTCCCCGAAGCGTGCTGCGAAATTAAAGTAGGGTCATAGAGAGGTATTGGCATTTCAAGACGCGCTGTAAATACGTCCGTGTAAGCTCGACTGTAGCATCCCTGCTACCGACGGTCTTGAAATGCCAATACCTCTCTACCTGTACGTCAATACTTCGCTGCTTGCGGCGGGGATATTTATTTTCCGGCAGCTTGCCTTTAGTAGAGTATTAGAGGCGTCCTAATAAAAATCACCTGCAACTATTCCATTGTGCTTGCAATAATGGTGTTTCGCAATGCTATGAAATTTCCTTGATTTAGAAGCGTCAAACCAGTCGGTGAATTTTCGCCAACGATAGCGCGTGAGTTATGCCCGGCGAATGCAAAGGTTTACGTCATCTGCTTAGACTCCCTTCCTAAAGGAGCATTGGTAGGCGGTATAGTTTCTGTCCTACATTTACCGGCGTAGTTGATAAACTAACTTAGAGTCGTAAAATGCAGTTCATTAACGCTTTATTTACCGGTATTGACAAGGTGGTTGTAATCGATGTTGATAATGGCTGTTCGTGCATATAACGGTGTTTGATGATTAAATTCAGTTCGGCAGTAAAGCGTGCCTCAATATTTTCGATATTTTCCTTATATGCGTTATTTTGGTTTTCCGCTTGTTCGCCAGTCCAGCAGCGTATACCCGAGGCGAGCAAGGTTAAAACCTCAGCCCAGATAAAAGCAGACAATATCGAAATACGTTTGAAGTGGCGCAAAACGCTTGCTTGGAACATTGATTGTGAAGACTCATTCCAGGCCAGTTATGCGGGTTTGGGGTCCGGCGTTGAAGTCTATGCCTTGCAAAATGGCTTGGAATTGGTGTCCGTGCTGTGTTCCGCGGGCGCGTATCAGCCTTCTTTCGTGTATTTTATCGTGGATAAAAATGCTGGGGTTGATCGCGTAATAGCCATGAAATTTAACCGTGTCGAATCGGCTGACGGTGAGTCATTGCAATCCAATCCGCAATTCGAACTGTGGGGCGAGCCCATGATCGATGCGGCTCATGGGGAACTTAATATTCTAAATCTTGCCAGACAAACGGGGGATTGTGGCAGTTGGGCGGTTTACGCTTTGCAGGGTAAACTCGCCGAACTGTTGGAACTGTGGACTCGGTTTCCGTGCCCCGCGAAAATCGAAGCCCACGCCGAGCAGCGGATCGGTATGCCGCCGCAGGGTTGGATTAGAGTAGATCACGAAAACATGCTGCACTAACGTAATTACTCAGCTTACCCTCAAATTTATCCGATTACGGCGGCGATAATGCTCATGTACCCCGGTACACTGCGCGTTTTCTTCTTGTACTCGAACAATTTGAGGGCAATCTGAGCAGTTACAGGGTGTTTTTAAATTTGCTGAGTATTACAAAATATCAGCATAATCTATGAAACTGTTCAGGTTTCCGCTGTTGGTTTCAGAACTAACGAATACATGCATAGTTTATACGCGTAATTGAGCTTGTTTAACGAAGTGATGGAGTCAAATAGCAGTGCACTGAAGTAATTACATGAAAAGGAGTTAACATGGAAATTAATCACACTACGTTTTTTAATGGTTATCGGAATGCATTTGGTGGATTAAGGCAGGAGATGGTGACGGGTATAGAACTACTGGGTCGCCAAATGGAGAGCGATGATCAAATTAAAGACGTTCGCTGGGCCGCTTATATGCTCGCAACCGTAAAGCATGAATGCGCCAATAAATGGAGGCCCATAACTGAATTTGGAGGGAAATCATATTTTGACAAATATGAAACCGGTACCAGAATCGGCAAGCGCTTGGGCAACACCGAACCTGGAGATGGTTGGAAATTTCGTGGGCGGGGTTATGTACAAATTACCGGGCGGGCGAATTATGAACGCCTGAGTAAGGCGCTCAAGCTACCGGCCAGTGAAAATCTGATCGATCATCCGGAAAACACGCTGATTCCAGCGGTCGCCTATAGCATCATGTCGTATGGCATGCGTAAGGGCGCATTTACCGGCAAAAAGCTGGCCGATTATCTCTCCGGCAACAAGGTCGATTATAGAAATGCCCGTAGAATCATTAACGGCACCGATCAGTGGAAGCTGATCAAGGGTTACGCGGAAAACTTTGAAGCGATATTGCGGGACAGTATGGCATAACCGAAAAAAATCGCCGGCGTTTGGGGGAAAAGGACTGATAGACGGTTTGGTTATCACAACGTATGGTTTGGTTTCAACGCAACGCGGTAGGATCGTACGGCGTTGTGATATTGCCCATGCAGTGCCCAAACGTCGGCGAGCAAGTTAGTCAGATCACATACCACGAGTACCCGACTGGCGCTGTGCGATTCATGAACGGCTGAGTGTTGATCATTTTGCTGATATGGAGCTTTCGGGTCTTTGGTCGAAGGTTCGTTGGTGATCCACAGAATTTGCTAAAACTATGAGCCTTTACGAACGTTATTGCCTTCCGCATTTAATCAATCTGGCCTGTGGTACCCCGCAGATTCAAGATCAGCGTAAAGAAATTGTTCCGCTGGCCTACGGATGTGTCGTGGAACTAGGAATGGGCTCGGGTTTCAATCTGCCTTATTACGATCCTAAGCGAGTAAATCAACTATGGGGTGTCGAGCCTTCTCTGGGTATGTACGAAAAGGCCAGGCCTAATCTGATCAATTCTTCAATACCCTTAGAATGGTTGAGTGTTCCCGCCGAAGAACTTCCGCTGAAAAACGCCAGCGTCGATACTGCCGTATTGACTTATACGCTGTGCTCAATTCAGAATTGGAAAGCCGTATTAGCGCAAGTTAAGCGGGTTTTGAAACCTGATGGCATTTTGCTGTTTAGCGAACATGGCCTTGCACCGGATTCCAGGGTGGCGAAATGGCAAAATAGATTGAATCCGCTATGGAAGACATTCGCGGGCGGTTGCCATCTTAACCGCTCGGTTCCCGACTGTCTGGCCGCTTCGGGCTTTCGTATAGATTCGCTTGAGACTAGCTATTTGCTGGATACCCCGAAGATTTTAGGTTTCAATTACCGTGGGATTGCTAGAGCTGCCTAGGTGGCTTAGTTGGTCCATCCAGAATCAATAGCGATTGAATCTGACATTTTACAACTAATGCTGTTAGAAACCGCTCGCTAATCGAATCGTATGCGCAATAAGATCCTGGTCGTTGAAGATGAATCCTCTATTGCTGATAATATCGTTTATGCGCTGAGTACTGAAGGCTTTGAACCCAAGTGGTGTGCCACGGGCGGACAAGCACTCAGCGAGCTTGCGAAGACAGCATATAATCTGATTATCCTTGATGTGGGTTTGCCGGATGTCAACGGCTTCGAACTTGCCAAACAGATTCTTAGTGCTTCGGTGGTACCGATTATTTTTGTGACCGCGCGGTCTGATGAAATCGACCGGGTTGTGGGCTTGGAACTCGGGGCTGACGACTATGTGGTCAAACCATTCAGCCCGCGTGAGCTTAGCGCCCGGGTAAAAGCCGTATTACGGCGCGGCGAAAAAAATGCAAATCTGCAGCCTTCGATCTCGCCTAATAAACATGCATGGTTCGAAATTGATGAGCTGCGCGTACAAATCAAATATCGGCAGATACCCTTAGAATTGTCGCGGACCGAATACCGACTGTTATGCATGCTGGTGAATTCTCCAGGACGTGTTTATTCCCGCGAGCAATTGATGGAACATGCTTGGGAGCATGGCGGCGTTAGCCTCGAGCGTACCGTGGATACCCATATCAAAACACTTCGTCAGAAGTTGAAAGCCGTATCGGACGAGGTCGACCCGATCGTAACCCACCGTGGTATGGGCTACTCACTACGAGAGTCTTCATGAGTATCAGACAGCGCATTTTTCTGGGTATTGTGCTGTTATTCGGTATTGGTTTTTACTTTTTGATCGATTTTATAGTTGACGATATAGAGCTGCGTTACCGAGAATCCACGGAAGAACCCTTAGTCGATACGGCCCGTGTGTTGGCTTCTTTGGCCGCATCCACTGCCGAACAGGGCAGAATAAATACTGAGCTGTTCCGCAGCAGCTTCGCCGATATTCATGCGCAGCGATTTTCCGCGCGGATTTTTGGCTTGGTCAAAACGCGTGTCGATCTTAGAATTTATATTACCGATCAGGCTGGATTGGTATTATTTGATTCCGATAACGGGCGTGATGAAGGCCGCGATTATTCGCAGTGGCGGGATGTCTACAGAACCTTACGCGGTGACTATGGTGCGCGGACATCGATTAGCGTCAAAGATGCTGCTATCAAGATGTTGTATATCGCGTCGCCGATTGTTATCAACGGCGATTTGATTGGCGTGCTTTCGGTTGGAAAACCAACCTACAGTTCCAACCAATTTGTCGAGGCAGCGCAGCGTAAACTCATTATCGGCGGCGCGGCGGTTTGCCTGAGTTTGATTGCGATCGGCTTATTGCTGGGCTTGTGGGTCACGCGTCCGATTCAGCAGTTAACCCGCTATGCGCGCAATGTGCGGGATGGAAAACGCGTCAAGTTGCCGGCTTTGGGTAGCGGCGAAATGGCGGAGTTGGGTGTCGCGTTTGAGGAGATGCGCGATGCGCTGGAGGGCAAGCGTTACGTGGAAAACTACGTTCAAACCTTGACCCACGAGATTAAAAGTCCGGTTTCCGCAATCCGTGGCGCGGTGGAACTTTTGAGCGAAGATCTTCCGCAACAGCAGCGCACAGTATTTTTGCAAAATATCCACGTAGAATCGGATCGAATCACACGGATTGTAGAGAATCTTTTGCTCTTGACCTCACTGGAATCGAAACAAGAAATCGAATGTTTTCAGCGACTCTCCATCGACGAGCTTTTGTATGAGATTGAACAGATTTTGCAACCCTCATTGAATGCCAAACGCTTAGTGCTGATTATAGACGGCATCCGGGGCTGTACGCTTCATGCGGAAGCATTTTTAATTCGCCAGGCGCTTATCAACCTACTCCAAAATGCCATCGAATTTAGCCCCGCAGATGAAATTATCACGCTAAGCGTAGTTAAGGATGTCGCCGCGATACGGTTTGAGATCCGCGATAATGGTCCTGGAATTCCGGATTATGCGCAAGATCGCATATTTGAACGCTTTTATTCGCTAAAACGGCCCGATACCGGGCGCAAAAGTTCCGGTTTAGGATTGAGTTTGGTTAAGGAAATCGTAACTTTGCACCAAGGTAGTATCTCGATCGCGAGCCACTCCGAGGGTGGTACCGTAGCGCTTATGACTTTTCCGCTAATCTGATTTTGCTTAGTTCTACTGTGTCTGCTACTAATGTAGGGTGCGTTGCACGCACCATTGCAATATCAGAAGCGCAAAACAATGCTGATTGGTGCGTACAACTCACCCTACGGTAATTTTTACGCGTAGTTTCCGTTAAAGGTGAAAAAATAGAATTAGTGTCAGAATAATTTACACAGTAAATTGGTTTAAACAGATTTTTCACGATGCGGGCTAAAGTGAGTTAGAGCCGATTCGTTTGTTTCAGATGCATTATTCAACGGATCAGACAAACAAAAGCCCCGGATGTCCGAGGCTTGAATTAAGATTCCATTTCTACGAGAAAAATGGAATCTATCGTGCAGAGGAGAAAATCTTGCGATGGCTGCTAAGCTTGCGCCTAGCCTGCCGTCAATCAAAGAAATCTTAAGAACAAACAATGCATGTTTTGTGCCGGGCATAATATTCCAATATAAAACAGTCAGTAGCGCGATGCGTAACTGTTTTGAGTCGGCTTTGCCGATGAAGTTGTAAAAAATTCTGACAGTGCGCTACGGGCTATAACTGTGGAATAACCAACAAAATCCAACACTAGGAAAAGGACTACAAATAGAAGTTTTTCAGGATGTTTTCCTGCGGAAATACATATTCGCCGAAAAAATCGGCGCGCCATGATTTCATCGGGATGGTAAATCCTTTTTTCTTTCTATCGAGAATCTCTTTGGGTAGCAATTCCGCAAACGTCTGCTTCAGTAGCCCCTTGGGATCATTGTTCGGAATGCGCACTGATTCAGGCAGTGAAAATGAAAATTCGATGATTTTTTTGCTGATAAAGGGGACCCGTGCTTCAAGTGAAACAGCCATGCTGGTTCTATCCACTTTGGTCAGAATATCTTCGGGCAGGTAGGTGTGGAAATCCAAATACTGCAGGCGAGTTAGCGTAGGGAGGTCGGGGTCGTAGAATTGTCTGAAAAACCAATAATCGTCATAGTCGTCGGGAATGCCGAATAGCGCGCGGTATTCTGCTTTTTCATTTTTGATCATACCGCCCAGTAAACGGGTATGCAGCTCCAGGTCGTTTAGGAAAAATTTACGTTCCAGGTTGGAAAAAGCTTTGCCTATTTCCTTGCCGTGAAAGCGTTGTTTTGCCCATGCATTGATGTTTTTTAGAGGCGACAATGCTTTTGATTTGGGGCCATTCATTTTGGCAAATTTGAAATAATGTACATAACCGCCAAATATTTCATCGCCGCCGTCACCGGTTAATACAACAGATACCTGTTCTTTTGCCAGTTTTGAAACCATGTACGTGGGTAAGGCTGACGTATCGGCATGAGGTTCGTCGAACCAATCTTTGAGATTGCTGTATAAGTCTATGCCCTGTTCGCGTTGCATGATTTCACAACGATGCCGGGTCTGGTGCATCTGAGCCACCATCTCGGCATAACCGCTTTCATCGTAGCCGGCTACGTCGAAGCCAATCGTGTAGCTATTGATTTTATCTGATACTTGTGCAGCGGCACCGACTACAACGCTGGAGTCTATGCCGCCGCTTAGAAAGAAACCAACCGGTACATCGCTGATCATATGGTCTTTTATGCTGTCGACGACTAGATCGCGCAAACGTGCCTTAGCGTCGCTTAAGTTTATATCTTGCGTTTCTTTAGGTAACGACCAGAAGCGGGTTTTTGTCAGCCGCTTTGAACTGAGATCGAAACACGCGTAATGAGCGGCTTCGAGCTTGAAAATATTTCGGTATAGGGACTTGGGAGGCGGAACATAAAGGTAGGTTAGGAAATCGTATAATGCACTAGGGTCGTACTCCAGTTGGTCGTTACCGAGGTAATCCCGCAACGCTTTGAGCTCCGATGCCCAGCCAAATTCTCCGTCCGAGTGATAATAATACAGGGGTTTAATTCCAGCGATATCTCTAACCAGGTAGACCTTATTCGTGTTTGGGTCGAAGATCGAGATTGCGTACATGCCCTTAATACGTGACAGTAGACCTTCAATTCCCCATTCCTGGTAGCCGTGCAATACGACTTCTGAATCCGAGTGGCTTTTAAAGCGGTATTTTCTGCGCAATTGGCTGCGCAAATCTTGGAAATTATAAATTTCGCCATTCACGGCGATTACAACACCCGTGCTTGAAGCCAACATGGGTTGGCGGCCGTTTTCGGACAAATCCAATATACTAAGCCGGCGATGCCCGATATAAAGATCCTGGTTAGACCATTCCCCGGATTGGTTTGGGCCGCGATGGCTAAGCGTGTCGAGCGCCTTCCTGGCTCGTGTGAGATCTGGGTGGGTTATGCCGAAAAGGCCGCACATGGTTGTCTAGGTAAGTTCTTTTTGATTTTGGATGACTGGGTGTGGTAACAATTGTGTTCAGATTCTAAAGGGAAATGCAGATGCGAAACGGATCGGCGATGGTAGTGCAAACTCTGTATGGCTGCAAGTTTGCAACAGATAGATATTTCCCCGGGGCGCGATGATGGACCGCGGTTTTATCTAGGGGCGGATCTGTTTGTGCATCCGGTTTATATAGCGGAAACCGCGGGTAATGTTATATTAGAGGCAGTGATTTCCGGTTTGCCTGTTTTGGGCACCGAACTCTGCGGTTACGCATTCCACGTCGAAAAAGCTAATGCAGGGGTGCTGGCTACGATTACCGTTTCGGCAGGACGATTTTAATGAAAAATTAAAAGGTTCTGTTCGCGTTTAATATTGGTTTTTCCTATAAAGCTAGTAAATAAGCCATTTAAGGAATATCTACACAAGGCGTATTTACTGGGCACCGACAACGAACGCGAACAGAGCCAAAATCAAAGAAAACTAACTAACAAACAAAGAAAGTAACTACTCAGCGAAATTTTTCTAAAGATAAAAAATCACAAGGTAAAGTCCGGT